>DATEKH010000255.1:0-2500 GCA_035277525.1 Allostellaceae bacterium
ACGTCCTTGCGCAAAAGCCGCGCCAAATCGCGATAGGGCTGAATGATCGAGGGGCCACGGCGGCGCTGCAGCCGCGCCTTCGCCTTGCGCACGATGCCGGTCAAGAGCGGCGCGAGCAGGAGAACCAGCGCCATCTGCGCGGCCTGCACGGCGAGATCGATCGCTAAAGCCATATGGCAAGCACCGTCAACAACAGGGCGAGAAGGACGAAGACCAGGCTCAGATAGCGGCGGATGGTGAGGAACTGGAGTTGATTGACGCACTCGGTCACGACACTCACCGCGGTTGCGACCGGCGCGTAGAGCGCGTCCCAGATCGGATCGCGGAGTATGACCGTCAGCCGCGCCGGCGCGAGCGCGCCGGGCGGCGGCATCTCGATCGTCTCGCGCGCGCGGAACACCACCGCGCCGAAGACGCGGCGGATCGGCTGGGCGAAACTGCCCGCACTGTATTGCGTCACGGGACTAGGATCGGGAAAGCCGCAATCCCAAGCGGGCGCGCGCCGCAGGCCGCGCGAGGCGAGGCGATGGATCGCATAGGCCGAAAACCCGCCCGAGAGCGCGATGAAGCACAACACCAGGAGGCCGTTGTAGGAGCTGCGGCTCGCCGCGATCGGGATGAGCGACAGCCAGGGCATCGCAGCCTGGCTCGTCATTTGCGATTGCACCAGCGACGCGACAACGGGAGCGAGCCCATCGACCACGAGACCCGGCACCACGCCGGCGACGAGGCACAAGGCCGCCAGCAGCGCCATGGCCGCGAGCGACAGCCGGTCGACCTCCTCGGCGTCGCGCGCGGCGTTGGAGCGCGGCCGGCCGAGAAAGGTGACGCCGAAGGCTTTGACGAAGCAGGCGGCGGCGAGCGCCGCAGCCAGGGCGAGCAGAGCGCCAATGGCGGGAATGAGGATCTTCAGCCCCCATTGCGGCAGATCAGGGCTGACGAGAATCGCCTGAAACGTCAGCCATTCGGAGACGAAGCCGTTCAAAGGCGGCAGCGCCGAGATCGCGACGCAGCCGACGAGAAAGAGAAAGCTCGTCGCCTTCATCCGATGGATGAGACCGCCAAGCTGCTCCATGTCGCGCTCGCCGGTGGCGTTCAGCACGGCGCCCGCGCCGAAGAACAAGAGACTCTTGAACAGCGAGTGGTTCAGCACATGGAACAGCGCGGCCGTCAGCGCCAGCGCCGCCGCCCAGTCGATGCCGTTGGCGCGAAAGGCGAGCGCCAGGCCGAGGCCGATGAAAATGATGCCGATATTCTCGACCGTGTGATAGGCGAGGAGCCGTTTCAAATCATGCTCCATCAGCGCATAGAGCACGCCCAGAACAGCGGTGGCGCCGCCGAGCGCGAGCACGGTCATGCTCGACCACCAGCTCGGCTCGCCGAGAAGATCGAAAATGACGCGCACGAAGCCGTAGATCGCGACTTTGGTCATGACGCCGCTCATCAGCGCCGAGACATGGCTCGGCGCTGCCGGATGCGCGAGCGGCAGCCACACATGCAAGGGCACGAGGCCTGCCTTGGAGCCGGCGCCGAGGAGCACGAAAACCAGCACCAGCGCGGCGATGGCGGGGGTATGCTGCCCTGCGCCCGCGCGCAAGGCGGCGAAGGCATAGTCGCCTTCATGCCCAGCAAGCGCGCCGAAAGCCAGCAGCAAAGCGAGCGTGCCGAAGCTCGCCATCAGGAAATAGATATAGCCCGCGCGCGCATTGTCGCGCTCGCGATGATGCGCCATCACCAACGCCCAAGAGGTCAGCGACATGAACTCCCAGGAGAAGAGAAAGGTGAAGGCGTCGTCGGCGAGGACGACCAGGTTCATCGCGGCGAGAAAAGCGGGAAAGAACGGCAGCACCCGCAGCGGCGTTGCCTCGTGCCGGCCATAGCCCAAAGCGTAGAGACTGGTCGTCGCGCCACCGAGATTGACGACGATGAGGAAGAAGGCGGCCAGCGCATCGATGCGGAAATGCGCGCCGAGCCAAGGCAGGCCGAGCGGCAGAACGCGCTCGCTCGCGCCTGCTCCGCCGATGAGCGCGGCGAGCGCCGCGGCGAGCGCGACGGCGCAGATGAGAAGACTGGCGCCATAGACCAACGCCGATCCCGGTTTGGCGCGCCCGGTCGCGAGTGAGACGGGAACCAGCGCCAGCAAGGCGCCTGCGCACCCCAATCCGATATCGACCGGCATTCCTTGCTGCTCGCCCTAGGAAGCCTTCAGCCTGACGCCGCGCCCTCCGCCCGCGCTCGGCGCGCCTTCGCCGAGCAGCAACACGCCGGCCGCATCGAGCGCGGCGATGAGCTTCATCAGCGAATCGACATTGCCGCGAATGACACCTTCGCTGGCTTCCATGCGCTGGATGGTGGGGACCGACAGCCCCGACAATTCGGCGAGCCTGCGCTGGTCAAAGCCCAGAAGCGCCCGAGCGGCGCGTAATTGAGCAGCAGAAATCATGTATTTTACATGATT
The DNA here is from genome assembly GCA_035277525.1 of Allostellaceae bacterium. Lineage (GTDB taxonomy): Bacteria > Pseudomonadota > Alphaproteobacteria > ATCC43930 > CGMCC-115725 > CAIKMD01. Next base: position 2,459 of record DATEKH010000255.1, read on the forward strand.
GTCGCTTGTAAATTTATAATTTCAGGTGTCTATACCGTTCAT
>DATEKH010000256.1:0-49951 GCA_035277525.1 Allostellaceae bacterium
CCGGTCAGGTTGGACGCCATGAAATTGACGTTGTCGGTCAGGTCCTTCCAGGTGCCGGCGACGCCCGGGACTTGGGCCTGGCCGCCCAGCCGGCCGTCGGTTCCGACTTCGCGCGCGACGCGCGTCACTTCCGAGGCGAAGGCGTTGAGCTGGTCGACCATCGTGTTGATGGTGTCCTTGAGCTCGAGGATTTCGCCGCGCACATCGACGGTGATCTTGCGCGAGAGATCGCCGCGCGCCACGGCGGTGGTGACCTGCGCGATATTGCGCACCTGGTCGGTCAGGTTGCCGCACATCGCGTTGACGCTGTCGGTCAGGTCCTTCCAGGTTCCGGCGACGCCCGGCACCAGCGCCTGGCCGCCGAGCTTGCCCTCGGTGCCGACCTCGCGGGCGACGCGCGTCACCTCCGAGGCGAACGAGCGCAGCTGATCGACCATGGTGTTGATGGCCTCTTTCAGCTGCAGGATTTCGCCGCGCACGTCGACGGTGATCTTCTTCGACAAATCGCCGTTGGCGACCGCGATCGTGACCTCGGCGAGGTTGCGCACCTGCCCCGTCAAATTCGAGGCCATCGAGTTGACGCTCTCGGTCAGGTCCTTCCACACGCCGGTGACTTCCTTGACCTGCGCCTGGCCGCCGAGCTTGCCGTCGGTTCCCACCTCGCGCGCGACGCGGGTCACTTCGGAGGTGAATACGCTCAGCTGCTTCATCATCGTGTTGACGATGGTGGCAGAGTGCAGAAATTCGCCCTTCAGCGGCCGGCCGTCGACCTCGAGCGGCACGGTTTGCAGCAAATCGCCGCGCGCCACCGCGGCGATCGAGCGGGTCACCGCCGTCGTCGGCCAGAGCAGATCGTCGATGAGCGCGTTGATCGAGCCTTCCATCTCGCCCCAAGCGCCCAGCGACACTCCCAATTGGACGCGCCGGCTGATCCGGCCTTCGCGCCCGACCGCCTCGCCGACGGTTTCGAGCTGTTGGGACATGCGCTCATTGGCGGCGACGATCTCGTTGAAGGTGTCGGCAACCTTGCCCGCAATCCCGACCCAATCATGTGGAAGACGCACCGAGAAATCGCCGACGCGCATCGCCTGGAGGGCGCGCAGCAACTCTTCGACGTCGAGGGGCGTCGCTTGGCCGATGTCGTGCCCGCGGGCGGCGCCGTCCTTTTTTCGCGGAGGTTGGTGGGAGTCGAGGAAGCGGGAATCGGCGTCGGTGCTGGCTTTTGCGGCCCGCGGCATAGGGACCCCCAATTTTTGGCGTGCGATCATACGAACAGCGCTGTGATATTTTTGTGATGAGAGTGGGCTTTTATTGATCCTTATCCCCATCGCCGCGCGAAACATTCCGCAGCCCGAGCGGCGCGATCGCGGCCGCCGGATGCAGCCCAAGGGGGCTTGCTCGCGCTCTGGAACCCTCTGCTGCCGCCGGATGTTTGAAGGGTGATCGGCGCATCGGGACATGGCCGCCGGTCGACTCACATCATGATCTCTCGGGAGATTTCTCATGAGATACGTGATCTTTGCCGCCGTCATTGGTCTTGCTGTCGCAACGCCGTCCTTCGCGCAGCAGAACAGTGGTGCCGCGACGGATAAGAGCGGCACCGCGGCTTCGAGCATGCCCAGTAGCGGGACGATGGAGCAGAATTCCTCTCGTTCCCGAACCTCGACACGGCACGGGCGCCGGGTCAGTGCGGAGCATGCGCGCACCGGTGCTTCGGCGTCGCGTGCGAAGAACGAGCAGGAGCAAAAAGAAACCGCTCAGCTCAATCAGCAGCAATTGCAGCAAGCGACCCCCGCCCGTTAGACCCTCCTCTGCGGCCTGACCCAGCCTCGGCGCGGCACGGCGCCGAGGCTCCGCTTCCTTCGCTGCGGCCCCGCGCCGCAATGCCGCATCTGCTCTCACCTCCGCCTTAAGATCGCGAACGATCCGCTATCTCCATGCGCATCGTGGCGTCTCTGCCTGCGGGAAATTTTCGGATGCGATGCGCGCCGGCTTCCGGTAGTTTCGCAATTCCTCGGCCGCTCGAGCAGTTCCGGCCGTCGCGACCGAGGCAATGGTGATGCGAGCGTAAAGAGGCATGGGGCGGTGCTTCCTGACGATGTTGTCAATTTCATTCGCGATGCGATCGGTTCGATCTGGGCTCTTGAGCAATTGCTTCTCATGCATCGCGAGCGGGGGCGCAGCTGGAGCGTAGACGAGCTGACGCGCGAGCTCAGAAGCAGCTTGGGAATCGTCGGCAGAGTCTTGCAGCAGTTTGAGCGCGTCGGTTTCGCAGAGCAGACGGAGGGGCGGTATCGCTACCACGCTGCGACGCGCGAGCTCGATGCGCAGGTCGAGCGGTTGGTGGCGCATTACCGGCAATTTCCCGTCGCGGTAATGCAGACGATTCTGGAATCGCCCAATCATAAGATCCAACTTTTTGCGGACGCGTTCCGCATCAAAAAGGAGTAGGGGGATGCAGGCTCTCGGTCCGACCGTCTATTTTCTGTGCTTCATTACCAGCACGCTGGCGATGCTCCTGCTGTTCCGCAGCCATGTGCGGACCCGATCCCGCCTGCTGCTCTGGAGCGCGCTCGGCTTCGTCGCGCTGGCGCTCAACAATTTCTTCCTCTTCGCCGACATCGTTCTCCTGCCGTCGGTCAGCCTGTTGCCGCTGCGCGACCTGTCGGCCTTGGCGGCGGCGCTGCTCCTGCTCTACGGCTTCGTCTGGGAAATCGATTGAGACGGCCATGATCCAATATCCAGAAGACTTCATTCTCGGCACCGTGGCGATGGGATTCTTGATCGTCGGGCTCTTCTTCCTGCGATTTTGGCGGCAGACGAGCGATGCGCTTTTTCTCGCCTTCGCCGCCGCTTTCTGGGCACTGGCTCTGAGCGAGGCGGGCTTCAGCTTTGGTCTGGCGCGCAACGACAGCTGGATCTACCTGCTGCGCTTGGCGGCCTTTGTGCTGATCATCGTCGCCATTCTCGGCAAGAATCTGGGCCGGGCGAAGGAGAAGCCGCTGACCGACGCATAGGGAAACCGTTTCGCGCCGGGCTACGCCCGCAACGATGGCGCGAAAAAACCCCGCTCGAAAGCGGGGTAAGTCGCGAGAGAGGACAGGCTGGCGGGGTGCCAGCCCTCCGATCAGCGGAACACGAGCTTAGCCGAAAAGTTCCGGGATTGGGTCGATCCCCCAAGCCGGATATCAACGGTCGATTTCGCCAAACACGATGTCGAGCGAGCCGATGATCGCCACGACATCGGCGAGCATGTGCCCGCGGCTCATCTCGTCGATGGCTTGGAGGAAGGCGAAGCTCGGCGCGCGGATCTTGCAGCGGTAGGGACGATTGCTGCCGTCGGAGACCAGGTAAACCCCGAACTCGCCTTTGGGGGCCTCGACGGCGGTATAGGTTTCGCCCGCCGGCACGTGATACCCCTCGGTATAGAGCTTGAAGAAATGGATGAGGGCTTCCATCGAGCGCTTCATCTCCGCGCGCGGCGGCGGCGCAATCTTGTAGTCGTCGATCATCACCGGGCCCGCCGGCATTTTCTCGAGACATTGGCGCATGATGCGCACGCTCTCGCGCATTTCTTCCATGCGCACGAGATAACGCGTCCAGCAATCGCCGTTTTTGCCGATCGGCACATCGAAGTCCATCTCGGCGTAGACGTCGTAAGGCTGCGCCTTGCGCAGATCCCAGGCGACACCCGAAGCGCGCAGCATCGGTCCGCTGAAACCCCAATCGAGCGCCTGCTGGGCGCTGAACGCGCCAATATCGACGGTGCGCTGCTTGAAAATGCGGTTCTCCGTCAGGAGCTCGTGAAGGTCGTCGATCCGGGGGCCGAAGGAGTTGCAAAACCCGAAAATGTCTTCCGCCAATCCGGGCGGCATGTCCTGATGAACGCCGCCGGGGCGGAAATAATTGGCGTGCATCCGGGCGCCGGAAACGCGCTCGTAGAATTCCATCAATCTCTCGCGATCCTCGAAGCCCCACAGCATCGGAGTTATCGCACCGATATCGAGCGCGAAAGTCGTGACGTTGAGGAGGTGGTTGAGGATGCGCGTGATTTCGCTGAAGAGGACGCGGATATATTGCGCGCGCAAGGGCGGGACGATGCCGAGCAGCTTTTCGGTCGCGAGCGCGAAAGCATGCTCCTGGTTCATCGGCGAAACGTAGTCGAGGCGGTCGAAATAGGGGAGCGCCTGCAAATAGGTCTTGTACTCGATCAGCTTCTCGGTGCCGCGGTGGAGAAAGCCGATATGAGGATCGCAGCGATAGACTTGCTCGCCATCCATTTCGAGCACAAGCCGCAGCACCCCGTGCGCGGCGGGATGCTGCGGCCCGAAATTCATGTCGTAATGGCGAATCTCTCGGCCGCCCGGCAGATCGCGGTCGGGACCTTCGCTCGTCGATGCCGCGGGATGCGTGACCATTCGGCGCGCGATGCTGCTATCGCCGGGGCGGGATGGCGTTCGGCTGCACCCGCAGGGCGGTTTGGTCGGAGCATGCCGGCCGAGCGGGTTGCGCCGCCTGGTTTCTCGCGTCCGGGCTTATCGGACTGCCCGACAGATCGCCGGATTTGGGCTTTGTCGCCGCCTCGTCGGGGAGCGGAGTTTCGGGCGTGCAGGGTGCATGCGCCGGCACATCGGCGGATTGCCGGGGCGGGGCGGGATTGTAGGGCCCCGTGGTCGCAACGCCGGAGCTTTGCGCAGAGGCAACTCCGGCAAAGCCGAGGATGATTGCGGTAGCCAAAAGACACGCCCGCTTCATCGCGCAATCTCCATTCGCATCAACGCGGCGTTTGACGATGAAACGCGGGAGACCATGCGGCGGTTGCGCCGGCGTCCGCGGGCCCCGCTGTGCCGCCGAATGCGGAACTTTGTTTTCCGCCCCGGGCGGCGTGCGCAGTGCCGGGTGTACATTGAACCGAAGCGGGCTTTGAGCGTTTGGATGAGGGTGTCGCAGAAAAGGAGCCCGCCGCCATGGAAACGCAGATCGTCCGTCCGCAATCGAAGGACATTGAGGACTTCCTGAACGATCTGACAGAAATCTCCCGCAAGCATGGAATCGTTATTGGCGGCAGGCCCATTCTCTGCTTCATGGAACGAATCGAGTATCAGACGATCTACCGCATCGACGACGACAACCTCCTTTCGCTGGGCTGACTCGGCGAAATCCGCTGCGCGCTACCTCGCCGTCGTGTTCGGCGGTATGGTGCTATTCGAAATTGCGCCGTACCTCGAAGAACGGAGACGAGGCATGCGCTCGCGGTACCGCGGCGAGGCGGTTTGGCGCGGCAACGGGCCTCGCGGCTAAGCGCGCGAGCGCATGCGCCCGAGCACGGAATCCGGGGAAAGGGCGGTGTCGGAGCAGGAGCAGGTGCGCGCTCGATCGGACGATCTCGTCTTACTTTTCGATGTCGACAACACGTTGCTCGACAATGATCGCGTACAAAGCGATCTTCGGCGTCACCTCGCCGACTCGTACAGCACCAAAGCCCGCGATCGATACTGGGCGCTCTTCGAAGAGCTGCGGACCGAGCTGGGCTATGCGGATTATCTCGGTGCCCTCGAGCGCTATCGCATCGAGCAGATGCACGACCCGCGCATCCTGCGCCTCGCGAATTGGATGGCGGACTATCCCTTCGTCGCTCGGCTCTATCCCGGCGCGCTCGCGGCGGTGCGGCACGCGAGGAAGTTCGGAACGCCCGTCATTCTCTCCGACGGCGACGCGGTTTTTCAGCCGCTGAAGATCGAGCGCTCGGGCTTGTGGCGCCGGTTCAATTCGCGCGTGCTGATCTACATCCACAAGGAGACGGAACTCGACGACGTCGAACGATGGTTCCCGGCGCGGCACTATGTGCTGATCGACGACAAGCTGCGGATACTCGATGCGGTCAAGCGGAGATGGATGGAGCGCGTGACCACGGTATTCGTGCGTCAGGGTCATTATGCGCGAGGTCGCGTTGCGAACGAGGGCTATGGGCCGCCCGATATCACGCTCGAGCGCATCGGCGATCTGCGCCAGCATGGCCGCGAGGCTTTCGCCCCGAAGAAAGCCAAGGGCTCGCCCGTAGCGCAACAGTAAGAGCGAACGGGAGGGTTGGCGGATCGCCGCCAGCCCTTTCTCGGCTGCGCGGGAGATCGCTGGCCCTCCCGAGGGAGCGATAACAGAAATGTTCGGAAACCGCATCGGCAGCGCCCAATTTCGCCGCATGAGAACCGCACGCCGACATTTTTGAGATATTTCGCGATTTATAAATGCGATGTCGCGTGCTGCACAAAAAGCAACCGGTTCCGCCACGTCGCCGCCGCAATCAGTTGCGAGTTTGAACTCCGACCGCAACGTGATTGGAGGGATCAAATGGCGCAATTTCAAGCGGCTCTCGTCGAACATCTGGGCTACCTCCGCGCCTTCGCGCAATTTCTCGCGCGCGACCGGGCTTTGGCCGACGATCTGGTGCAAGAGACGGTGTTGCGCGCCTTGTGCAACGTCGACAAGTTCGTGCCCGGCACGAATCTGAGGGCCTGGCTGTCGACGATCTTGCGCAACCAGTTTTACAACGAGCTGCGCTCGCGTTCGCGAATGGCGGCCTATGCGGGGATCCCGCGGCCGACGGGCCAGAATTGCGATCAGGAATCGCATCTTGAAATGCGCGACTTCATGCGCGCTTATCGCAGCTTACCGGCGATGCAGCGCGAAGCGCTTTCGCTCGTGGGCGCAAATGGCTACAGCTACGAAGAAGCCGCGCAGATCGCCGGCTGTGCGCAAGGCACGGTGAAGAGCCGGGTGAGCCGGGGCCGCGCCGAACTCGCGCGGCTGCTCGACGAGGAAAACCCCGCACTGCAGCCGGCCAACGCTTCGGGCGATGACGGCTTTCCGATCGCGGCTTGAGAAAGCGGGATCTGCCGTCAATCAAAGCGGCGTGGCGGCGTAGGCGATTGCGCGTGCCGGTCAGCGCGCCGCAAGAACCATGACGATCATGCCGAGAAGCGCGATGATGAGAAACTCCGACACCGCGGTGTTCACGCTGCCGGAAAAGATGCGATAGGCGGGCCGCGCCGCATGCTTGATAATGTCCCGCATCGCGCGCCTTTCGTGTCAGACGGCCGATCGTTGCGACTCCAACGTGAGCGCTTGGCCGAAGTTCCACGCAAAAGACATCATCGCGGCGATCGCGCTGTCGCGGCCTTCTGGCGCGGGCCCTGTCGGGGAGAGCTGCGAGGGAGCCCCGGTGCTAGGATTCGATCGTTCGGCCCGGGACGAAATGATGGCGGTCGGTCAAGACGGCAACCGACAAGGTTTTGCTTCGGCTCGGATCCGAATCGAGGGCCACGCGCGCATAGGACAGACCATCGCTTCCGACGAAGACGTCGCGCACCGTCCATTCCGGGGCGATGCGGCCGAAAAGCGTCGGCCGCGCGTCGCGGAACCGCTGGCCTCGTTTCACGGTGTGCTCCTGCCTCATAACCGCAATCTAACATGAGCAATGCCGCCGAAGGAAGGGCGCGATTGAAAAACGGCAGCAGGCCCGCGGGCACCCTGCGGCGGGGCCGGCCCGTTGGGGAATCCCATCCTGGCGGATGCCTCGCTCCCCGCGCCGGATCGCACGCAGTCTTGTCCGGTTGACAGGCCGGACTCGTCTTGACTACGAACTCGCCTCATCGGATCTGCCTTCCCGACCGGGCGGCCAAAGCGCCGCGCCGCAGGCAGTCGGACCGCGAAACCGGATCGCGGCCCTCGTCGTGGTTCGATTTTCCGTGGCGCATGAGCCCGGATGCGCCCGGTTGCGCCGCACCTTTCCAATATTGCCGAGGGGGCGATGAAGAGTTCGGAGTGGTGGCATGGCGCGGTCATTTATGAGGTCTATCTGCCAAGCTTCTACGACTCCAATGGGGATGGTTGGGGCGATCTGCGCGGGCTTTTGCAACGGCTCGACCACATCGCGTCGCTCGGCGTCGATGCGATCTGGATAACGCCGTTCTATCCCTCTCCCATGGAGGATTTCGGCTACGACGTCGCGGCGTTCCGCGAGGTCGACAAGCGCTTCGGCAATCTCGACGATTTCGATGGCGTCGTCGCCAGCGCCCATGCGCTCGGCATCAAGGTCATCATCGATCAAGTCTGGGCTCACACCTCGTCGGCACATTCGTGGTTTCAGGAGAGCGCGTCCGGTCCGGCGAGCGAAAAGGCGGATTGGTATGTCTGGGCAAATCCCCGGCCGGATGGCGGGCCGCCGAACAATTGGCTCTCGGTGTTTGGCGGCAGCGCCTGGCAATGGCATCCGGTGAGGCGCCAGTACTACCTGCATCATTTTCTCGCGAGTCAACCCAAGCTCAATCTGCATAACGAGCAGGTGCTGAACGCGCATTTCAGCAATGCTGAATTCTGGCTCGCGCGCGGGGTCGACGGATTCCGGCTCGACGCGATCGATTTCATGCTGCATGACGAATCGCTGCGCGACAATCCGGCGAATCCGCATCGCCCGGAGCCGACGCCGTGGAATCCGTTTCGCTTTCAGCGCCATCTCCACGATATGTGCCAGCCGGCGAATCATGAACTCGTGACGGATCTGCGGCGATTCATCGACCGCTTTCCCGAAGTGATTACGATCGGCGAGCTCTCGAGCGAGACGGGCGCGCTCGGCCGGGTCGCGGCGATGACGGGGAAAACCAAGCTGCACATGGCCTATACTTTGGGGGTGATGAAGACGGCCTTCGCGCCCTCGATCCTTCGCCAAGTGATCGAGGACGCGGCGATCCGCAACCGCGCGGACGGGCTATGCTGGTCGTTCAGCAATCATGATGTCGAGCGCGTGGTGTCTAGGTGGAATTCGCACGGCGCGCGTCGCGCGGATTTCGCGCTGTTGCAGATGGCGATGCTTTTGACCCTGCCGGGCAGCGCCTGCCTCTATCAAGGCGAGGAACTTGGGCTGCCTCAGGCGAGGTTGCCTCTATCGGCGATCCGCGATCCGTTCGGCAGGACGTTCTATCCGGCTTATGCGGGCCGCGACGGCGCCCGCACACCGCTGCCATGGGTGGCGGGCGCGCCGAATTCTGGATTCTCGACGGCGGCGCGGACCTGGCTCCCGCTCGATTGCGAGCACGACCGGCTCGCGGCCGACCGGCAAGAGGAGGATCCCGATTCGACGCTCGCCGGTTACCGGCGCATGCTCCATTGGCGAAAAGCGCATCCGGCGCTGAGAACCGGCACGGTCGAGTTGCTTGGCCTGCCCGATCCGATCGTGGCCTGGCGCCGCAAGCAAGGCGGCGAGCGGGTCCTCGCCATCTTCAATACAAGCGACGAAGCGGTGACGCTTTCGACCGCCGCGCTGCCCGCTTTCGAGCCGGCGCAGGAGCTGCGCTTTGTCGCGGCGGCGAAGGGCGGCGAGCTGCGCTTACCGCCTTTCGGCATTTGCCTCGGTACGGAGCACAGCAACCGGTAGGTTCGGCAGCACTTCGGCGAGTGACACGCGGTTCTCCTTCGCCTCGACGCGAAGATCGGTCAGTTGATCGACCCAGCGGCCGGAAGAAACACCCTCCAACAGCGTCTGGGCGAGAAATTCCGCCCCCGGCCAGAAACGCGACAGATCGCCCAAGATCCGGTCGCCGACGAGCCTGCACGCGATGACGATGAGCATTTCGGTCTCGCTTCGCCGCCCAAACGCGACAATCGACTTCTCGGCCGGTCCCGTAACCGCGAAAGGCTCATACGCGCCGCTCGCGAACAGCTCGGACGCCCGGTTGCGCAAATCCAGCAAGCGGCGCGTGACCCATAATTTGAGCCAGCCCTCGCGCCAGCGCGCGATGGCCGAGGCGAAATCGAGCCCTGCAAGCGCGGCGATACGCGCCTGGTAATCGACCGGCCGCCGATTGTCCGGATCGACCAGGCTCAAATCCCAGAACTCGGTTCCCTGGTAAAAATCGGGCACGCCTGGCGCCGTCGCTTTCAACACGAGCTGCGCCAGGCTGTTGAAGGCGCCGAGGCGTCTGAGACGCGGCAAAAACCGCAACACGCTGTCGATGAAGCGGCTCTCCCGAGGGTTGTCGAAGATTGCTTCGATGAAGCGGAAATAGGCCTCTTCATAGGCGATGTTGGGCGCGACCCACGAGGTTTCGAGCTTGGCTTCGCGGCTGCTCTTGACGGCATAAGTCTTGAGACGCTCGACATAGCTGCGCCGTAGCTCGCTCGATCGCAGAACCGTTCCGGCTTGCATCGGCCAGGTGCCGACGATGCTTTGATAGAGGAAATACTCGTCGCGCAGCGAGGGGGCGGGCTTCCCGTCCGCTTCGCCGCGGAGCGCGCGATTGTAGATATGCCAGCGCGCCACACGCTGGCCCCACTCATCGGGCATCTCGCTCAGGGCATTGAGCCGGGCGCGCATGTCCTCGCCGCGCTTGGTGTCATGCGTCGCGCTCGCAAGCAAGCTTCGCGGATAAGACGCCAAGCGCGCGGCCGCGCTCGCATGGAATTCATCGATCGTCCTCACCGGACGCGATGGGCTCGATCCGACCTCATACGCCGAGGCCAAGGGCACGATTCGATAGAACAGCGTGTCCTCGATCGCTTTCGCGGCAATGGCACCGGTATATTGCTGAAACCGCGCCACGAAGCGAAGAATCTTGTCCCGTTCGGCGTTGTAGTGCCGCGGATTGGTCTCGGCGATGTCGAGCGTCAGCAGCGCGTGGAGAAATTCGAGAACCTCCTTGTCGGTCCCGATCCAGCGCGCGCTTGCGGCCGCGATCGCCGCGTCGATTGCGGCGCGGTCGGCATCGGATGAGCCGCGCAGCGTCACGTAAGTCCGATAGACGGCGAAGCCGGCGACGATTTCGACCAGCGCATCGCGCAGGCGCTTGCGGGTGAAATCGCGCGTGAACCAGTCGGTTTCCGCGATCTCGACCAGCACATTGACGAGAGAGGTCAACTCGCTCGCAAAGCTGCGGTCGGCCACCAGACGCCGGCAATTGTAGATCTCCTGTTTGAGATCGATATCGAGCCCGGCGAATCGGCTGAAATAGCGCTGCAATTTCGCGTAGCCCGCGCCGTCGATGAAAAGCCCGTTGGCCAAGGCCAGATAGTCGTAGCCCGTCGTTCCCGCGACGGGCCAGGTCTGCGGCAAGGCTTCGTCCTGGGCCAGGATCTTCTCGACCAAGATATAGGGCGGCAAGCGGCGCCCGTCCGCGCCGCGGGGGGCGAGCGCGGCCGCGAATGCCACGAGGCGCCGCAGATAGCGTTGCGGATCGGCCAAGCCATCGACGTGATCGATTCGCAGCCCCTGCAGCTTGCCTGCCGCGAGCAGCCGCCCGACCAGCTCGTGGGCGTCGCGGAACACTTCGAGGCGATCCATTCGGAGTCCCGCGAGCGCGTCGATGTCGAAGAAGCGGCGATAGTTGATCTCGTCCGAGGCGGTCTTCCAATAGGCGAGCCGATAGGCTTGGCGTTCCAGCAATTCGTGCAGCGGCCGAAACGATGACGGGTCGCCGGTCTTGCCCTGCCATTGCGCGAGCGCTTCGTCGATGGCGCGCGCGATTCCAGGATCCGAAGCCGCATTCGCGAGCACCCTCTTCGATCGATTCGCGGCCTCCCGTTCCTCGCGCCAAGGCTGCGATGACGCAACCTCGCCCGCCGAATCGAACGCGTCGGCGAGGCTCGGAATTGCGCTCAGCTCACCTAAAACCCTCCGATAGTCGCTCGGGCGCAAGGGCAAGCGGTGGTCGTAATACCAGAAATCGATATGGCCAGCCTGGCGATCGAATTTCAGCGCGATCTCGCCGCCAACCAAGGCGTCGCCGTAAGTCGAGCCCAAGATCGGCAGCAGAACCTTGTGTTTGAGGTCGCGCTTCGGCGGCGACCAGTCGATATCGAAATATCGGCTGTAGGGCGAGGCTTCGCCCCATTCGAGCACGTCGAGCCACCAGCGATTGTCCGATTTCCCCACCCCCATATGGTTGGGAACGAAATCGAGGATGAGCCCCAGCCCTTCCGCCGTGAGCGTCGCGCAAAAGCGCTCGAAGCTTGCGTCGCCGCCGAGCTCCGGATTGATGCCCGTGTAATCGACCACGTCATAGCCGTGGCTGCTGCCCGAGCGCGCGGTGAGGAAGGGCGAGCAATAGACATGGGTGATGCCGAGCCGGGCGAGATAGGGGAGAATGGCGCTCGCGCGGTCGAAGGGAAAGTCGCGATTGAGCTGAAGCCGATAGGTCGAGACCGGCGCGGCACAACGGCGTGCGGCGCTCATGCCTCGCGCCTGCTCGGCCTTTCGCGGCGAACCGCGGCCAGAATCGCGGCTGCGCGCGGAGCGTCGAGAATCGCTTCGACATCGCGGCCGAGCTTGCGCCGCCAATTCGGCACCGGGTCGCCGGTCCCGGGCACGTTGACTTGCCGGTCTTCGCCGGCGAGGTCCTCCATCTGCACGAGCAGCAGCCGGCACGGCGTGCGCGCGAGGAAGCCGTGCGCCGCGGCCAAAACCGATTCGGTGTCATCGCTTGCAAAGCCGGCGTGCCGGAGTGCGGCTGTGAGCGCCGCGCGGTCGCGCTCGCGTTCCTCGAAAGCTCGCTGGCGCGTCTGATCGTCCGAGAACTGGCCAAGCTCGGCGCGCATCTTGAGATCGCTCGCCGACCAGTACCCCAGCAGCGGCGGCAGATCATGGGTGCCGATGGCGACGAGCGCGTCACGCGGATACTCCTCGGGTGCGACAAACCGCTCGCCCTCTCTGGCGAAGATGAGCAGGCGGTAGGAGAGAATATTGCGTGCCGCGAGCAATCCTTGGAAATCCTGCGGGATGGTCCCGAGATCCTCGCCGACGACGAGGCATCGCCGAGCGTTGCTTTCGAGCGCCAAGGCGTCGCAGAGCGCATGGACTGGCAGGCGCAGATAGACGCCCTCGCGCGGAGACTGCCCTGCCGGCACCAGGAACAGGCGGTAGAATCCGAGGATGTGATCGATGCGGACGATCGCCGCGTGGCGCATGACCGCGCTCAAAATGGCGCGCAGCGAACCATGGCCGCTGCGCGCCGCGGCGTAGGGCTCGTAAGCGGCCAACCCCCAATCCTGGCCTTCGAGACTGAGATTGTCGGGCGGCGCGCCGATGTGAAAGCCGGGAATCGTCGCATGCCGATTTCCCCAGGCCTCGGCGCTTTCGGGCGGTGCGCCGATGGCAAGATCGAGGTAGAGCCCGAGCCGCATGCCGGAATTGCGCGCGACCTGGGCGCAGTTGGCGAGCTGCGCATCGGCCTCCCATTGGAGGAAGGCGTGATAGCGGATTTCGGCCGCCTCGCGCACTGAAAACTCCTGAACCGCATCCCCTGCAGGATCGTGATACGCCTCCGGCCAGCTCATCCAATTGGGTCCGAGCGCTTCAGAGCAGGAGAGAGCCTGGAAAGCCGCAAAGCGCTGCAACGACGCGCCGCGTTCCTCGACGAAGCGGTCGAAGGATGCAACCATCGCGTGGCGCGGCGCCCGCGCGCGCAAGGCCTCGAAGGCGCCGAAAATCTTGCGAAAGATCGCGTCCTTGCAGCGCGCAACCCTCACATATTCGACCAGCTCGGTCGCGCGCAAGTCGGCGAGAAAGTCCTGAAACCGCGCGGTTGCGATGCTGCGCCGCGCGGCCGGAGCGATGGCGAGCGCCTGCATCGCGAGCGGATCGACGTAGAGGGTGTTGAGGAACTCGCGGCTCGACGGCGCATAAGGGCTGATGCGCGACGGATCGCCCGCATAAAGCGCATGGAGCGGGTTGAGGCTGATGAAGTCCGCGCCCAGAAGAGCCGCCCGCACCAACAGGGTCTGCAGGTCGGTGAAGTCGCCGATACCCCAATTGCGCGGCGAACGCAGCGCATAGAGCTGAACGCTGATCCCCCACAGCCTCGCGCCGCCTTTGAGGCAATTCGGCTCGAAGCAGCGGACCAGCGTGCCCTCGCGGGCCGAATGCTCGAGCGCTGCGCTGAGCCGCGATACCGTTTCCGACGGGGCCGGCCGCGAAATCCCCCAGGTATCGCGGTATTCCGGCTCGATCCGAATCGCATCCTTGGCTGTCATGGCGCAGCGCTTTCCGCGAGCGTCCAACGGACATCCCACGGCGCCAACCGACCGGCGCGCGTGCCGGATTGCCAGATCACGCGCCCGGTGGGCCGCTCGGGTGCCGCGATCTCGGTGTCGGAGAGATTGGCGGAGAGCGAGAGTTGGCTACCATCAGCCAACCACCAATGCGCCGCGAGCCATCGATCTTGCGTTTCGTCAACTGCGGAAAATGGATGACGCCCGGCAAGCCGCGGGATGATCTCGCGGTGGCGCAGCGCCAAGAGCTCGCCATAGAGCGCGGCGAAAAGCGGATCAGGGTTGGTAAGGCTGTGCGCGATGCGGCTCAGTGCGAAGGTTTCGAATGCCAGCGGATCGGGAATCGCCTGCCGTGCTTCCTCGGACGCAAATGCGCGGAAATGAGCGAATTCGCGGCGCCGGCCATTTCGGACCGCGTCGGCCAGCGCGCCCTTAAAATCGCAGAAGAACAAGAACGGCGCGCGCGCGCCAAGCTCCTCCCCCATGAACAAAAGCGGCGGGGAAGGCGCCAGAAGAAGGATCGCGATGGCCGCGCTTAGGGCTTCGCGCGAGGTCAGGCAAATGAGACGCTCGCCGAAGGCGCGGTTGCCGATCTGGTCGTGATTCTGAACGAAATTGACGAACGCCAAAGGCGGAAGATGCGCGCTCGGCTCGCCGCGCGCTCTGCCGCGGAACTTGGACCCCTCACCCTGATAGGCAAATCCCTGCGTCAAGGCGCGTCCAAGACGCTTGACGGGGTCGTCGGCATAGTCGCCGTAATAGCCTTCGGTCTCGCCGGTAAGGGCGACATGCATCGCGTGATGGAAATCATCGTTCCATTGCGCGTCGAACAGGGCGGTGCTCCCGTCCGTGCGGCGATCGAGATAGCGCGCCTCGTTCTTGTCGTTCTCGAGGATCAAATGAATATTGGGCCTGGCCAGCGCGGCGCGCAGCTCCTCCGCCAGTTCGACGAGAAAATGCGGCGCGCTGTCATCCCCAATCGCATGCACGGCGTCGAGACGCAAGCCGTCGACGTGATACTCCTCGAGCCAATAGAGCGCGTTGTGAATGAAAAACCGGCGCGCGCAGCCGAGGAAATCGAGCGCCTTTCCCCAGGCGGTCTCGGCTTGCGCGAAGAATTGCGGCGCATAGAGCGGCAGGTAATTGCCCTCCGGGCCGAAGTGGTTGTAAACCACGTCGAGAAAGACCATGAGGCCGCGCCGATGCGCCGCGCAGATCAGCGCCTTCAGCGCCTCGGGCCGCCCGTAAGCCGAATCGGGCGCGAAGGGAAGAACGCCGTCATAGCCCCAATTTCGTCGCCCGGCGAAATCGGCGATCGGCATCAGCTCGATCGCGGTGACGCCGAGCCGTGCGAGGCGTTCGAGCTCGTCTTGCGCGCCGGAAAATCCCCCCGACTGCGTGAAGGCGCCGAGATGCAGCTCATAGATGACGGCTTCGTGCCAGGGCCGCCCGCTCCAATCGCCGTCGCTCCAATCGAACGCCGCCGGGTCGATGATTTCGCTCGGCCCCTTGACATCGGCGGGCTGAAAGCGTGAGGCCGGATCCGGAACCGGCTGCTTGCCGTCGACGACGAATTGATAGCGGTCGCCGGGCTTCGCCGCGGCGAGCGTCAGATCGAACCAACCGTCCGGCTTTCGCATCATCGCTCGGTCGCGCGCCTCGGTGTTGAGGCGCAGGCCGACTTCGGTGGCGGCTGGCGCCCAAAGCCTGAACGCGGCGCCATTCGCGGTGAGCGATACGCCGAACGGCATCGAATGTTGGCGGCGCATCGAAAGGCCTCAACTCGCCTTGCCGAACATCACGATGACCGCCCGCGCCGGCACTTCGGTCGCAGCGCCCGGCGCGTTCTGCCCGTTGCTCCGTCCGGCGGGATCGACCGTGTCGATCTCGGTGCGCCAGACTTTGACGTTGGGGACCTGCGGGAGCACGACGGACAGTGCTTCGAAATGCGCATTGAAAAAGATCAGTGTCGGATAAGGCACGCCGT
Organism: Allostellaceae bacterium; assembly: GCA_035277525.1. GTDB lineage: Bacteria > Pseudomonadota > Alphaproteobacteria > ATCC43930 > CGMCC-115725 > CAIKMD01. The sequence goes on from DATEKH010000256.1 coordinate 16,025, forward strand.
CGAGAACGAAGGCCAGGAAACGCGCATCCGGGAACTGCCAGTCGGGCTCCGACATTTCCTGGCCATCGGCGCGGAACCAGGCAATATCGCGATTGCCGCCGCCGTGCCGAGCCTTCCCTTCGAGGAAGCGGTCGGAGGAGAGATGGCAATCGTTGCGGATGGTGACGAGCCTCGCGATGAAATCGCACAAATCGTCGCCGACAACGCCCTTGTGCGACCAATCGATCCAGCCGATCTCGTTATCCTGGCAATAAGCGTTGTTGTTGCCGTTCTGGCTGTTCGCGACTTCGTCGCCGGCCAGCAGCATCGGTACGCCCTGCGATAGAAGGAGCGTGGCGAGGAAGTTGCGGCGCTGCTGGCGGCGAAGAGCGATGATGGCTTCGTCGTCGGTCGGTCCCTCGATCCCGCAATTCCAACTCAGGTTGTCCGAGTGGCCGTCGGCGTTGTCTTCGAGATTGGCCTCGTTGTGCTTCTCGTTGTAGCTCACGAGGTCCTGAAGCGTGAATCCGTCATGCGCGGTCACGAAATTGATCCCGGCGCGCGGACGGCGGCCGTCACGCTTGTAGATGTCGGACGATCCGGCGAAGCGCGCGGCGACCTCGCCGATGATGCCGCCGTCGCCGCGCCAATAGCGCCGCATCGTGTCGCGATAGCGGTCATTCCATTCCGACCAGCCCGGCGGAAATCCGCCGACGCGGTAGCCGCCATCGCCCACATCCCAGGGCTCGGCGATCAGCTTGACCTTGGCAAGAATGGGATCCTGCGTCAGGACGTCGAGAAACGGCGCGTCCGGGTCGAAGCCGTTGCGGGTGCGCGCCAAGGTCGAAGCGAGGTCGAAGCGGAATCCGTCGACATGCATCACCTCCGTCCAATAGCGCAGCGCGTCGACCACCATCTGCAACACGCGCGGATGCGAGATATTGAGGGAATTGCCCGTGCCCGTGAAATCGACATAGTGACGCCGGCTGTCGGGGCTCAGCCAGTAATACGAGGCGTTGTCGATGCCGCGAAAGCACAGCGTCGGCCCCATTTCATTGCCCTCGGCCGTATGGTTGAAGACAACGTCGAGAATGACCTCGATGCCCCCGGCGTGAAGCGCGGCGACCGTCTGCTTGAACTCGAAATGTTGTCCGCGGACGAGGTAGCGCGGATCGGGGGCGAAGAAGGCGATCGAGTTGTAGCCCCAATAATTCCTGAGGCCGCGCTCGACGAGGTGCCGATCATCGACGAAACCATGGATGGGGAGAAGCTCGATGGCGGTGACGCCAAGATGGGTCAGATGCTGGATCACGGCTTGGCTGCGCAGCCCGGCGAAGGTGCCGCGCACCCGCGGCTCGACTGCTTCGTTGAGCTTGGTAAACCCGGCCACATGCATCTCGTAGATCACCGTGTCGTGCCAGGGGCGGCGCAGCTGGGCGTCGGAGCCCCAGGTGAAGCTCTCATCGACGAGACGGCATTTCGGGACGACGCGCGCATTATCGCGCCGGTCGAAGGAAAGATCGCCCCGTGCGCTGCCCACGCGATAGCCGAAATGGAGATCCGAGATCTCGAACCGGCCGTCGAGCTCGCGGGCATAGGGGTCGATCAGCAGCTTGTTCGGATTGAAGCGATGCCCCTCGTTCGGGGCGTAGGGGCCGTAGACGCGATAGCCATAGAGCAAGCCAGGACGCGCTTCCGGCAAATAGCCATGCCACACCCCGTCGGTATGCTCGGGAAGCGCGACACGCTCCACCTCGCGCCGGCCATGCTCGTCGAACAGGCAGAGCTCGACCTTTTCCGCATGCGCCGAGAACAGCGCGAAATTGGCGCCGCGCGCATCGATCTGCGGACCCAACGGATATGGCTTTCCGCCGCGCATGGACGCCATGTTGGCACCTAATCGCTGGCGGGCGCGAGATAGATGGCGGCGAGCGGCGGCAGGGTGAGCGGCAGCGACTGCGCGCGCCCGTGCCAGCGGAAGGCTTCGGGATGGAGCCGGCCTTTGTTGCCGACGCCGCTTCCGCCATAGCGCGTGTCGTCCGAATTGAAGATTTCCACATAGGGACCAAGCCCGGGCATTCCGATGCGGTAATTCTGCCGAACGACCGGCGTGAAATTGACGATCACGACGACGTGGTCGGCAGGATCGGACCCGTTGCGTTGAAACGAAATCACACTGGCGCTGCGGTCGGAGGCGTCGATCCATTCGAAGCCGGCGCGGTCGTGATCGAGCTGATGGAGCGGCGCGCGCTGGCGAACAAGGCTGTTCAGATCGCGCACCAGCGTCATGGCGCCTTGATGCAGCGGATCGGCGAGCAGATGCCAGTCAAGGCTGCGGTCGTGATTCCACTCCTGCTCTTGCGCAAATTCGTCGCCCATGAAGAGAAGCTTTTTGCCCGGATGCCCGTACATGAAGCCGTAATAGGCGCGCAAATTGGCGAAGCGCTGCCATTGATCGCCCGGCATGCGTCCGAGGATCGAGCGCTTGCCGTGCACGACCTCGTCATGGCTGAGCGGGAGGATGAAGTTCTCGGTAAAGGCGTAGAGCAATCCGAAGGTGAGCTTCTCGTGGTGATAGGAGCGGTTGATCGGATCCTCGGACATGTAGCTCAAGGTGTCGTGCATCCAGCCCATGTTCCACTTGAAGCCGAAGCCGAGGCCCCCATCGAAGGTCGGCCGCGACACCATGGGCCACGCCGTCGATTCTTCGGCGATGGTCGCGATGCCGTTGACGCGCGCATAGCAGGTCTCGTTGAGCCGCTTCAGGAACGCGATCGCTTCGAGATTCTCGTTGCCGCCGTAAATATTGGGCACCCACTCGCCCGGATTGCGGCTGTAGTCGAGATAGAGCATCGACGCGACGGCATCGACCCTGAGACCATCGATGTGGAAGCGGTCGAGCCAAAACAGCGCGTTCGTCTGGAGATACTCGGAGACTTCGGTACGGCCATAGTTGTAGACGAGTGTGTTCCAATCGCGATGCACGCCCCGGCGCGGATCGGCGTGCTCGTAGAGCTTCGTGCCGTCGAAATCGGCGAGCCCATGCGGATCGTTCGGGAAATGGCCTGGAACCCAGTCCAGCAGCACGCCGATTCCCGCCCGATGGCATGAATCGATGAAGGCTTGAAAGGCATCGGGCGTGCCGAAGCGGCTCGTCGGAGCGAACAGCCCGGTTGGCTGATATCCCCAGGAGCCCTCGAACGGAAACTCCGCGAGCGGCAGCATTTCGATATGCGTGAAGCCCAGATCGCGCACATAGGGGATGAGGGCCGAGGCCAATTCCGCGTAGCTGAGCGATCGGTTGCCTTCATCCGGCCGCCGGCGCCACGAGCCGAGATGCACCTCGTAGATCGTCATCGGCGCCGCGTAGAGGCTTTGCCGCCCGCGCTCCTCGAGCCAAGCTTGATCACCCCATTGGTGACGGTCGTTGCGCCAGATGATCGACGCGGTGGCGGGCGGGCGCTCGGCGCGGAAGGCGAAAGGGTCGGCCTTCATCGGCAGACGATCTCCGTTGGCGGCACGAATCGCATATTTGTAGCGCTCGCCTTCACCGAGGCCGGGAACGAAAATCTCCCAAATGCCGGCGCCGGGATGAAGCCGCATTGGATGGCGCCGCTCGTCCCATTGGTTGAAATCGCCGGCGACGCTCACCCGCGATGCGTTCGGCGCCCAAACCGCGAAGACCACGCCGTCGATGTCGTTCAAACGGACGAGATGCGCGCCGAGCCTGTCATAGGAGCGCAGATGCGTTCCCTCGCGCAGCAGATAGAGGTCCATCTCGCCGAGCCATGGACCGAATTGATAAGGATCGATGATATCCGCCGCGCCGGAATCGTAGGAAATATGCAACCGATAGGGTCGCGGCAAGTTGCCGTTGACGCCGATCTCGAAGACGCCGCGCGATCCCAATGTCGCCTCTGTCGATACCGGTTGGCCGGTCAAATCGGTGACTGCGACCGCGTGCGCTCCCGGCTCGAAGGCGCGCACGACGGTTCGGCCGTCCGGCAGCTGATGTGGACCCAGATAGGAGAACGGATCGCCGTGATATCCGCCGATGATGGCTTCGGCTTCGCTACCCAGCTGCATCGGATCTTTCGGGTATCTGTCGCCCCAGCAGTAGAGTTCGGAGTCCTGTCAGGGGAACGCCCGCCCATCCGGGCCGGTTCCCGAGCTCATAATCGATTTCGAGCGCCGCTTTTTCGATCAGCAACAGCGCGAGCAGACGCTGCGCAACCTTCTCGTCGCGCGGCCAAAGCGGGCAATCGCCCATGGTCGCGACATAGGTGTCGAGGAAACGCGCCGTCACCTGATCGCGCCATTGCAGCACGGCCGGGCTAAGCTCGTTGCGGCGATCCGGCTGGCTCGCCGTCGCATAGTCGAGCGCTGTCCACGCCGCGTAGTCGAACGAGCGCATCATCGATGCGACGTCGCGCACGATCGAATGCTTCGCCCGCCGCTCTTCGAGCGAAAGTTGTGGCGGCCCCTCGAAGTCGACGATCGAAATATCGTTCTGGACGACGAGGGTCTGCCCGAGATGGTAGTCGCCGTGGCAGCGCGACAGCAAAACCCCAGCCTCACTCGCGGCGAGCTCGCGAATATGCGCGAGCGCGCCGTCGCGATGGGCGAGGAGATCGTCGAGCCCGGCGAGCGCGTCCGCCGCCAAACGGCCGCGCGCCGCGTGCAGCCCGGCAAGCGCCGCCTCGAAGCGCGAGACAACCTCTTCGCCCCAATCTCGCATGCACTCGGGCCCGGCGCGCTCGACCGCGAAGGCCGGGTCGCCGGCTTCGACATAGAGCGTGCGGTGAAACTCCGCGGTCCGCCGCGCCAGCTGCTCGATATAGACGAGATAGGCGGAATGATGCTCGCTCGGCGAGGGCTGCAGCTCGGTCGACGCCACGCGGATATCCTGCAAATGGCGATCGAGATAGGCGAGGGTGTAGGTCCAGCCGTCGCCCTGGTTGCGGATAAGGGCATGCACCACGCCGAGCGCGGTGTCATGGCCGGCGCCGTCGACAAAATGAATGCTGCCGAAAAGCGTGGGCGTGTTGGCGTAGAGGCCGTCGGCGGTCAAGAATGCGCCCAGTTCGATCTCGGGATGCGTGCCGACCGCGATACGGCGGTAGAATTTCATGATCAGCCAGTCATCGATGATGGCCGAGCTGTTCGATTGCTCCTGCGCGCGCAGGCGAATGACTTGCTTTTCGGGCTTCGGGGCGGCGAGGAAGGCGGGGGTCGGCTTGAAGACGACCGTCCCCGCGGCGGTCGCGATCTGCGTCCCCTGCAGCATCGCTTCGGTCGCGCAACGGACAAATTCCTCGCCGAAAAGCGCGTCGACGAGCAGGCCTTCCTTATAGCTGCGGCGGACCTTCGCGAGGCTCGCCGGCGAGACGGCGACGGCCTGCCAATCCTCCCCCACCGGCAAGGAGTAGCGGACGGTTTCCCGGCCGCTCGCCTCGGCGATCATCCAGCACCATTCCCGGCCGCCCAGGGCAAAGCAAAGGCTTTGCTCGGCGCGAATTTGGAGGGCGCGCTCGCTCTTCTGCGCGAACCACCGGCGGGCGCGCAGATAGGCGGGGAGAACGTCGCGCTCGAGGAGTCGGAGATTGCGGCCTCCGATCGCGCTGCTGAGGCCTCCGGTCTCCACCAGCGTGACAAGCTCGGGCACGAGCTGCGTCGTCGGCTTCTGGGCTTCGTCGGGCTGGGTCAGCTCGAACCAAAAAAAGCCGTAACCTTGAAGCGTAATCGAATACCAGGTTTCGCCGATCGCCGGGAACGCCGTCCGGCCGAGCAGCTCGACCGGGATCCGGCCGGCGAAGGCGGAGAGCTCCAGCTCCACCGGCTGGGCCGAACGCGAGAGGTTGGCGACGCACAGCACGGTGACTTTCTCGTGCTGCCGCAAATAGGCGATCACGGCGCGATTGGCGGGATAGAGGAAGCTCAACGTGCCGCGTCCGAAGACGGCGAGGGATTGGCGAACGCTGATGAGGCGCTTCATCCAGTTGAGCAGCGATGACAGGCTGCGCGACTGGGCCTCGACATTGACGGCATGATAGCCGTAGACCGCGTCCATGATTGGCGGCAGATAGAGCTGGGCCGGATCGGCCCGTGAAAATCCGCCGTTGCGGTCGGGGGTCCATTGCATGGGCGTGCGCACGCCGTCGCGGTCGCCCAAATAGATGTTGTCGCCCATGCCGAGCTCGTCGCCGTAATAGATGATCGGCGTTCCCGGCATCGACAGCAGCAAGGCGTTCACCAGCTCGATCTTGCGCCGGTCGTTCTGCATGAGCGGCGCGAGGCGGCGTCGGATGCCGAGATTGAGGCGCGCGCGCCGGTCGGCGGCGTAGGTACGCCACAGATAGTCGCGCTCGGCGTCGGTAACCATTTCGAGCGTCAGCTCGTCATGGTTGCGCAAGAAAATCGCCCATTGACAGTTGTCGGGGATTTCCGGCGTCTGGCGCATGATGTCGGCGATCGGATGACGATCTTCGCTCGCGATCGCCATGTAGATGCGCGGCATCAGCGGGAAGTGGAACGCCATGTGGCATTCGTCGCCGGCGCCGAAGTAATCCTTCACGTCCTCGGGCCACTGGTTGGCCTCGGCGAGCAGCAGCTTTCCCGGATATTTTCTGTCGAGCTCGGCGCGGATATTCTTGAGGATCGCGTGCGTCTCGGGAAGGTTCTCGCAGCTTGTCCCTTCCCGTTCGCACAGATAGGGAATGGCATCGAGCCGGAACCCGTCGATCCCGAGGTCGAACCAAAACCCCATGACGTTGAGGACCGAGCGTAGCACGTGGGGATTGTCGAAATTGAGATCGGGCTGATGGGAAAAGAAGCGGTGCCAATAGAACGCCGACGCCTCGGGATCCCAGGTCCAATTCGACTTCTCGGTGTCGGTGAAGATGATCCGCGTCCCCTTGTATTTCTCGTTGGTGTCGCTCCAGACGTAGTAATTCCGCGCCACCGATCCGGGCTTCGCCTTGCGCGCGCGCTGAAACCAGGGATGCTGGTCCGAGGTGTGATTGACCACGAGCTCGATGATGAGGCGCATGCCGCGCTTGTGCGCCTCGCGAATGAGGTGCCGAAAATCGTTGAGCGTGCCATAGGCGTCGTGAACGTCGCGATAGTTCGACACGTCGTAGCCGTCGTCGCGCAGCGGCGAAGGGAAGAACGGCAGCAGCCAGATCGCGGTGATCCCCAGATCCTGGATGTAGTCGAGCTTTTCGATCAGCCCCGCGATATCGCCGATCCCGTCGCCATTGGCATCGTGAAACGCCTTCAGATGCAGCTCGTAGATGATGGCGTCCTTGTACCAATCGGGCCGATCATCGAATTTTGTCATTGCGACTTTCGCACCTTGAAGATCAAAGCCGGCTCGTCCGGCGTCAGCCGGATCCGCTGGTGTGATCCGACCCAGCGCCGGGTCTCGCCCCGCAGCAAATCGTCGATCATGACGTCTTCGTGCTCGGCGATGCCGAGGCTCGCAAGCGGAAGCTCGATTCCTGCCTCTTGCGCGGCGAAGGGATCGAGGCTCAAGGCGATGAATACCTCGTTCGCCCGCGCGTAGAACATCACGTGCTCGTTGTCGCAGGGGAGGAAGCTCAGATTGAGCCAGTCGGCGAAGGCCGCGTTCTCGCGCCGAATGCGGTTGAGCGTCCGGATCAGCGGCTTGATGTTTCCCGCGCGATTCCAATCCCACACCTTGTATTGGTACTTCTCGGAATCGGCATACTCCTCGGAGTTCGGGAGTGCGCGGTTCTCGCACAGCTCGAAGCCGTTGTAGATGCCGAACAATCCGGCAATGGTCGCAGCGAGCACCGCGCGAATCCGAAAAGCGGGAGGCCCGCCCTGCTGCAGGAAGCCCGGGAGAATGTCGGGCGTGTTGGTGAAAAGGTGCGGGCGGAAATATTCCTTGGCCTCGCCACGCGTCAGCTCCGTGAAATAGTCGATGAGCTCGCGCTTTTCGTTGCGCCAGGTGAAATAGGTATAGGACTGCGTGAAGCCGTGCTTGGCGAGGCCTTGCATCAGCTTCGGGCGGGTAAAGGCTTCAGACAGGAATATCACGTCGGGGTTGTCCGCTTGGATTGTGCGGATAAGCCACTCCCAGAAGGGCAGGGGCTTGGTGTGCGGGTTGTCGACGCGGAACACGCGCACGCCTTGCGTCATCCAGAAGACGACGATCGCGCGAATGGCTTCCCAGATCTCGGCCGAATGCTCGCCATCGAAGTTGAGATTGACGATGTCCTGGTATTGCTTGGGCGGGTTCTCGGCGTAGCGGATCGAGCCGTCCGCTCGGAATACGAACCAATCCGGATGGTCTCTCACCCAGGGATGATCCGGCGCGCATTGAATGGCGAGGTCGAGCGCCACCTCCATGCCGCGATCCTGGCACGCCCGGACGAAGGCGCGGAAATCCTCGAGCGTGCCGAGATCGGGGTCGACCGCGTCGTGCCCGCCGCTTGCGTTTCCGATCGCGTAGGGGCTGCCGGGGTCGCCGCGCCGGGCAATCAGCGCGTTATTGGCGCCTTTGCGATGCACCCGCCCGATCGGATGAATCGGCACGAGGTAGATCGTATCGAATCCTAGTTCCGCGATCTCGTCGAGCCGTGCGATGCAATCGGCAAAGCTCGCGCTTTTGCCGGGCACGCGGCCCTGCGAGCGTGGAAACATTTCGTACCAGGACGAGAAGCGCGCCTTCTCGCGATCGACCACCAGCTCGAGCGGACGCGCGAGCCGGCTCACATCGCTGCGGGGTCCCCGCTCGGCCATGAGCGTGAAAAATTCATCGGAGAGAAGGCGCTCGCTGTCTTCCTCTCCCGGGCCGTGTGAAGGGATGACCTCGCCGGCCGCCGCCGCGATCTTGCGGCCTTCCGCGAGATCGAGAGCGATGTCCTGCCCCGCCGCGCGCTTGCGCAAGATGCGGGTGCGCCAGGAGGCAAATACATCCAACCAGGCTTCGATGGTGTACTCGAACCAGCCGAGTTCGGTCAGCTCGACGGCGCCAGTCCAGCGGTCATTGTCGAACAATCGCATCGGCACCGAATTCCAGGCGGGTGCCGATGCTCGGCGGTAGAGGAGGTTCGCCCGCAGCACCTCATGCCCGTCGCGATAGATGTCGCACCAGACATCGAAGCGGTCGCCGACCACGCGCTTGGCCGGGTAACGTCCGCTGTCGAGCTCGGGATAAACGCGCTCGATGACGATCCGCGGCGCCGCGGCGGCGCAAAGCATCGCGCCCGCCTTGCGCCGCGGCGCCTCATCTCCGTTATGCGGTCGAAATTCCCCCATGCTCGGCTGGAGGCCTGCGGCGCGTCGATCGGCGACGCGCGGCAGACCGATCGGATCAGGCAACGCTGAGCAAGGTGTCGGCCACGGACCTCATCGAGGCGGCTTTGAGCGCGGCGATGAAAGAATCGTACCAGCCCTGGAGACCGCCCTTGCGCAAGATGCGATAGAGGGTCTCCCAGCGCTCGAAGCGCTCCGCGTGCGACATGGAGAGCGCGTCGTGCAGGCTGCGCGCCACCTCGTCCGGGTCATAGGGATTGACGATCAATCCGGCATTCAGCTCCTGCGCTGCGCCCGCGAATTTCGAGAGTATCAGAACGCCGGGATCCTCGGGGTCTTGCGCGGCGACATACTCTTTCGCCACGAGATTCATTCCATCGCGCAGCGGCGTCACGCAGGCGATCTTGCTGATACGATAGAAGTCCGCCAGTTCCTCGGGTGAAAATCCTTCATTGACATAGCGAAGCGGCGTCCAGTCGGCGCCGCCGAAGCGTGCATTGATATCGCCGGCGGTGGCGGCGAGCTCGGCGCGGAACCGGCGGTAACTCTCGACCTCCGACCGCGTCGGCGGCGTGATCTGAAGGAACGACACCCTGCGCCGCTCGTCGGGAAACTGCGTCAAGAACCGTTCATAGGCCGCAAAGCGCAGCGGGAGGCCTTTGCTGTAATCGAGGCGATCGACGCCGATCACCAGCAAGCCGTTGTGGAGATCTTGGCGCATCCGTGCGATCCGCCGCGACTTGCTGCGGCGACGGGCCGCCGCGGCGAAGCGCTCGACATCGATGCCGATAGGGAACACCCCGAGATTGATGCGGCGCTCGCCGACCCGCAGCACGGTGTGAGCGATCATGGTCGCGACCAGCTCACTGGTGGCGTAGTCGCGAAAGCGCAAAAGATCGCCGCAGGTCTGAAATCCGATCAGATCGTAGGCCGCAAGCGATTTCATGATATCGCGGTGAGGCGGTAGGCAGGCGAGGGTCGAAGCCGACGGGAACGGCGTATGCAGAAAAAAGCCGATCCGGTTGTTCATGCTCCGCCGGCGCAGCGCCTGGCCGAGCATGAAATAGTGGTAGTCGTGGACCCAAATGAGCGAGTCCGGCTCGGCGACCCGACACACCGCGTCCGCCATGGCGTCGTTGATCGTCCGATAGGCCGCGAAATATTCGGGCGCGTAATGCACCAGATCGGCGCGATCGTGCAGGACCGGCCAGATCACCGAATTGGCCATCCCGTTGTAGAAGCTGCGATAGGCCGCGCGCGGGAAATCGACGCTCACCAGTTGCCCGGCGCCGGCCTGCGTCACGCTGATCGCATCGCCGCCGCTCACGTCTTCCTTGCTCTGCTTGCTGTTGCTGCCGATCCACCAGGCGCCGTATTTCTCGGTCGCGACCTGGAGAGCGGCGGCCAATCCGCCGGGAACCGGCCCGCTGCTCTGCGGCGCGGCGATGCGGTTTGAGATCAAGAGCATTTTCATGCGGACGCGCTTCCTCATCGGTCAAGATCAGGACCTGAAAGTTCTGTCCCGGCCAACGCCGAGAATGACAAAAGGTTCCCGCAAAAAAGCCGCAATTTTTAACGTCGATAGCGAAGGAGGCCCAGAAACCCAGCTCCAACGCAACGCTGTCGCTTGTCGGCCGAGCGACCGGGCTTCAGCCATTCCGCGCGGCGACCGCCGGAGCAAGGGCCAACGCGCTCGCTGCGGCTGCCGTCCGAAGCTGCCCTAAAGGACCAGCGGCCGCCTCAGCGGCGGATCGCCGAGACGAGGGATGGCCGTCAACGCCTCACGCGGCGCCGTCGCCGCAGTCGCGCCAGCGGTAGCCGAAGCCCGAGTAGTTCTCGATCACGTCCCAATCGGGTTCGACGACGCGGAACTTGTCGCGGATGCGCCGAACGAAAGCGCGGACATTGGCGCGATAGCCTTCCGCGCCGCTTCCCGTGAGGAAGCCCTCGCCGTGCACGAGGTCGTAGAGCTCGCGATAGCGAATATCCTCGCCGGCGCGCGTCGCAAGCAAATCGACCATCTTGAACTCGGTATTCGTGAGCGCCACCTCCGAACCCTTCCAGAAGGCGCGGGCGGTCTGGCGCCGCAATTCGAGATTGCCGCGGAGCACAACGGGCCCGGCGGCAGGATCCCGCCCAGCCGCGCGGCTGCTCTTTGCGCCTTGGACAATGAGGGTGATACGGCGAAGCAGAATGGAGAAGCCACGCGATTTGTCGACGAAATCGACCGCGCCGCGCTGCAAAGCGGCTTCTTCGTAGATCTGGTCGGTCAGTTCGGTGAGGAAGATGGTTGGGATCGAGATATTGGCGTCGCGGATGCGGCTCAGCACTTCGATACCGTTCATTTCCGGCATCATCCAGTCGAGCAGGACGATGTCGTCGTCACCGCCCGAAACAAGATGGGCGACAGCAGCCTTCCCAGAACCGAACGCACGTACGTCGAATCCGGCCTCGGTCAGATTGAGGGTCAGGGATTCGCGGAATAAAGGATTGTCGTCGACCAGTACCACACGCGTGCGCTGCGCGGCGGAAAGCGCCTGTCGGCTCGCTTCGCCGGCACGGACTTGGGAGGCCGATGCCACGCCGGGTCCCATCTGCTTCACCTCCTCTATTCCCGCGCCTCGCTGCGGCAGATTATGCGTCGGTTATTCGCACGGGTTCCGTGCCCGACAATACTTCAAATCCTTCCGCCTCGCCAGACCCGCCACGGTGGCGGCCTTCCCTCCGGCCGAGCCGTCACCGTTCGAGGAACGAATGCGGACGGTCCCGCACCGCGGAGATGGCGTCGGCACAACCTCCTCCCGTTATGATATTAAAATGATAACCGCCCGGTCCGATTGCGATTTTTCTTCGTCACTCCGCCGCCCCGCTTATTATGATGGGCAGCGTAAGGTGGGTGGTGCAGGCCCGCGCGGATAGCCCTTGAGGGTACCGAGCACAGAGGCCAGCCGTCCGTTGGGAGAGTCATTGCAAGCGTGTCTGCCGGTCGCCGGCCGTCTCGGCCGACGGCCGACGCAGTGTCGTGTCGGATGAAAGAAAGGGTGGCATGGAAGCGCGGTTGTCTGGCCTGCGCGTGATGCTGGTCGAAGATGAGAGCCTCGTCGCCGACTTGATCGTCGATGTGCTCGAGACGGCCGGCTGCGCCGTGGTGGGGCCCTACGCACGTCTTGATGCGGCGGCGCGGGCGGCCGAAGGCGAGAGCATCGACGTCGCGCTGCTTGATCTCGATCTCGCCGGACACCGCAGCTATCCCGTCGCGGCGGCGCTGCAGGCAAGGCGCGTGCCTTTTCTCTTCCTCACCGGCTACGGGCACGGCGCGCTTGCCCCCGATTACGCCGCCTGCCAAACGATATCGAAGCCCTTCAAGCCGCAGCAACTGATCGAAAGGTTGGCGCGAATCGTCGCGGAGGCCGAATCGTGAAGCTGGAGCGGACGCCGCGGCGGCAGGGCGAGGGCAGAGCGTCGTGAGCACCTCCCTCCTTCGCGCTGCGACTGTCGTGATTCTGTGCGCCATCGCCGCATCCTTGCTCCTTCTTGCGGCGACCGCTTACAACCTGCAGCGCGCCGCCGCCCAGCATGGGAGCGCAATCATCGCTCTCTCGACCATCGGCGGCGCGCTGGCGATGTTCACCATCGCCGCCATCGCCCTTCTTGTCGTCCTGCGGCACTGGTATCGCTCGCGCAGCGTTCTTGAAGCGACCGTCAACGGCATCGCTCAGGGCCTGGCGGCCTTCCAGAAGGGCCGGCTGGTCGCGTGGAATGAGCGCTTCATCGAGTTGCTGCGCATCCCTCCCGAGCTGGCGAAGATCGGTACGCCGATGGCGCGCTTCGAGCAGGCGGATGGCGACGGTCTGCTGCGCGACCTTGCCGAACAGGCGGCCCGCGCCGAGACAACGAACGAGACCATCGAGCTGGAGCGGATTCGGCCCGACGGCGCCGTCATCAATCTCTTCTTCAGCCCGCCGCGGAACGGCGTGGTCGCATTCGGCGCCATCGACTCGACCTTGCGCCACCAGAGAGACCGATTTCTCGAGCATGCGCAGAAGATGGATGCGCTCGGCAACATGACGGGCGGCATCGCGCATGATTTCAACAACCTGCTGACCGTCGTGCTGATGAATCTCGACGTGATGCGCGAAGATCGGACGATGATGCAGAAATTCGGCCGGCGCATCGATCTGATGATGGCGGCGGCGCAAAAGGGCTCGTCGCTCGTCAAGCAGCTTCTCGCCTATGCCCGCAAGCAGCCGCTCGAGCCCGAGGTGGTTTGCCTCGCCGACATCGTCGGCGGCCTAATCGATTTGCTGAAGCGCTCGATTGGCGAGGACATCGTCGTCACAGCCGAGATCGACGCCCAGGTTTGGCCGACCATCGTCGATCCGGCCCAATTCGAATCCGCCCTCTTGAATCTGGCGTTCAATGCGCGCGACGCGATGCCGGAGGGTGGAACTTTGGCGATCAAACTGGCAAATGCGCGCATCGCGGGCGCCGCCGCCGCTCGCGACAAGATCGAGCCGGGGGACTATGTCGTCCTCACGATGCGCGATAGCGGGTGCGGCATGTCCGCCGAGGTCATGGCCCGGGCTTTCGATCCGTTCTTCACGACCAAGAGCGAGGGTCGCGGAACCGGGCTCGGCCTGAGCATGGTCTATGGCTTCGTCAAGCAAACGGGCGGCGAGATCAAGATCGAGAGCGAGATCGGCAAAGGAACGACCATCACGCTCTTCTTCCCGAAATGCCGCGAACCGGCGGCGGCGCCTGAACCGCCGTCGGCGTCCCGGTTGCCGACCGGGACGGAGACGATCCTCATCGTCGAGGATGACGACCGGCTGCGCGCAACCACCGTCGGCGTTTTGAAGGATCTCGGCTACGAGACGCTCGAAGCAAGCGATGCGACCTCGGCGATCGAGGTATTGAAGGCCCGTCGCTCGGTGGATTTGCTGTTCGCGGATCTGATTCTTTCCGGCTCGATCAGCGGGCAGCGCCTCGCCGGTGTGGCGCGCGAACTCCACCCCTCGATCAAGATCCTCTACACCTCCGGCTACCATGAAAGGGCGGAGAGCTCGGGCGCGCAAAACGAGGTGGCAAGCGCGCTGCTGCAAAAGCCTTACGAAGTTGCCGAATTGGCGGCCATGGTGCGCCGCGTGCTCGGCCAGCCTCGGCTGCTCGAACCCCGCACAGCCTAGCGCGTCGCCCGGCCACGGGCGCCGCCAGTCTGAAATTTGTCTAAAAAGATCACAAACCGCCGGTCGCGCCGCGGTCTAGAGTAATGCTTCCGAACCCCGCATGGTGCGCGGAATGACCCACACGATCGCGGTAGTCGACGACGACAAATATCTCCTCAGCTCCATCTCGATGGCGCTCGAAGGCGAAGGTTATAAGGTGTCGACCTTCTCGGACGGTTTCGAAGCCCTGAAGGCGGTCACGCAGCGTCCGGTCGATCTCGCCGTGCTCGATATCAAAATGCCGCGCATGGACGGAATCGAGCTGCTGGGACGCATTCGCAAGGTCAGCGCCCTTCCGGTGATCTTCCTAACCTCGCGCGAGGACGAGACCGACAAGGTCTTCGGCCTGCGCGCCGGGGCCGACGATTACATTACCAAACCATTTTCCTATCGTCTCTTGCTCGCGCGGATTCATGCCCTGCTGCGCCGGGGCAAGCTGGCGGCCGCCAGCCAGGGCGATTTGCCGATCGAGCGCGGCGATTTGCGTCTCGAGCCGGCGCGCCATCAATTCGTCTGGAAAGGACGAAACGTCGATCTCACCGTCACCGAGTCTCTTCTTCTTAAATGCCTGGTCTTGCGGCCCGGTCTCGTCAAGACCCGCAATCAGCTCATGGATGCCGCCTATGGCGAGCACAGCTATGTTGACGACCGCACGGTCGACAGCCGCATCAAGCGGCTGCGCAACAAATTCAAATCCGTCGATCCGGATTTCGCGCAGATCGAAACGATCTACGGCGTCGGCTACCGCTATCGCGACCAATAAGGTGCGCGCATGAGGGGCTCATGCCCCTCGCAGCCGACGCCGCTAGCCTAGGTCAAAGACGACTCGGCTTTCGCGCGGCCGAGGGCGCGCTCGAGCGCGCTGCGTCCCCGGCTCACGCGGCTCTTCACGGTTCCTTGAGCGCAGCCGACGATTGCGGCGGCCTCCTCGTAGCTGAAGCCGCGGGCCGCCACGAGGCTCAGCGCATCGCGCTGCACCCGGGGCAGGGCGTCGAACGCGCGCTCGAAATCGCACATATCGAGATGGGCGTCCTGCTCCGCGTCCTGTCCGGCCGAATGCGGCATGTCCGCGAACGCCGCCATGCGCGAACGCGTGCGCAACTCGTTGTAAAACTGGTTGCGCAGGATCGTCGCGAGCCACGCCTTCATGTTCGTTCCGGGTGTGAATTTGTCACTGTTGCGCAAGGCGCGGAGTGCCGTCTCCTGCACCAGGTCTTCGGCCAGCGCGCGATCGCGCGCGAGAAATTGCGCAAACGCGCGTAGACGGGGAAGATTCTCGACAAGAGCCTCCTGAAACGGAGCCATGACCTTTTCTCCAACGGACTTACCGGCAAACCGAGTCTGAAATTTGCAATTGATTGCGGCAGCAAGTTGGCGGGAGACGCCGAATCCGGCGCAGGCCGGAACATCTCATCGATAAGTATCAAAATGTTCCAAAAATATTGCAGCGCCGTGGCTCGGGTGGCTTTTCTGTCACCGAATCGGTTCTCACTCCGGCGGTCGAGCGAGGTCGTGGTCGCGCGGGACTTACGGCGTCTTCGTCGCGCTCTTCGCTTCGAGCTTCGCGGTGGACGCTTGCGGTGGCTCGCTTGCCGGGCTCGCCACCCAATCCACGGCTTGGCGCAGCGAGGTTGCAACGAAATCGGCGCCCGTTTCGCCGCGCGCGTCCCAGCCGCGCACCTCCTCATCGCTCAAGGTCCAGAAGCCGGCGAGAATGCGTGCTCCAGGCAATCGGCGTCGCAGACGCCGGACGAGGTAGCGCGCATTCGTGAATCCCCCCGGCTCCAGGTAGGAAAGACAAACGAGATCAACCCCTGCTGCATCCAGCGCGGCGATATTCGCCGGCGAGGCGGTCTCGCTTGGAATGGCTCGCGCCTCGATGCCGCGCTGCTCGAGGAGCCGCGCCAGCATTGCCGCGGCGGCTTCATCCAGCGAGCCGCGGCCCGCGATGCACAAGACGGCGGCCCGCGGCGCGATCTTCAAATTCTCGGGCCGGGCCGGCACGGCCGCCGCGACAGCCAGCTCCGCGCGAGGCCGCGGGAGATCGCGATGTTCCGACAGATCATCGAGCACGGTTTCTACCGCCTCTTTGACTTGCACGCGGCGGGCGTGATCGAGCGCACCCCGATTGGCGTCGGCTTGCGCCAGCGCCAGCCCCTTGATTGCGACCTCGTCGAAATAGGCCGCAAGGCTCGTCGATTTGAGATATTGCTCGGCGTGATGTGCGACTTCGTCGGGGTCGCCGGCAAGAATGCGCTGATAGA
The DNA here is from genome assembly GCA_035277525.1 of Allostellaceae bacterium. GTDB lineage: Bacteria > Pseudomonadota > Alphaproteobacteria > ATCC43930 > CGMCC-115725 > CAIKMD01. The sequence goes on from DATEKH010000256.1 coordinate 32,775, forward strand.
AGCTCTCTGCGGGTGCGAGCGCCGGCTGATCGCCGAACACGACGTTCAAGAACTGCATCTGCTCGGCGTGCCGACCCAGAACCACGAGGCACACGGTAAGCGGCGTCGACAGCAAGAGCCCGATCGGGCCCCAGAGCCAAGCCCAGAACACCGCCGAGACGATGACGGCGACCGCGGAAAGCCCGGTACTGTGGCCATAGATCAGCGGCTCGACCACTTGGCTCATGATCGGTTCGACAACAAGGAAGAGTCCGACAGTCCAGAACAGGCTGGACCAGCCCGGGGCAACGGCGATGCTGATGGCGGCGGGAAAGAGCGCGGCGATCGGTGCGCCGATATAGGGCACGAATCGCAAGCACGCCGCGAGAATGCCCCACAGCACGGGGTTGGGAAGGCCGATGACATAGAGCCCCGTTCCAATGAGCACGCCGAAGGTCGCGTTGATGCCGGTCTGCGCCAGGAGATAGCGGCCGAGACGGCTGGCGGCATCGTCCAAGGCGCGCGTGGCGCGCTGCAAATCGTGCCCGCCGACGAGCCGGATGAAGCGATCGCGCAGATCCTCGCGCTGCAGCAAGAAGGCAGAGACGAGAACGATCACCACGCCGGCGGTCGCGAGCGGCTCGAGCAAGGGTCCGATGACGGTCTGGATGATGTCGAGCGGCGATGGACCCGATTGCTGGATTTCGACCGGAATCGGCGCTTGCGAGAGCGTCGAGAGCTGCGTTGCCGCCGACCCACTCACCGGCTTTCCGGTCAGGAAGGGCAAGGCCGATGAAAGCTCATCGCTCAGCTTGCGCAACAATCCCGTCGCGCGGCCGAGAATGCCGTTTTCGGTCGTCGAGCTGCGCAATGCCTCGACCTTGTGAACGATGTTGCTTTGGTATTGCGGCAGGTTTCCTGCGAGATGCGCGACCTGGCTGCCGATCAGCGAGGCGATGCCAAGGATGAGCAGAAACGCGAAGAGCACGACCAGGAATACGGAGGGAACACGGCCGAAATGCCAACGCCGAAGCATGTCGACGGGCGGCCCCAAGGCGAAGCTCAGCAACACCGCGAGCGCGAAGGGGACGAAGATCGCGCGGGCGAGATAAAGCGCCACGACCGCGACGACCACGGTGACGATTGTTCCGGGCCTCATGCTCGCCTATGCGCTGGCGCGAAAGACAACTCCCCGGCGGCAGCCCAAACCATAATGTCCGAACCCGTCCGCGGCCAGCCGCGGCCTTGCGCGGCGGAAGGCCTGGCGCCCCCTTTCGGATCGATTGCCCTCGCCATTCGATTCAAACTGCCTTTGCGAAGCGGCGAGTCCGTGGCGTGCGAATCTCACGGCCGACTTGTTCCTCCGTCGCGCCGTTTCATTTCCTCCATGCAATGCGCGGGATCAACCGCGCCAAAACATGACGGCCTAGCGCAGCAGGCTGGTCTCGCTCGCACTGATGATGTGCACCGCGAGGCAACGCTGGAACAGCGTGCGCTCTTGCCGGCGGAACGGGCGATTGATGAGCGCGCGCAATTTCACCCGTGTTCTTGCGATGCGCTGCAACGCCGCCGGGGAAAGCCCGGCTTTCGTCCCAACACGTCTGACGGATGATGCCTGCATGGAATACTCCTCGCTGAGCCGGCAGGCATGGCTCGATGCCCGATGCCCCGGACCCGCCGTCTTAAACGCCGGTCGCGCCTCAGGGTTCCCGCTGCCGCGGCCGGGCCGCCATCCGGCCTCTCGCCACCCGCCCGCGGAACCAATCTTTTGTCGACACATTGTGAGGGAGAGGCGCCTCCCCCTGGCGTCTCGAGGGTGATGGCTAAATCCCCCTTTTAGCCAGGCACTTTCCCTCCCTGAACTGGGCCGCGCCTCGCAACGAGGCGCGGCTTTTTTTTTGAGAACCTCGCCGACACGCTCCTTTGCCCTGGTGCAACGCGGCGGACGCGCGTTATCAGGCAGGCGAAGCGCAGTCGGATCCATCGAGCGGCGATGGCGGCCGGATGGATCTACAAGTGATCGGTCAGCTTCGCGGGCTCGAGGCGCAAGCCGCCGCCGCTTTTATCGCTATTGCGCCACCGCTCGAGGTGAAGGACGGGTGGCACGTCCCGGGCGATGTAATCGTCGGGGGTTCCCATAGCGGCGGGAAGGCCGATGCCGAGCGCGATTCCAAGCATCGCGCCGAGCACCAAAATCATCGTCAGGCGCAAAGTCTCCTCCAGGAGCAGCGGCCGCGCCATAGAGGCGGAGCAGCAACACAACTCCGCTCGAGGGGGTTCGTTCCGTCGCGAAGCAAGGGCCAGAGGCTGCGCCGGCGGCTTGGATTGGCCTCGGCGCTCTCGGCCCGCTTGCCCGGGCACTCACTCCTTTCCCGTGCGCACCTCGCGCGGCGCCGCTGCCTCGCGTGCTTGGTCCGACGGAAACACTTGGAGGCGCACGGTCGTGATCCCGTCGTTACGAATTCCAAGTTTCCTCCCCGCGGCGGCGGAGAGATCGATAATGCGATCTTTCTCATAGGGGCCGCGGTCGTTGATGCGCACTTTGACAACGCGGCCGGTGCTCTCGTCCTCGACCCGAACGATCGTGCCAAACGGCAGGCTGCGATGCGCGGCCGTCATCTCGCGCATGTTGAAGCGCTCGCCATCGGCCGTGCGCTTGCCGTCATGCGTCTTGCCATACCAGGATGCCGCGCCGATCTCGGTGAAGGTCGGCTTTTCCGGCGCCGGAGCCGGATGCGGCGTGGCGCAGGCCGTCAGGAGGAGGCCAAGGCCGGCAAAGGATAAAAAAATAACGAAACAATTCGCGGCGCGCATAACGTGCTCATCTCCCTCGACAGGACCCGGTTTAACGGAGGTTATCCTCCTCCCTCGGCATTCTTTCGTGCCGACAATCCCGATTTGGATGACAACGCGGGCGGAGGTCGTCTTGTTCCCGGTGGTCGGGAGCGCGCCGCGCTCCCCGCGGATTCACCCCTGATCACGCGGCTTTTTTCGAGCGTGTCAGACGGCGCACCGCCTCGGCGAGCGGGCGCGCGGCCGCGGGATAATCTTTCCAGGCGGCGCTTTTTTTGAACAGCGCCGGCGCCGTCCGGATGGTGAAGCGCGCGGGGTCGAGGCCTTTTTTCACCTGGCCCCAAAGGAGCGGCATCGAGACGGGAGCGCCTTTGCGCGCGCGCGGCGATAGCGGCGCGACTGCGGTCGAGCGCCGGTCGTTGCGCAAATAGTCGAGGAAGATGCGCCCCGTACGATTCTTCTTCGCCATGTTGACGAGATAGTGTTCGGGCCTGTCGGCCGCCATTTGCGCGCAAAGCAGGCGGGCGAAGGTTTTGGCCTCGGGCCAGCCGAGCCCATGCGCCTTGGCCGGCGCAAGCGGCACGACGACGTGCAGGCCCTTTCCGCCGGTGGTCTTGCAAAATCCATTGAGCCCGATGTCGTGGAGCCGGTCGCGCAGCTCGAGCGCCGCCGCGACCACGCGCTCGAAGGTCACGTCGGGCGCCGGGTCGAGATCGAAGACGAGGCGGCCCGGCCGCTCCGGATTTCCGGGCTCGCAATTCCAGGGATGAAGCTCAAGCGCGGCGATCTGCGCAAGCGCAGCGAGTCCTTCGAGTCGATCGACCTGAAGATAGGGCTCGCGGCTGCCCGAGACGGTCGTCAATTCGAGCAGGTTGGAAAGGCCGCGCATGCCATGGCGCTGAAAGAAATGCTGACCGTCGATGCCGTCGGGCGCGCGAACGATCGAGCAGGGCCGCCCGCGTATGTGCTCGATCATCCACGGTCCAACCGTCTCGTAGTAGCGCGCGAGCTCGAGCTTGGTGACCGGCCGGTCGTCGCCGGCATCGGGCCAGAGCGGCTTGTCCGGATTGGAGATCGCGACGCCCATCACCACGTTCGATCCGGAGCGCCCGCGATCCGGCTTGGCTGCCCGCGGACGGCCTGGATTGGCGGCGGACTCGGCGAGCGCCTGGCTCGCTTCGGCGACCGCTTCATGTTCGACCTCGCGCGCGGGCTTGTCTTGGCGCAGGCCCTTGAACGCCGCCTGCCGCACCATTCCCTCGCCGGTCCAGCCAGCGAATTCGATTTCCGCCACAAGCCCCGGCTTGACCCAATGGATGCTCGCATCATCGGCCGGAGCATTGGCGCCGCCGAACGGATTCGTCTTCGACGCGCGCGCCTTGAGCTGCGGGAGAATGCGCGCGACAATCTCTTGCCCGAAGCCGGTGCCGACTCGGCCGACGTAAACGAGGCGCGTCTTGCGATAGACGCCGACGAGCAGCGAGCGAAAGCGCCCATTGGTGTCGCTCCAGCCGCCGATCACGACCTCATGGCCCGCGCGGCATTTTGCCTTGATCCAAAGGGTGCCGCGGCCCGAGACATAGGGCGCGCGCAAAGATTTCGAGATGATCCCCTCGAGCGACATGCGGCAGGCCGTGCGCAGCACATCATCGCCGGCACCGGCAAAGTGCTCGACGTAGCGGATCGCCGGTTTGCACCGCGGCTTTGTTTCGTCCAGCAGCTCGCGCAGCCGCTTCTTGCGCGCCTCGAGCGGGCGCTCGCGCAGGTCCTCGCCATCGACGAAGAGCAGGTCGAACGCAAAATAAATCAGCGCGTCGGTCTCTTCGTCGGTTAGCGCCGCCTGCAACAGCGCAAAGTCGGGTGCGCCTTTCTTGTCGAGCGCCACGACCTCGCCATCGAGGATGCAATCGGGCAGCGCTCGTCCCGCTTCGGCGATTTCCGGGAACTTCGTGGTCCAATCCAATCCTTTGCGCGTGCGCAAGACGGTCTTGCCACCTTCGACGCGCATCTGAATGCGATAGCCGTCGAACTTGATCTCGTGCACCCAGTCCGCGCCCGAGGGCGGACGCTCGACAAGGGTCGCGAGTTGCGGCGCGATGAAATCAAGCAGCGCGCGGGCCTTGCGCTTGCGGGGCGCATCCTTCTTGGCCTCTTCGCGGCTTGGCCGTGCTGACGCGTCCGCCGGCGCTGAATTCCATACCGCATCGGCGCGAAATGCGCGTTTCCTGCCAGGCATGAACGGCTTGGGCGCAGGCGGATCGCCGGCTTCGATCGCGGCCATGGTTCGGCCCGACGCGACCGAGCGGTCTTCCTCGAGCACGGCGTCGCTCGCCCCCTCGCGGCTCGATTCATCGCGATGCTTGATCAGCAGCCAGTTGGTCCGCTTGCCGCCGAAGCGGTCGCCCCGCATGCGGACCAGAACCCAAGAGCCGTGAAGCCGCTCACCGTCGAATTTGAATTTGAGATCGCCGCGCGCGAGACCGTCGCGCGCGGATTTTCCTTCGGGCTCCCAATAGCCGCGGTCCCAGATTTGCACCGTGCCGCCGCCATATTGGCCTTTCGGGATCGTGCCCTCGAAATCGCCGTATTCGAGCGGGTGATCCTCAACCTCGACCGCGAGGCGTCTGTCATGCGGATCGAGAGAGGGGCCTTTGGTGATCGCCCAGGATTTGAAGACGCCATCGAGCTCGAGGCGAAGATCGTAGTGGAGGCGCCTCGCGGCGTGTTTTTGAATGACGAAGCGCAGCCGCTGCGATGGCGCGACCGCGCCGCCGCCGGCGGGCTCCGCCGTCTTGGCGAAGTCGCGTTTCGACTTGTATCGGGCGAGCTTGGGCTTTGGCATCCCGCGACTCTCGTTTATCGCCCTGTTGAGGCATAAATGCGCGATAAAGGCAAGAGATGCGGTGCGGTGCGGCGAGCCTAGTGCACGCGAAACAGCTCGGCATGCCGCTCCGCGATTTCGACCATCTCCTGCCAGCTCAGCGAGAGCGGATCGCGGCCGAGGAGCTCATCCTGCATGTGTTCGGCCATGGCACAGAATTGCATTGGAAAGCTTTCTGCAACGCGGCGATCACGCTCTCTGATCGAAAGTCTCTTGCTTTGCATAATGTCCTTCCCGCAGGGCGTACCCGGCCATTCGACGAAATCGCGTTGGCGAACGTGACGGCTCGATCGGATAGCACACGGGGCAATAACACCACTGACGGCTAGGCGTTGCGTGGCCATTTCCAGGCCGCGCGATCGCATCGCCGTCGGAACCAAATTGGGCCGCGGCCGTTTAGCCTCCACGAGTGGCCGCCTCGAACTCTCCACCCTCGAACTCCGCACCGCAATCTGTCCCCCCGGGCCTGGAACAGGTTGCCGGCGCCTCGCGGTACGTGCCGACCGGCGCAGATGATCATCCTCTCGGGAAAGGGGCTTCATGACTCGCAATACGCTGATCCTTGTCGGAGCCGTTCTGCTTCTGCTCGGCTTAGCCGGGCTGGCGATGCCGGTCTTTACGACGCAGCAGACGAAGGACGTCGCGAAGCTGGGCGATCTCAAGCTTCAGGCGACGGAAAACGACACCCATGTCATCCCGCCGGCGCTGAGCAGCGGCGTGCTCGTGGTCGGCGTGATCCTGATTGGCGCCGGCTTCGTGCGCGGCCGCGCCCGTTGACGGGACGGCAAGCGCTCCCTGCCGGAGAAAACGGTGTTGCTTCAGACTTGGGGCTTGCGCAGCAGCGCCTCGGCATTGCCGCGCTCGATCGCCTTGAGCAGGGCGGGCGGCAGGTTGAGCTTCGTTAATCCGTCCACCGCGGCGCGGATCGGGAAGAACGGATAATCGCTGCCGAAGAGAATATGAGATTCGGGGACGAGCCGGCGCATCGCCTCGAAGTTCACCGGCGCGTAGCCCTGCGCCGTGTCGAAATAGAATTTGCGATATTCGGCCTCGACCCCATCGGGGAACGTCGCGCGCACCTTCGCCGGGAATTCAGGCCGCGCATTCTGCGCCATGCCCTGAATGCGCCCGACGAGCAGCGGCATGGTGCCGCCGTCATGGGCAAAGATGAAGCGGATGCCGGAAAAGCGGCGCGGGATCTCATTGAGCAACAGGCTGAACATCGTCCGCGCCGAATTCATCGGCCATTCGATCCAGGAGCCGAAGACCGGCGCCTTCATATAGGAGAGCCCGGTTGAGCAGGGCGCGTCGGTCGGGTGGACGTAAACCACGGCCTTCCGGCGCTCGAGCTCTTCATAAAGCGGCGTGAAATGCGGATCGCCGAGCCAGCGATCGCCATAGCTCGTTTGAATGCCAAGCCCGTCGGCTTTCAGCACGTCGAAGGCGTAGGCGATTTCCTCGAGGCTGGCCTCGATCGCCGGCAGCGGCAAGGCGGCGAGAAGCCCGAAGCGGCCGGGATAGTCGCGGGCGAGCTTGGCCGCGTAGTCGTTCCAGGCGCGCGCGCTGGCCCGCGCCGTTGCCGCATCGACTTCGCCCCAGCCGGAGGCGGCGGAGCAAAAGCCGGTGGCGATGCCGTTGCGGTCGAGCTCCTCGACCGCGCGCTCCGGCGTCCATTCCGCCGGGCCTCCCGCCACGCGCGACAAGGCCGAGCCCGGCATCACGATGTGATAATGGATATCGAACCGCCCTTCGCCCGCGATCGCCACCTCTTCCTCCTCTCACCGCGCCGTTAATGCGCCTTGGTGCCGGCGGCTTCCCAGATTTTTTGCCAGATCTGGTCGACGTGATCGCCCTCGGCGAGGATCGCCTCGTCGCGCAGCACGATCTGCTTGCCGAGAATCTGATCGGGGAAGGGAAGGAATTCCTTTCCCTTCAGCTCGATATTGACCGGTACCTGGCGCGCATAGTGATAGGCCGCGACCTGACCTTCCTTGCTGAGATACCAGTTGACGAAGAGCTTGGCCGCATCGGCGCGCGGCGAGCCGCGGAAGACGCCGATATAGCCGGCGCTCGCGGGAACCGGTGACGGGCAGTCGGCGGCGACGGGCACGCCTTTGCGCTTGTCGCGGTCGACGACATAGTCCTGCACGGCGGCGAAGATGTCGAATTCGCCGACCGAGATCAGCTTGTTGGTGGCGGCGAGCGTTTCCTTGCGGTACTGCGCGTGCGCATCGTTGACGAGCGTCGTCAGGAAATCGACCATCCACTTCTCGCCTTTGACATGGCGGAGCTGCGGCAGCCACGCGACGCTCGCGTTGTACATGCCGATCTTGCCGTTCTTCCAACGCGCATTGGTCATGAGATCGTCCCAGCTCTTCGGAACGTCGCCCGGCTGCACGCGCTGCGTCGAATAGCTGAGACACCAATAATTCATTTTGTCGGCGCCGTCGGTCCCCGCCTTCGTCTTCATCTCGGGCCAAAGATGGGCATAGGCCGGCAGATCGTTGATTTTCTCGAGTGCCTTCGCGGCGCGGTAATCCTCGTAATTCGTATCGTAGCCGGCGACCACGTCGGCGACATAATTGCCCGCCTGGAATGCGATCAAGGGTCCGATCGCGCGTTCGCGCCCGATGCCGCGGGTGTATTCGAGCTCGATCCCGGGATAGCGAGCGGCGAAGGTTTTGCTCATGCCCGCGAATTCCTGGTCGCTCATTTGCAGGCGAATGCGCGCGCGGCCTTCTTTCTTCGCGGCCTCGAGGAGCGAGGCGGGAACGGCGAGCTCCTGATCGACGCCCTTCATGATCGCGGGATCGAGCTTCTCCTCGGCAAGGATTTTGCTGATTTCGGGCGTGAGATTGTCGGCTCGCACCGGCAGAGCTATCACGATTGCGAGAGCGCCGCTCAACGCGACGGCGCGGCATCGAAGCTGCATGGACCCCTCCCTCGATTGTGCCCGCGCCATCGCGGGCAGCGCGCGCTTGTTCTACCGCTGCCTATACTGCCAATCCGCGGGCAGGCGGACAAGCAAGAAGCCTAGTTCGGTCTGGCCGCATCGCCGCGCCTCGATTAGAATCGGCTGGCCAAGAGCGAGAACAAGAATGACGGCGCCCACGGGGAGGCAGGACGAGATCGCCGCGACGCCTATGGTCGCGTTTCGAGCGCAACGGTGGCATTGGCCGCGCGCCGCGCTCTGGCCTCATGTCGTGCTGCTGGCGCTCGCCTCGGCGGTTCTGGTGCCGCTGGCTTTCCTCATCCTCGGCAGCTTTTCGACCGCGCGCATTCCGACCCAGCTGAGTTGGAGCACGATCGGCCTCGCCAATTATGCGGCGATCTGGCTCGATCCGCAGACCTATCGCCTCCTTCTCAACACCGCGGCTTTCGTCCTCGGTGCGACGGCGCTCGGCGTCGCGCTCGCGGCGCTGCTCGCCTGGCTCGTCGAGCGCACCAATGTTCCGGGCAAGGCTTGGCTCTATGCCGGCATCCCGCTGACGCTCGCCGTCCCGGGCTTGCTCCAAGCCATGGCCTGGGTCCTGCTGCTCTCGCCGAAATCGGGTTTCGTCAACCGCGCGCTGATGGATTGGTGGGGCTTGAGTGCGGCGCCGATCAACGTCTATTCGCTTTCCGGCATGGCCTTCGTCGAGGGGATTCATCTCGTTCCCACCGCCTTCCTCATGCTCGTGCCGCTGCTCCGCACCATGGACCCCGCGCTCGAGGAAGCGGCGTCCATCGCCGGCGCTTCACCCGTTTCGATCCTCCGCCGCGTCACGGTCAAACTGATGCTGCCGGGCCTCGTCGCGGTTTCGATCTATCAGACGATGACCGCGCTCGAAGTCTTCGAAATCCCCGGCGTCTTGGGCATGCCGGTCGGGCTGCATGTCTTCGCGACGAAAATCTACGCGATGCTGCAATCGGCGACCGGCGTGCCGGTTTACGGCCAGGCAAGCGCGCTCGGCATCCTTTATCTGCTTCTCGGCATGATCGCCGCCGGGCTTTATTGGCGCATGGTCCGCCGCTCCGAACGCTACACCGTCGTCTCCGGCAAAGCCTATCGCCCGCGCACCGTCGATCTCGGACCGTGGCGCTGGCTCGCCCTTGGCATCATCGCGCTTTATTTCTTTCTCGCGATCGTGCTGCCTTTCGTCGTGATGCTCTATATCTCCTTCGTGCCCTATCTCCAGCAGCCGAGCCTTGCCGTGCTCGAGACGCTCACCTGGAAGCACTACGATTTCCTTTTGAGCTATCCCAAATTCACCGAGACGTTCTGGAACACGCTGACGATGGCGGCGCTCACCGCGACGGCCACGACGATCGCCTCCTTCGCCATCGCCCTCGTCGTGGTGCGCTCCAAATTCTGGGGAAGGCGCCTCGTCGACCAGCTTGCCTTCATGCCGCATGCCATCCCCGGGATCGTCGCCGGCCTCGCCTTTCTATGGCTCTTTCTCGTCATCGGCCTTTTCGGCACGATCTTGTCGATCGTCCTCGCCTTTAGCGTGACTTTCATCGCCTATGGCAGCCGCGCGATGAGCGCCGCGATCCTTCAGCTCCACCGCGATCTCGAAGAGGCGGCGCGGGTCGCGGGCGCCGCGCCCTTGCGCGTGATGGCGCGGGTCTTCTTTCCGCTGATGCTGCCGGCCTTCGTCGGCCTCTGGATCTGGGTCGTGTTACTCGCGGTCCGCATCGCGGGGCTGCCGCTCGTTCTCTACGAAGGCCCGCGAAATCAGGTGCTGGCCGTGCTCATCTGGAAAATGTGGGATGACGGCGATATCGAGGCCGTCGGCGCGATCGGCGTGCTGCTGATGGTTGCGTTGTTCCTCTTGGCGCTCTTGCTCCGGCTCATCGGCTTCCGGCGCGCCGCCGCCTGAGCGGCCTTACGAATCGAGCGCGTTGGGCGCGAAGAGCTCTTCCATCGCCATGATCCGCGGCGTCAGGCCTTGCTGGTGAGAGAATCGCGCCGCGGTTTCGAGCACGGCGCGATTGGCTTTGAGCCCGTGTGTGATGAGCGGCGCCGCCAAAGCCGCGCGATATTCCTCGGGCACGCGTCCCGTCTCGAGATGATAGGCGACATGCTCTCGGCGCTCCGCCTCGGCGATGGCGTTGGCCTCGCTCATCGCTTTGAGGATGTTGATCGCCGTCCAGGGGTGGCGCTCGAACACCGCGCGCTTGATCGCCATGCCATGGTTGATCGGATAGATCCCGGTCTTCTTGTAATAGCGGAGCGCCTCGGCCAGGGGATCTGGAAAGAGCGGCTTGATGTCGGGGTGACGCGTCAGATCGGCATCGCTGCGATCGACCGCGTTTGGGATGCCGGTATAGGACATGCAGGCATCGAGTTCGCCCGAGACTATCATGCTGGCGATGCTTTTCTCCGGCAGAATCGGATTGACGGTGACGCCCTTCGGCGCCTTGAAGCCGATCGCCCCACCATGGCTGCGCGTCGGCAAGCGCTCCATGAAGAAGATCATGTCCTTGGGCGCGACGCCGAACTCGTTTTCGAGCACGCCGCGCGTCCAGAGCGCCGAGGTTTGGACGTATTCGGGCACACCGATGCGCTTGCCGTTGAGATCGGCGGGGCTTTCGATCTTGGCGTCCTTACGCACCAGAATGCCGGTGTGGTAGAAGCGCCGCGTCGTGAACACCGGCATGCCGATGAACCGGTCATCGCCCCGGGCGCGGATCATCATCAGCTCCGACACCGACATCTCGGAAACGTCGAATTCGGCAAAGCTCAATTGCCGCCAAAAAATTTCCGCGGGGCCGAGAACAGTTTTCGCGAAATCGATGCCGCCGAAGGTGACGCGGCCATCGATGACCGGCCGGGTGCGCGGGTTGTTGGTGATGGCAAGGGTGAGCTTCAGATCGGTCATGCTTCCTCTCGACGGACGCGCCGCGCGCCTAGAAGAAGCGACAGCATCGTATATCTGTCCTCGAGCGACAATCGCAAAGCGGCAGGGCCTGGGCTGGGCCTGCGCCGCGCCCGGCCTCATCGGTCCCATGCAATCTCTGCACGACAAAGACCCCGGAATGGCATAGATTCCGGGCCGAGCGCGCCCCGTGAAGCGCGCGCCGCAGGGGAGGTTATTTCATGATCATGTCGCTTTGTCGTGGTCCGCGGGCCGCTATCCTTGTCGCCGGCTTTCTTCTCGTCGCCGCCGCGGCTTTGTCGCAGGCTCGCGCCGAAACCACTCTCATCGTCGGCAAGGCGAATGCGACCTCCGATGCGATCATTCCCGTCAACATCGGCGACGAGCTCGGCATTTTCAAAAAGCACGGGCTCGCTCTGAAAATCATCGATTTCGGCGGCGGCAGCAAGATGGCCCAGGCCATGGCCGCGGGCAGCATCGATATCGGCGACGGCGCCGGAACCGAGCTGGCCTTCGTCGCCAAGGGCGATCCCATGCTCGCCGTATGCGAGAGCACCGGGCCCGCGCCCTTCCTCGGCATCGGCGTGCCCTGGGATTCGCCGGTCAAGACGCTCGACGATCTGAAGGGCAAGAAGATCGGCGTCTCGAGCCCGGGTTCGTTCAGCGACTGGTCCGCGCATCGGCTCGCGGCCTACAAGGGCTGGGGGGAAAATGGCGTCGAGACAGTCGCGATCGGCGGCGGCTCCGCGCCGGCGATCGCGGCCTTCAAGACCCATCAAGTCGATGCCGATATCGCCGGCACCTCGCTCTTTCTTTCGATGGAGGAATCGAAGACCGGCCGCCTCGTGGCGCCGGTCTCGGTCTATGAAGGCAATGTCGCCTCGGGCGCGATCTTCGCCTCGAACAAGCTGATCAAGAGCGATCCCGCGGCGATCCGCGCCTTCCTCGCCGCCTGGGTCGAAACCGCCGACTACATGCGGGCGCACAAGGCCGAGACGGTGAAGATCACGAGCCGCATCACCCATTTCAGCGAGGCCGTGATGGCGCGGGAGTACGATCTCACCATCGGCATGCATACCCACGATTGCCGCTTCGACAAGGAATCGCTGGATACGTTGAGAAAATCCTTCGTCGAGCTGAAGCTGCTCCCCTCCGAGCCCGACATGTCGAAGCTCTATACCGACGCCTATGTGCCGAAGTGAGCGACGACGCCTAGTCTAGCGGGCGGAGCTGCTCGCCGAGTCGCGGCGCGTAGACTTGCGAAAACACCTTGCCGACGAGCGCGCGGCGGCTCCGCACGCCTGCCTTGTCGAAGATCGCCGTGCAATGCTCTTGCACGGTGTAGGGCGAGATGTGCAGAGCCGCCGCGATCTGTTTGGTCGAGTAGCCTTGCAAGAGATGCCGCATGACCTCACCCTCGCGGCTGGTGAGGCCGAATGCGTCGCCGATCGCTGGCGCCAGGCTTGGCGGCTCGGCGCGCGCTATGATGACCGAGATCCCTCTCTGTGTTTCGCCAGCGAGGCAGCAGCCATGGAGCGCCAGCCATCCACCGCCCGCAGTACGGAGATGGGCGCACGCAGCGGCGGCATCGGCGCCCTCCGCGCGGCCGGCCAGCCGCGCTTTGGCCGCGACGGCGTAGACGGCGTAGGGGAGCTCACCCTTCGCTGGCTTCTCGCCTGCCTCGCCGGCCAGCCCCTCGAGGAGACGAGCGGCCGAGGCCGTCACGGTCTCAAGCCGGAGCCGCTCATCGAGGAGAATGAGCCCGGGGCCGTCTGGCTCGCTCGCCCTCGCCGATACCGCACGCAGCAGCAGCGCCATGCGGATGCCGCGCCCGACCTGAGCCGAAACGTCGTCGAGCAGCAAGGCTTCTTCCGGCACGAAGTCGCCCGAGGTGTGTTCTCGCAGAAGGCAGACGGAGCCCCATGCCATGCCGTCGCCGAAGAAGACCGCCCGCAATTCCCCCTCGAGAGCGAGCGGCCGAATGAGCGCGCGGTAGCGCAGACTGCGCTCGGGAACGCCACAGGTCGCCGAGCTCAGAATGCCGCTGTGCCGCGGTGCGCGGGCAAGCGTGGCGAATTGGTTGTAATCCTCGTGATGATATTCGATTTCGGCGGCGAGCGGGTTCTCTAGCGGCAGATTTACCGCCCGGTAGCTCGTCTCGAGCAGCGTGGCGGGATCGAGCACGTGCCAACAGCCCGCCTCGCAAGGAATCGCTTCGCGCAGAATGCGGACCGTTTCGTCGAGGAAGGTCGGGAGATCATGCCCGGCATGCGCGAGCCGGACGATCTCTCGGCGGCGGCGCCCCCAGCTTTCGTCTCTCGTCGAAGCGCCTCTGCGCATCGCTTCGGTCTTCCTTCCTCCGGCCTGAAACCGGAGAGCGTCACATACTGGGTCCGTCCGAGCAACCCCCAGATTTCTGGCATAGGCGGCGAGCACGATCCTACCTAGCCTGGCAGGCATCGGCGATTGATCAAGGAACCGAGCGCCCATGGATAACCGACTGCCGCCGCTTCCCGCGGCTGTTTCGATCCGCCCGCTGCGGGAGGGCGAATTGAACGATGCCGATCGGATATTTCGCATGGCCTTCGGCACGTTTCTGGGCTTGCCCGAGCCGATCGCCTTTATGCAGGGCGCCGAGCTCGTGCGCGCGCGCTGGCGAACCGATCCCGAAGCTTTTCTCGCCGCCGAGCTCGATGGCGTGCTCGCCGGCTCGAACTGCGCGACGCGCTGGGGCAGCGTGGGCGTCGTCGGGCCACTGACGATCCGCCCCGAATTGTGGGACCGCGGCATCGGGCAAAAGCTGATCGAGGCCGCGATGGAGATGTTCCGCGGCTGGAGAACACGCGATGTCGGCCTGTTCACCTTTGCCCACAGCCCCAAGCACATCGCGCTCTACCAGAAATTCGGTTTCTGGCCGGGGAGCTTGACGGCCGTCATGCGCAAGCGCGTCGAGCCGATGCCGCATGATGTGCAGGCGATACGGCTTTCGCGGCTCACCGAAGACGCGCGGCGCTCTTGCATCGAGGCCTGCTTCGAGCTGAGCGACGCCATTCATCCCGGTCTCGATTTGCGCAACGAAATTCGCAGCGTACTCGCGCAGGAAACAGGCGACGTCCTGTTGCTTTGGGAAGGCTCGCGCCTGGATGGCTTCGCCGTCTGTCACTGCGGGCCAGGCTCCGAGGCGGAGAGCGGCACCTGCTATGTCAAATTCGGCCTCTGCCGCGGCAGCTTGCAGGCGGCCGCGAGCTTTGCGAAGCTTCTTGGCGCCTGCCAGAACTTTGCCGCTACGAATTCCGTCCCTTGGCTGATCGCCGGAGCCAATGCCGCCCGGCATCGCGCCTATCGCGCCATGCTCGCCAGCGGATTCCAGCCGCACATCCTCGGCCTTGCCATGCACCGCGCGAACGAGCCCGGCTATAATCGCGAGGACGTCTTCCTGATCGACGATTGGCGCTAGCGCGACCGCCGCGGCGGCCGGACCCTCGGGCCTCTCAAGCGCGCTTTGATTTCTTCGCGGGATGCGAACCGCTATTTGCCGGCGACCTCGTCGAGCCAATGCAGGCCGTCGCTGATCTGGGAGAAGGTTGTCGTCGCGCCGAAGGTGACCAGGACGGCATGCCGCAACGCGGCCGGCGCCGCGCCTTCCTTCAGCAAGCGGCGGGCATGGGTCTTGAAACTGGCTTCGTTGCCCGAGGTCACGAAGGCGCCGAGCGCAATCAACTCGCAGGTCGTGGAGTCGAGCGGGCCCGCCGATAGCACGGCTTTGCGCAAGGCTTGAAAGGCGTCAGCGGTCGCGCCGCTGACCTCGGCGAGATATTCGACCGGCGTGAGCGTCGCCATGACAGGCTCCTATTGCCGTTTCAGGTAAGGGAATTCGCCAATATCGGTGCCAAGGCCGCGTTCTTTGGCACGGCGATAAATGACGGCCGCGAGCGCGATGTCCTGAATTCCGGTGCCGACCGATTTGAAAAGCGTAATCTCCGTATCGGCGGCGCGGCTCCGCGCCTTGCCGACAACAAGCGCCGAAAGCTCGTCGACTTGCTTTGTCTCCAGCACGTCGCGCGCCGCCACGGCGTCGCCGGCCTCGCCCAGCACACCTTCTTTGGTATCGACGACGATAGAGGCGCTGCGCGCGAATGTTTCGGGATCGATTTCGCGTTGATCGCGCCGCGCCGTTCCAACCGAGTTGACATGACAGCCGGGTTTGAGCCACCGGCCATAGACCACCGTTTCGCTCGACTTTACCGCTGCGAGCACAAGATCGGCGCCGATCACGGCCTCCTCGGCGCTGCCGACATCAGCGATCTTCATGTCGAACCGGTCACGGTAGTCTTGCGCCAGCTTCTTTCGATTGGCCTCGGTTGGGCTGAACACGCGCACAGACCCCACGAACCCGGCGGCGTGCATCGCATCGAGCTGCGCGCGCGCTTCGACGCTCGAGCCCAATAAGGCGACAATTCCGGCCCCTGGCCGCGCCAATCGCCGCGTAGCGACGGCGCTGGTGGCGCCGGTTCGGAGCGTCGTGAGATGCTGCGCGTCCATGATCGACAGCAGCTCGCCGGTCGCGGCCCTGTATAGATGAACCTGGTAGCGCACGCCGTAACCCGGCGCCAAGTTCATCGCTTTGAAGCCGGCCCAGCCCGAGCGTTCGAGCGAAACCGGGCCGACGCGCAGCCAGCCCTTGCCCGCCTTCATATTGATGCGCGCCGGCAACAGCGCTCCGCCCTCGCCTTCCTCGCGAAACGCGTCCTCCATCGCGGCGATGGCGTCGTCCATCGACACCGCGGCGCGAACATTCTCGTGGGTGAGGAGAAGGGTCATGGGCGCGTCAGGCGGGGTTGCGGCCGCGATAGAAGTCCGTTGCGTCCTCGTCGGCGATCTTGAACCCGCTGCGCAGAAGCGGCTCGCGGACATTGCGCATTTGCGCATCGTTGAGCTTCATCACCGGCTGGCGCATCGGCCCGCCATTGTAGCCCTGCAGCCACCCCTGGTATTTCCACAGATAGCGATGGATGAAATTGGCGCCGGCGAAGGTCGCTTGAATGGCGACGCGGGCCTGACGCGCCGGATTGATCCGCCAATAGATCTCCATCGCGCGGTCGAACTCGCCCTTTTGCAGCAAGCCGAAATATTCCGGCACGGCGCCGCCCCAATATTCGTAGTTGCTGGTGCCCATCCATTGCTGGCCGAAGACTTCGACGGTCAGCGGCGAATGCGCCTCGAGCGGATCGGAGAACAGCACGCGCTTTTCCTTGAGCCGCTTCCAAATCTGATAATCGCCGGCAATGCCGGGCCGTCCGACCTCGTATTTGATGGCAACGACGTTTTGAATATCGGCAACGCGCAAAATGACGTTCGGCGGATAACCGCTCGGATGCAGCCGGCCGAGATTCATCTGCACGGTCGCGAAAAGGCAAACCGCAAGCTCGGTTTGCCCCGCCACGTGCGAGAGATAGCCGTAAAGCTCGTTCTCGCTCTTGGGATAGAAGGAATTCGGCTGGCCGAGCAGCAGGCCGGACATGCCGATCCTCTCGCCGGCCTTCGCCACCCGGACGAAGTCCTCGACGGAATCGAATGCGCCATGGATGAGGAAATTATGCCGCTTTTTCGCCTCGTCCGCCGCGATCTCCATGAAGCGGATATATTCATCGACCGTCGTGCCG
>DATEKH010000257.1:0-8746 GCA_035277525.1 Allostellaceae bacterium
CGGGCGCGGGTTTCGCGGCCGCGCCTTCGGGTGCGAGATAGGGATTGACGTCGAGCTTGTCGAGATCGAGCCGCCCCGACAGCACCGGGCGGCTGCCATGCGTGTCGATGGTGATGGCGCCGGTGCCCTTGATCGCGTCGAGCGCGAGCACGGCGTTGGTGAACGCGGTCTTCGAATTCGCGATGTCGACCTTGCCGCTGATGCTCAACGGGCCGAAACCCGTCCCGGGCGGGTTGAAGGCGACGCCAACCCATTTGGCGAGCCCGCGCACCGACGGCACGGCGAGATCGGCGCCGCCTTCGAGCTTTGCGAGCGTGGCGCCGGTGGCGTTGCCCTTGAAATCGAATTTGATCGGCGCCGATTGCAGCGCGACTTCGAGCGGACTCGTGCCGCCGCTTTGCAGCGCGCCGGGCTTTGCCACCGCGGCGGTGATGGTGACCTTCTCGCCGTTCCAGGTCGCCGATCCCTTGGCATTGAACGGCCCGGCGAAATCGGGCAGCGAGAGCTGCATGTTGATATCGGACAGCACGCGCTTCTCGCCGGTGCGCTGGTCAAGATAGCTCGCCTGTCCATCGACGATGCTGACATCGCCGAGGCTGATCTGTGGAACGCCGCCGCTGCTCGCGGCTTGCGGTGCGGGCGCCGCGGGAGCGGACGGCTTCGCCGGCTTCGCCGCGGGCTTGAACACCCAATTGGGCGTTCCCGCCTTGTCGACTTCGAGGTCGATGACCGGCTGAACCAGCTTGAACTGATCGACGGCGACCGCGCCGTGGAGCAGGGGCAAGAGGCGCAGCTTCACCGCGAGAGTTTTCAGCTTCAGCATGTCGGGCGATGCCGCGCCCGGCGGATTGGCGAGGCTCACATCATTGGCTTCGAGCGCGAGGCTCGGCAACAGCGAGAAGCTGACCTTGCCATTGATGTGCAGGTCGCGTCCGGTCTGGTCCTTCACCAGGGCAACGACCTTCGCCTTATAGGTATCGACCGGAATGAAGAACGGCGCGATGACGGCGGCGACCACGATCACGACGATCAGCGCGCCAAGACCGATCAGCAGCTTTTTCATGAGCGATCGCCTCCATTGCTGCGGCGCGCGGCGGGGGCGCGCTCCGGGCTTCCTCGGTTGCTCGCATTTTAGATTAACCAGCGCGCGCTTGATAGGGATTGCCCCGGCCAAGGCCTCCCTCGGGTCTCGCGCGATCATGCTGCGCTTGCACAGGTCGTGTGTCTTTCCCGCATCACCACGGGGGAATCGTCATTGTGCACTTGCGATATGATTGATTCGGTGAGTTTTCGTCCGTAATGAATTTGCCATCGCAGTTGCAGGAGAGTTTCCGCACGCGCGCGTGCAGTCGAATCATTCGGAAAAACTGGCAAGTGAATTGCACAATGTTTGGCCGGGATCGCTGAATCGAATGGAATCGCCGGTTGGCTTGTCGAATTACTGAGCAAACTGCCCACAAAATAGGCGCCGAGCAGACCGGGTGCGGGGTCGGGCGGGGGTGATCGGTCTTGAGAAGGAAGAGGTAGAAAACATGAACCGTAAATTCTTCGCCGGCACTGCGGCCGTCGCCCTGCTTGCCGGTCTGGCCTTATCGGCGCCCGCGCGCGCCGATGATCAGACGCCCGCGCCCCCGCCGCATCCGATGGTCGGCCCGGTGATGATCTCGGGCCATATCGAGGCCGGCACCAACGTCAATTTCGACGACCCGGCGAATAACAATAATTTCGGCCAGCTCTTCACCGACCGCGCCAACAGCTTCCGCATGAATCAGCTGATGCTGACCGCGGAGAAGGATCTCGATTCCGCCGCGAAGACGGTCGATTGGGGCTTCAAGATTCAAGGCATGTACGGCACGGATGCGCGCTTCACGCATTCGACCGGCCTCTGGGACCTGGCGACGCACAGCCCTTACCAATTCGACTTCGTCGAGTTCAACGGCCAGGCCCATTTGCCGATCATCGCCTCGGGCGGCATCGATCTGAAAGCCGGCATCTATTCGACGCCGATCGGCTATGAGGTGATCGACGCCACGGGCAATTTCTTCTACACGCATTCCTACATTTTCAATTTCGGCATTCCCCTGAAGCACACCGGCGTCTTGAGCGTCAGCCACATCACGCCGATGTTCGATCTCTGGGCGGGCGTCGATACCGGCGTCAACACCTGGTTGCCGACGCGCGGGGGCGATAATAACGGCTCGCCCGCGGTGCTGTTCGGCCTCGGCGTCAACAATCCGATCCCCAATCTCACCATTCTCGCGCTGTCGCATCTCGGGCCCGAGAACGGTTACGTGAAAGGGACGTCCAACACCTATGTGAATGGCGCGGGCGCGCTCCAGGATCCGAACCATCATGCCCGGCAGATCTATGACGTGGTGACGAGCTACAAGGTCAACGACGCGCTGACCGTTGCCAACGAAATCGACTTCATCAAGGACGATTTGGCCGTCGTCGGCCATCATAGCGGCGCGACTGCCGAGGGCGCCGCGCTCTATGGCATCTACGCCTTCAACGACCAGCTAAGCTTCGGCGCGCGCGGCGAAGTCTTCCGCGACGATCAGGGCTTCTTCGTCGCGGGCTTCGGCTCGGGACAGGACTTCATGCGCGCGGAGCGCGGAATCACCGCGCCGGGGCCCAACACGGTTTATGGCGGCTTCAAGGCGACCTATAGCGAGCTCACCTTGGGCGTGAATTACAAGCCGCCGCTGCCGGCGATGCCGCTCAACACCGGCCTTACCATCCGGCCGGAGCTTCGCTGGGATCATGCTTATGGCGTTGGCGGCAACGGCAAAGCCTTCAACATGAACAGCGCCGGCAACAATACCTCGAACGACCAGTTCATGTTCTCGATCGACGGCATCGTCGGGTTCTAAACAGTAAGCATCTTTCGTCGTGCAGCGGGGTGGCCCTTCGGGCTGCCCCGTTTTTTGTGCGTCGCGTTAACGCCGCCGAAGCGAAAGCGCGGATAAAACCGTCGCGGCCGGCCTTCGCCTCAATGATGACATGATCGGCCGGTAACACCCTTCTCCCGCGGACAAGGGGGAAGGCGAGAGATGGAGAACAGGTGTGGACGGGTTGTGGGACAGGGCGCGGCGTTACCGGCAGATTGCCGCCGCGCTCGGTGAAGACGAGATGAAGCGCAAGGTGAAATTTTTCGCGCGGCTCGGCTCGGCCGCGGGCGACGACACCCCGAAACGCGAGGACAAAGCGCTCGCCGCCGATTGAGGCTTGAACGCCGCGCCCGCAGCGCGCGGCAATTCATCTTCCTTAAGGTTTCTCGATCCGGATGCGCCGGAATTTCGCGGGACTTAGTGCGGGCCTGACCGCCGCCGGTGACGATCCTTAGCGGGGCATTAACGAAATCCAGGCGATACTGGACCGTTGCGCGCGACGCGCGCGGCAACTCGCGACGATTCCGGTAACGCCTTCCATGTCTGACATGCTCTTTCTCGCGCACCGGATGCCGCTCCCGAACGGGGGCGAGGAAAGCGCGCGCGCTTGGCAGATGCTGCGCCATCTCGCGGCACGGCATCGCATCCATCTCGGCTGTCTCTACGACAAGGCGGCCGATGCCGGCGCGCTCGCCGCGCTCGGCCAGATCTGCGCCAGCGTGATGGCGGTGCGGCAGGGCCGCGTGAAAACGCGCATGAAGAGCGCCGCTGCCTTCCTCCGCGGCCGGCCCGTCGATCCCGCGGGATGCGCCCATCCGCGCTTGCAGAGCTGGGTCGCGGAAACCATCGCGGCGCATCAGCCGAGCCATGCTTTCGTCAGCGGCTCGGGCATGGCGCCTTATCTCGGCGAGTTCCACTTCGCTCATCGCGCGATCGACATGGTGACGCTCGGCTCGGAGCGCTGGCGCCGCGCCGCGGAAACCAGCCGCTGGCTCAAGAGCGAGCTGTGCTGGCGCCAGGAGCGGGTGCAGTTGGCGCATGAGCGCCAGGTCGCCTCGCGCGTCGATCTGACCCTGTTCGCCTCGGCGGGAGAAGCCAATCTCTTCCGGCGCCGCGCGCCGCGCGCGGCGGCGCGAGTCGTCGCCATTCGCAACGGCGTCGATCAGGACTTCTTCGATCCCGCGCGCGACTATCCCAATCCCTTTCGCCCGGGGCGCCGCACGGTGGTGTTCGCCGGCGCGATGGATTATGCGCCCAATATCGAGGCTGCGGCCTGGTTCGCGACCGAAGTCATGACCATGCTGCGGCACCGCGTCCCGACGCTCGATTTCTGGATCGTCGGGGCGCGGCCGACGCACGCGCTCCGTGCCTTGGCGCGCGGCGACATTCATCTCGCGCGCGACCCGGCCGATATCCGGCCTTTCCTCGCCCATGCCGATGCCGTGCTGGCGCCCCAGCGGGTTGCGCGCGGCATCGAGAACACCGTGCTCGAGGGCATGGCCATGGCGCGGCCGGTGGTGGCGACGCCGGCGGCGCTCGACGGCTTCGATTTCGCCGTCGGCAACGAGGTTTTCTGCTCGGCCAGCGCGCCGGGCTTTGCGAGCGGCGTGGTCGCGGCGCTCGGCGAGAAAGGCCGCGATGCGGGCCGGCGCGCCCGCCAGCGCATCGATGCCGAATACAGCTGGGCCGCCGCCTTGCGGCTGTTCGACGCCGCGCTCGGCGAGGAGCGGCCGGTTGTCGCAGCCGTGTCGTAAACCATCGCCCGTCACGGCGTTGTCACGGCGTTCACGCTCATTTCGCCGAATTTTGCCAAGGTGTTGCGCGAAATAGGCTAGCCTCTCGGGCGGCGGCTCGCTCGCGGGGAGCCCCGCCGGCGCGCGGCGCGAGCGTCCGATTGGCGGAATTTTTCGCCGTCCCGTCGCGTTCTTGCCGCAGTCACGAAGGAGCATCGATGCGTATTGCAATGATCGGGTCAGGCTATGTCGGCCTCGTTTCCGGAGCATGTTTTTCGGAGTTCGGCGTCGAGGTGGTGTGCGTCGATCAGGATGTCGAGAAGATCGCGCGCTTGAAGCGGGGCGAGATGCCGATCTACGAGCCCGGCCTCGATCAGTTGGTTGCGAGCAACGTTGCCGCCAAGCGCCTCGCCTTTACGAGCGATCTGCCCGGCGCGGTCAAGGCGGCGGACGCCGTCTTCATCGCCGTCGGCACGCCCTCGCGCCGCGGCGACGGCCATGCCGATCTCTCTTATGTCTTTGGCGCGGCCGAAGAGGTCGCGCGCGCTCTCGACGGCTATACCGTCGTGGTGACGAAATCGACCGTGCCGGTCGGCACCGGCCGCAAGGTCGCCGAGACCTTGCGCCGCGCGCGCCCCGACGGCGATTTCGACGTGGTCTCCAATCCCGAATTCCTGCGCGAGGGCTCGGCGATCGGCGATTTCATGCGCCCCGACCGCGTCGTGATCGGCGCCGAGAGCGAGCGGGCGCGCGCGGTGATGCGCGAGCTCTACCGGCCCCTCTTCCTCAACGAGACGCCGATCCTCTTCACCGCGATCGAGACCGCGGAGCTGACGAAATACGCAGCCAACAGCTTCCTTGCCACCAAGATCTCCTTCATCAACGAGATCGCCGATCTCTGCGAGAAGGTCGGCGCCGATGTGCAGGACGTGGCGAAGGGCATCGGGCTCGATGGCCGCATCGGCCGCAAATTTCTTCATGCCGGGCCGGGCTATGGCGGCTCGTGCTTCCCCAAGGATTGCCTGGCGCTGACCAAGACGGCGCAGCAAGCCGGCGCGCCCATCACCATCGTCGAGGCGGTGATCGCGGTGAACGAGGAGCGCAAGCGCGCCATGGCCGAGCGCGTCATTCGCGCCTGCGGCGGCAGCGTCAAGGGCAAGACGCTCGCCGTGCTGGGCCTCACCTTCAAGCCCAACACCGACGACATGCGCGACAGCCCGAGCCTGGCGATCGTGCCGGCGCTCGAGCACGCGGGCGCTTCGGTCCGCGCCTTCGATCCCGAGGGCATGAAGGAAGCGGGCAAGCTTCTGGGTGGCGTCACCTTTTGCGCCAACGCTTATGAGGCGATGCAGGATGCGGACGCGCTGGTGATCGTCACCGAATGGAACGAGTTCCGCGCGCTCGACTTGGCGCGCGTCAAAAGCCTTCTGCGCACGCCGACGGTGATCGATCTGCGCAACATCTACGAGCCCAAGGACATGTCGGCCGCGGGCTTCTACTACGTCAGCGTCGGCCGCGCGCCGATCGAGCCGTCGGACAAGCGCGAGCGCCGCGAGGCCCTGCGCGAGAGCCAGGCGAAACGGTAGTACGCGGACTTGGAGTTTTTCGAAGGCGCGATGTTCTCTATGCCCCACCTCACCCCAACCCTCTCCGCCCCTCAGGGGCGGAGAGGGAGGGACCCGCGCAAGCGGGAGGGTGAGGTGGGGCGATCGAGAGATGCGCGATAGATGGAATTAGGAAGCAGGTAAGGACATCACGATGCGGACCACACGAAAGCGCATTCTCGTTACCGGCGGCGCGGGCTTCTTGGGCTCGCATCTCTGCGAGCGCCTCGTCGGCGCGGGCCACGACGTGCTCTGCGTCGATAATTACTTCACCGGCAGCAAGGACAATGTCGCGTCGCTGATCGGCGATCCGCGCTTCGAGCTGATGCGCCACGATGTGTGCTTTCCGCTCTATGTCGAGGTCGACGAGATCTACAACCTCGCCTGTCCGGCCTCGCCGATCCACTACCAGCACGATCCGGTGCAGACGACCAAGACCAGCGTCTCGGGCGCGATCAACATGCTGGGTCTCGCCAAGCGCTTGCGCGCGAAGATTTTCCAATCCTCGACCTCCGAGGTCTATGGCGATCCGAACATCCACCCGCAGACCGAGGCCTATCGCGGCAACGTCAACCCGATCGGGCCGCGCGCCTGCTATGACGAAGGCAAGCGCTGCGCCGAGACCTTGTTCTTCGACTATCACCGCCAGCACAAGCTGCGCATCCGCGTCGCGCGCATCTTCAACACCTATGGCCCGCGCATGCATCCGAATGACGGGCGCGTCGTCTCCAACTTCATCGTGCAAGCCCTCAAAAACGAGCCGATCACGCTTTATGGCGATGGCAGCCAGACCCGCGCCTTCTGCTATGTCGAGGATCTGATCGAGGGATTCATCCGCCTGATGGGCGCGGCCGACGACGTGACCGGTCCGATCAATCTCGGCAACCCGATCGAAACCACGGTCGCCGAGCTCGCGCAAAAGATCATCGCGCTCACCGGCTCGCGCTCGAAGCTCGAGCGCCGGCCGCTGCCGGTCGATGATCCGGTGCAGCGCTGCCCCGATATCGGCCGCGCCAAGAGCGTGCTTGGGTGGGAGCCCAAGGTTCCGCTCGAGACTGGCCTCAAGCGCACCATCGCGTTCTTCGATCAGTTGCTGCGCGAAGGCAAGCCGGAGAAGGCCGCGGCACAGTAGGACGGCGCACGGAGCTTTGCGTCGCCGAGCGCTGGATGCTCAACTAACAGCTTCGATCGCGCGCAGCGTCGGGCCGAGGCGCTGCTCGGCCTGCCAAAGATCGTGGCGCCCCTGCATTTGCACATAGAGACTCGGCTCGCCGCCGGTGAGCTTGCCGAAGCGCAGCGCCATCTCGGCCGTGACCGCGCTCTCGCCATTGAGCACGGCATAGAGCGACTGCCGCGAAATCTGCATGCGCTGCGCCGCCTCCGCGACCGGCATATGCAACTGCTCCTCGATGATTTCCCGCATCAACTCGCCGGGATGCGAGGGCGACCGCCGCAGCGGCCGGGTCACCCTAAACTCTGTCGTCTTAGCCATGTCAGCTCATCCCAATCTAGCCATCGCTTGGCGGTCTCAGTGGTACTGCTCGAGATCGAGTCGCCTTGCTTTTCCGGTTTCCCATTCGAAGGTCAGGCACCACGGCCCGTTGACATGAATCGAGTAGCGTTGCGGTTTCGTGTGAAGCGGGTGCAGATTGAAGCCAGGCTGGTTGAGTTGCGCGAGATCGGACGCCGCTTCGAGCGCATCGAGCCGCCGGATGATCCGTTTTTGCAGCGACGACGCGATCTTCGCGCTGGCGCCGGTTTCAAACAATTCAAGAAGACCCTTGTTTCGGAACGTCTCGATCACGCGGCAATGTAAGGCGTCGCTTGTCAAATGTCAAGTATAGCCTGACAAAGCCAGATGTTACCCGACGGCGCGCGCCTAACACTCGCTTAACCCGGGTGACCGTTTTCCCGAGCCCCCGACCCGGAGTGGTGATGATCGAGATAAATTTACTCTGACCCCGATTCTCGCTCTGCAAATCCGATTACTCGATCGCGCCCCTCGGCTCATGCCGAGCAGGACGAAAAAGAAGCTTACGGTCGCGGCCTCGGTCCTCGCGGGAATGGAGGACGCGCTTGCCTATGCGAAAGGCGACAAACTCGCGGCGTGACGCATTTTGTCCGCGTGCCCGAGGAAGTCGATGTGCGGGCGTTGCGCAAGCGCTTCAAACTGAGCCAGGCGCAATTCGCGGCGAAGTTTGGGCTCGATGCCCGCGCGCTGCAGCAATGGGAGCAAAAGCGCCGCCATCCCGACCGAGCGACGCGCATCCTTCTGACCGTGATCGACGAGGAGCCGAAAGCGGTCGAACGCGCGCTCGCCAAGGCGTGAGACCCCGATTCTCACGGATTCTCGCAATGAGTGGCGCGTGCTGGTACGAGCCTCCCTCGGCTTGATCCGGTCCAAGGAAGCCCCATATCTTGTACGCGGGCGGCGTTCGGAGGAGACAGCAGGCGCGGCCCGACCTAATTACAAAACAAAGCCAATTTATTTTTTTAATTCAATAACTTGATATTTTGG
>DATEKH010000258.1:0-6414 GCA_035277525.1 Allostellaceae bacterium
CTCGACAAGGCGAAGTCGTTCTACGGCGCGCTGTTCGATTGGGAGATGAAGGACGAGGCGATGGGCGGCGGCATGAGCTACACCATCATCCGCGTCGGCCAGGGCACCGGCGGCGGCATGATGAAGCAGATGATGCCGGGCGCGCCCTCGGCTTGGATGCCCTATGTCGATGTCGCCGATATCCGCGCCGCGACCGACAAGGCGAAGTCGCTCGGCGCCAAAGTGATGCGCGACGTGATGCCGGTGATGGAGGAGGGCTTCATCGCCATCATCGCCGATCCGACCGGCGCGCATCTCGGTTTGTGGCAGACAAGGAAGAAATAAGCGCAAAAATAAAGTGACGCTGCATCGGGTATTCTGCGTCCCTCGACTTCGCTCGGGATGAGGAAATTTTGCAAATGGCATCTACATCAGATGCCAGAAAAACTTTCGCCTCATCCCGAGCCCGTCGAGGGACGCAATGCTGGAATTGCAGCAGCGCGGATCAGCGGCGCAAGGTCGCCGAGCTCGTCCAGGTCTTGAGCCACATCACCTCCTGAGCCCGGGCCATCTTTGAAAAGGGCGCGTTCCGGCGGCGCCGTGCCTTGCGCTGGATCAATTCTCGCCCCGCCGCAGCTGGTTATCCTTGTCTTGTCGAGCAATCGAAGGAGGGCTGCGATGGCGCGCTTTCATCGAACCTTGACGGCTTGCGCGCTCGCGATCTCGCTGGCGTTGCCGGCGGGAATCGCGGCCGCGCAGATGGGTCCGGGCCGCGGGCCGCAAGCGGCATCCGACCAAAACGGCTCCGGCTCCGGTCCCGGTTATCGCCAGGGCTATGGGACGGGCATGATGTTCGGCGGCGGCTCGGGACGCGGCATGATGTGGGGCTATGGCCCCGGCATGATGTTCGGCGGCGGCTGGGGACCCGGAATGATGTGGGGCTATGGCGGCCCGGGCGTGCGCAGCGGCGTGAATTTCTCCGAAGGCCAGCTCGCTTTCCTTAAAACCGAGCTCAAGATCACGCCGCAGCAAATGCCGCTCTGGGACAAATACGCCGATGCCGTGCGTCAAAGCGCGAAGACGATGTACGAGCAGCACCGCTCGCTGTTCGATCGCGACTGGTCACGGGCTTCGCTGCCGGAGCGTCTCGATGGGCGCGAGCAGATGATCGCGCTTCGGCTCGAGACGCTCAAAGCGACCGACGCGGCGCTCAAGCCGCTCTATGCGGCGCTCGACGAGGAGCAGAAGGAAATCGCCGATCAATTCCTCGGTGGCCCGATGGGCGGGCCGTTCGGCTTCATGTGACGGCGGCTGAAGCGGCTTCGCGCCTCAGCGGCACTCGATGCGGACAGTGAACTTCCTCGCCTTGTCGGCGATGGTGCCACACGATGAAATCGGCGCCGCCCATGCCGGGATTGAGCACGTTGTTCTGCTCGGTGATCTGCGCCGTCTGGAAGGCGCGGTTTTTCACCAGCGCGTCGGCGGCCTCGCGCTGGAACATGTAATTGAGGTCGAGCGTGTAGGCGATCGCGGCCGGCGTTTGTGTGTCGTGGGTGAACGACGGCCGCGGCACGCCGTGCCCACACGCAGCAATTCGAGCCGCAAGCCTTGGCGCGGTGTGATCGCGGATTGGTAAAGCGCGCCCGCGTCGAGGCGACGCTGCGCGTTAACGCTTGGCGCCGGTGGCTCAGCCGAGATGCGCCAGCGCCTCGTCCCAGATGCGCCGGGTCAGCGCGCCGGCAGGTTCGGCCCGCGCGAGCGCCGCGGATTGTCCGGCCCAGGCTTGAAGGCGCGCAATGTCGCCGGCGCGGAGCGCCGCCTCGCGCATCGGCTGGGCGAGGCCGCGCTGCACCGGATAAGGCGCGGGATGCGGTGCGTTGCGATGCGCCGCCGCGCGCGCATACTCATTGGCGATGGCGCGGCCGAGCCGGCCGCTGAAGGCCCGGGTCAGGATCGTGTCCTCGGGCTCCAACTCGGCGAGCGCCGCTGCCCAAGCAGGATGCGTTCCGGCTTCGGGGCAGCGCAGGAAGGCCGTGCCGATCATCGCCGCCGAAGCGCCGAGGATCAGCGCCGCGGCGATGCCGCGCCCATCGCCGATCCCGCCGGTGGCGATGACCGGGACATCGAGCTTGTCGGCAAGCCGCGGCAGCAGCGCGAAAAGCCCTGCCGCCTGCCGCTCCGCCGCTTCCGCTGCGAAAGCGCCGCGATGCCCGCCGGCTTCCGTCCCTTGCGCGATGATCGCATCGGCGCCCGCCGCCTGCGCGATGAGCGCTTCCTTGAGGGTCGTCGCGGTCGCGAACCAGGCGATGCCGCGCTCCTTGAGCCGGGCGATGAAGGGCGCGGGAAAGATGCCCATGATCGAGGAGACCGCGCGGGGCGCGGCGTCGAGCAGCGCCTCCAGCTGCGCCTTAAAATCGGGCGGCGTCGCGTCGCCGGCTTCGGGCGGAACCGCCGGGCCGAACCGGCCGAGGAATTCCCGGACCTCCGCCTCATGGGCGGGATCGCGCTGCGCGGGCGGGTCGGGAATCCAGAGATTGATCTGGAAGGAGCCGTTGCTTTGGCCGCGAAACGCCGCCGCCCAATCGCGAATGCCGGCGGGCTGCGTGACGAGCGCGCCGAAGCCGCCCATGCCGCCGGCATTGGCCACGGCCGCGGCAAGCGCGACCGGGCTCGCCCCCGCCATCGGCGCGAGCAGCACCGGCATGGCGAGGCGGTAGGTTTGCGCGAAACGGCGCGCGCGCTCGCGCGCCGCCGCAAGACCGTTTTGGGCGTGTGTTTCCGTCATGCTGCGCTCCATCATCAAGTCCGGCGTCAAATCCGGAGCCTGAGCTTAAAGCGCGGCGGCCAAGCATGAATAGCGATTTATTACGCTCTAACCGATCGCTATTTATGATAAGGTGAACGGTATGGATGCCGGCGATCTCCGCATTTTCGAAGCCGTCGCGCGGCTAAAAGGCATGAACCGCGCGGCGAGCGAGTTGCATACCGTGCAGTCGAATGTCACCGCGCGCATCAGGCTGCTCGAGCAATCCTTGGGCGAGAAGCTGTTCCTGCGTCACAGCCGCGGCGTGACCCTGACGGCCGCTGGCCAGCGGCTATTGCCCTATGCCGACAAGATCGCGGAGCTGCTGGCGCAGGCGCGCTGCGCCGTTGCCGAGGACGGGAAACCCAAAGGGCGATTGAGCCTCGGCTCGCTCGAAACCACGGCGATGCTGCGCCTGCCGCCCGTCCTCGCACGCTTTGCCGCGGCGCATCCCGCGGTCGATCTCGTGCTCACCACCGGAACAACCGGCGAGCTGGTCGCTCGCGTGCTCGAGCGCCGTCTCGAGGGCGCATTCGTATGCGGACCGATCGCCCAATCCGAGCTTGCGGAAGAAGTCGTCTTCCGCGAAGAGCTTGCGGTCGTTACGGCGCCGGGGCTGCGGCGCTGGCATGATGCGCTCGCCGAGCCCGATCCGAAGATCGTCGTGCTGCGTTTGGGCTGCTCCTATCGCCAGCGTTTGGAAGCGCTGCTGATGAAGCGCGGCGTCGTCGGCCTGCGTTATCTCGAATTCGGCACGCTCGACGCGATCATAGGTTGCGTCGCCGCCGGCATCGGCATCACCTTGCTGCCGAAATCGGTGGTCGAGACGCCGCGCCGCCAGGGCCGCCTCGCCGTGCATGCTCTTGCGCCCAAAGATGCCCGCGTCGACACCGTATTTATACGCCGTCGCGATGCCTTCCGCTCGAGTGCGCTTGCGGCTTTTCTCGACTGCGCCTATCGCAACGGTCCGCGCGCGGGGGTACGAACGAGCGGCGAAAGCCGCAGCCGCAGCCTGCGGCGGCCGGGCGGCGCCGGTAGGAATCGCTGAGGACGATCAGCGGCGCAAGGTTGCCGAGCTCGTCCAGGTCTTGGGCCACATCACGTCGTGAGGGTGCACGGCCCGTTGCGTCACAGAAACGTCCCCCGGATGTCGACGCTCGAGCGCACGCCAAGATCGCCGATGGTCGTCTCGAGCCAGCGCTCCGCGCAGGCGCGTCCGGCGGCCTTCAGGTGCTCGAGAAAGGCGCGCTCGGCGTTGAACTTGCTCGCGACGCCGAGAGCCTTCATTCCCTCTTCGTCGCCGATCATGTGGATGCGCATGTTCTTGTAGCGCGCCGCGAAGGGCTCCTTCAGTGCATCCTGCTCCAGCAGACGCTGCACGAAGGAGATCGCGCGCATCTCGTGCATCAGCGAGGCGTTGAACGCGATCTCGTTGGTGCGGTTGTCGATCTCGATCGAGCTGCGCGGGACGCCCTCGCGCATCAGCGGATTGACCTGCACAAGCACAACATCCGCGGTGGTGCAACCGTAGATCAAGGGCCAGATCGCCGGGTTGCCCATGTAACCGCCGTCCCAATAAGGCTCGCCGTCGATCTCCACGGCCTGGTAGAGATGCGGAAGGCAGGCCGAGGCCAGCAGCGCCTCCAGCGAGAGCTCGTCCTGGCTGAAGACGCGTGCGCGGCCGGTGCGCACATTTGTCGCGGTGATGAAGAGACGCAGCGCGCGGCAAGCGCGCACCGCCTCGATGTCGATCTGGCTGGCGAGTATGTCGCGCAGCGGGTGGTGGTTGAGCGGGTTGGTCTGATAGGGTGAGAAGAGGCGGCCGACGAGGCTGAACCAGAGATAGCCCGGCGCGCTGTCGAGATCCCAGCGCCCGATGAGACGGTCCGCGAGAGTGCGCTGGAACGGGCTGAAGATGGCGCGCTGGCTGGTGCTGATCCAGAAGCGCTCGAGAGCCTGCCGCGCGCCCTCCCTGCCGCCCTCCGCATACCCGGCAGCGAGGGCGGCGGCATTCATGGCCCCGGCGCTGGTCCCGCTCACTGCTTCGATGGCGATGCGCCCATCCTCGAGCAGGCGGTCGAGCACGCCCCAGGTAAAAGCGCCATGTGCGCCCCCGCCCTGGAGGGCGAGGCTGACCGGTCGTAGCCGTGGATCGGCGTCGCTCATGCGCTCATCCTTGGGGTCTTGGCTAAGAGCCTACCACCGACCGCGAGGATCAGTGGCGCAAGATCGCCAAGCTCGTCGCGGTCTTGGCCACTTCACCTCGTGAGCGCGGGCGGCGCCCCGGCAGGGTCCGGACTCAATAGGTTCGCCGTTCCGGGGCAGCTGCGCAGCGGCTGAACCCGGAATCCAGGGTTCTCATTTGCGCCCCCGATGGATTCCGGCTCGCGCTCGCTGCGCTCGCTTGGCCGGAATGACGGTCGAATTTATGGAGCGGCGGCTCCGCGCCTCAGCGGCACTCGACGCGGACAGTGAACTTCCTCGCCTTGTCGGCGATGTCGAGCGTCGACATTTCGCGGCGCGCGCCGGCCCTGTCGTAATGGACGTGATTGGCGACGAGGAATTCCTCGACGATTCCGTCGCTGCGCGGCCTCGCGATGGCGCGAAAAAAAGGCCGCAGCTTGCACTGCGGCCGATGTTTGAGTTTGCTTCGCACGACGGCGAAGGGCTGGTTCGCCCTTCGCCTGTGCTACGTGTTGGTTCTGCTTCGCACGACGGCGAAGGGCTTGGTTCGCCCTTCGCCTGTGCTACGTGTTGGTTCTGCTTCGCGCGACGGCGAAGGGCTTGGTTCGCCCTTCGCCTGTGCTACGCGGTTAGAAATCCATCCCGCCCATGCCGCCGCCATGATCATGCGGCATCGGCGCGGGCTTCTTCTCGGGCTTCTCGGCGACCATGGCTTCGGTCGTCACCAACAGGCCAGCGACCGAGGCCGCGTCCTGCAGCGCGAGGCGCACGACCTTGGTCGGGTCGATGATGCCGGCCTTCACCATGTCGACGAACTCGCCGGTCTGCGCGTCATAGCCCCAGTTGGCGCTGTCCTTGTCGAGCAGCTTGCCGATGACGATCGAGCCGTCGGTGCCGGCATTCTCGGCGATGATGCGCGCCGGGATTTGCAACGCGCGGCGGACGATATCGATGCCGGTCTTCTGGTCGTCATTGTGCGGACGCAGCTTGGCGAGCACCTTCGACGCGTAGAGCAGGGCCGCGCCGCCGCCGGCGACGATGCCTTCCTCGACCGCGGCGCGGGTCGCGTGCATCGCGTCGTCAACGCGATCCTTGCGCTCCTTCACCTCGACCTCGGTCGCGCCGCCGACGCGGATCACCGCGACGCCGCCTGCGAGCTTGGCAAGGCGCTCCTGCAGCTTCTCGCGGTCATAGTCCGAGGTGGTCTCCTCGATCTGCTGCCGAATCTGGTTGACGCGCGCGGAAATGTCCGCCTTCTTGCCGGATCCGTCGATGATCGTGGTGTTCTCCTTCTCGATCCGCACGCGCTTGGCCTTGCCG
The DNA here is from genome assembly GCA_035277525.1 of Allostellaceae bacterium. Classification (GTDB taxonomy): domain Bacteria; phylum Pseudomonadota; class Alphaproteobacteria; order ATCC43930; family CGMCC-115725; genus CAIKMD01. The sequence goes on from DATEKH010000258.1 coordinate 6,287, forward strand.
AGCATGTCGAGCGTCACGTTCTCGAGCTTGATGCCGAGATCTTCGGAGATGAGCTGGCCGTTGGTGAGGATCGCGATGTCCTCGAGCATCGCCTTGCGGCGATCGCCGAAGCCCGGCGCCTTCACCGC
>DATEKH010000259.1:0-16440 GCA_035277525.1 Allostellaceae bacterium
GGCGTCGTGATAGGTGACGGTGCCGGAATAGGCTGCGGTGACCTGCTCGACCTTCAGCACATCCGCGAGGAAGGAGACGAGCTCGAAGGTACGGGCGGCGAGCGCTTTCGCTTGCTCGGCCATTGCCGGCTCATCGGCAAAGAGCGCGGGATAATGGATCTTGATCATCCCGCCGCAGGAGCCGGAGGGGACGACGACATAGTCGAAGGCGGCGAATGTCGCGATCACCTGGCGCGCGATCGCCTTCGCATCCGCTCGATCGCCGCCGTTATACGCAGGCTGCCCGCAACAGGTCTGCAACGCCGGAACTTCGACCGTGCAACCCGCGTCCTCGAGCAGCTTCACCGCCGCAAAGCCAACGCCCGGACGAAACAGATCGACGAGGCAGGTGACGAAGAGTCCGACGCGATGGGAGGCGGCCGCCATGCCTCAAAACATGGCCAAGCGCCGACACGAAAGCAACCGGCTCAGCGCGGTGGGGGTGGAGGCGGCGGATAGGCCGGCGGGGGCGGATAGCCCGGCGGCGGGGGCGGAGGCGGCGGGTAGGAGCCTTGCGGCGCGGGCTGGACATAGCCCGGCACCTGATTGCCGCGCGAATACATGCACTGCTCATAGGCGATGTTGTAGCGCTGCTGCACGCTCATCGTCGTGTCCTGGGCCCGCGAGGCGCCGATCGCGGTACCGCCGAGCGCACCGGCGCCAGCGCCGATCGCCGCGCCGCGGCCGCCGCCGATCGCCGCGCCGAGCCCAGCGCCCAGCAGCGTGCCGACGCCGGCGCCGATCAGGGTCTGGTTGGTCGCGGTGTTCTGCGCCTGCTCGGCGCCGCCGATCTGCTGCTCGGCAAATTGGCGGCAGACGGCCTGATCCTCGTTGAAGGCGGCGAAGGGCTTGTTGGGTCCAGGCATCACGGCCACCGTCGGACCCATCGGCGCTTGGACGCAGGCCGAAACCATCGTGAGAACGGCGACGCTTACGGCCGCGGTCGCCTTACCGTGCTTCACAGGCTTACCTCCTTGGGGATCGAGAATTTAGCCGATCGGATCAGTGCGCCGGTGCTGGCGGTTGCGCCGGCACTTGACGCCACGCGCGATTGCAGCTCGCGACGTAGGGATAATAGCCCTTCGGGTCATCGCAATAATACCAGTCGGGCGAGGGCTGGCTGACATAGGCTGGCTCTGGCGGCGGGCCTACGACAACCGGCGGCGGCGAATAGACCACGGGCGGCGGGGCATAAACGACCGGGGGCGGGGGGTAATACCAGGGCGCCGGCACGACGGGCACGCCGAAGCCAAAGCCGACGACCACTCGGGCCGCTGCCGGCAGCGCTATCGAAACACCGCCCAGTGCCGTGCCGAGCGCCACCAGCGCCAGCCCGATCCACGAAGGATTTATTTTTCGCTTCATTGGTTTACCTCCAAGCTGGGCGCCCCAGAAAGAGCCGCCCATGCTCTCGGCTATTCTAAGGGATAACCCGTTCCCTCATCCCCCTTCGGCCTTACCCGGAGTATGGGATCATTTCCCAGCGCCAATCAATATCATCGCGATGTAATCTCAAGTTGTGGTGTCGCCGTCTTTGGCAATAACAAGTAGTAGTGGCCGCGCGCCCGCATCGCGCCCGCCTTGGCTTCAGCCTCGGCTCCGAAGCCCCAGAATACGTCGCCGCGAACCGGCCCGCTGATCGCGCCGCCGACATCCTGCGCCACCATCAGGCGCTCGAGGCTGGTAGCGCCGCCCGAGGCAGCCAAGTAGAGCGGGGCGCCGAGCGGAATAAAATGGGGATCGACGGCGAGGCTGCGGCGCGGTGTCAGCACGACACCCTCGCCGCCAATCGGTCCTTCGCCCTCGATCTCGCGAAAAAAGACATAGGAGGGGTTTTCGTCCATCAATGCCGCGCCTTCGCTCGGATGCGCCCCGATCCAGGCGCGGATCGATTGCAGCGAGGTCGTTTCCGGCGTCAGCACACCACGGACGATGAGAACCCGGCCGATCGGGACATAGGTCTGGCCGTTCTGGCCGTCATAGCCGAGCCCGATCATCGTGCCGTCGGGCAGCTCGACGCGCCCCGAGCCCTGGATCTGCATGAAAAAGGCATCGACCGGATTGTCGACCCAGAGCAAAGCGAGATTCATGTCGTCGAGCGCGCCGCGCTCGATTGCGGCTCGTGTCGCGTAAGGCATGAGGGCGCCATCGACCACGCGGCCGGCGATGTGCTCGCCATGCCAAGCCGGCCGGAAGCGGCCGAGATCGACCGAAACGAGGTCGGGCGGGCGCCGCAGAATCGGCGTCTGATATTTGCCGCCGCGTTCGCGCGCGCCATGCAGCAGCGGCTCGTAGTAGCCGGTGAAAAGCCCGTCCGCGGCGCCGTTGTTGCCGGCGAGATACGGCGTGAAGTACTGCTCGAAGAATGCGCGCGCCGCATCGTCGTCGTCGGCCAGGTCGGCCGCCGCCGCGCAAGGCTGCCGCCAATCGCCGGCCGTCAGATGCATCGCCGCGGGGCCGATCGCGGCACCCGCATCACGCTTGGCAAAAGCGTCGCAGGAGCGGCGAAAAGCGGCGAGCGCACGCGCCACATGGTCCTGCCGCCATCCCGGAAGGTCGGAAAATCGCGCGGGCTCGAGCGTCAGGCGCGGCGGCGCCGGCCCCGCACAAGCCGTCACAAAAGACAGCAAAAACAGCGACGCAAGCCGCCGCCAGCGCGCGGCGGTCACGGACTCTGCGTGGCGACGAGCGTCCAGTTGGGGTCGCGGGAGCGCAAGACGCGGCTGAAGGTCCAAAAGTCGGTTTTTTCGACCGGCTTGTCGGGATCGCCTTCGACGATTTTGCCGTCGGCCGCCCGCGTGACGTTGATCTGATCGGAGACAATCTTCACGGTCGCGAGGCCGGTCGCACCCTCGATCGTCGCCTCGGCGAACTCGACCAACTTGAATCCGACGAGCTTCGTTTCGAGCGTCTCCCGCGCCGCCTGGCGCGCCGCAATCGCTTGAGCGAATGCCGCGAAGACGTCTTTGTTGAGCAAACGCTGGAGCGTGGCGGTGTCGCCAGCGGCAAACGCCTTAACGATAATCTCGAACGCGCTGCGTGCGCCGCCGAGAAAGGCCTGTTCATCGAAGCCCGGATCGACCGATTTGAGCGCGGCGACGCCGCTTGTGCCGCTCGCCGCCGCCGGCTGAGCGGTGTTGGCCGCCGGCTGATCGATGATCGGGCCGGCTGGCGGCACCGGCAACGGCTTGGGCTGCGCGAAGGGATCGGGGCGGCGGCGCTCATTGCCCGTGCGCCGGCCAAGAACGCTCCTGAGGCGCAGCAGGAGAAATCCCGCCACCGCGGCGAACAGCAGGATATCAAGGAACTGAAATCCGTTTCCCATCGCTTTTAGATAAGCGCTTCATCGAGAAAGGGCAAGGAAGGACGGCCGCCGCCGTTGTGCGGCGCGACGATCCGTGCTAGCCAGCCCGGCATCGCGCGAGCGGCGGAGCGGATATATGGTCGATGCGACGAATGGGGGTGCGGCACAAGCCGCTCAAGGCCGGCGCCAAGTCATCATCAGCGCCCAATATGTCAAGGATCTGTCCTTCGAAAATCCACGCGCGCCGCACAGCCTGCTGCAACAGCAGGGGCCGCCGCCGGAAGTGCAGATCAACGTGGACGTCAAGGCCGGCACCCTCGCACCCGAAATCTACGAGGTGACGATGACGCTGCGCGCCGACGCCAAGCAGGGCAGCGACAGCGTGTTCGTGGCCGAGCTCGTTTATGGCGCGGTCGTGACCCTCGCGAACACCGCGCCCGACGACGTATCGACCGCCCTAATGGTCGAGACGCCGCGGCTCTTGTTCCCCTTCGCGCGCTCGATTCTCGCCGACGTGACTCGCGACGGCGGCTTCACGCCGCTGCTTCTTAACCCGATCGACTTCAACGAGATTTACAACCGTCGCGCCGCTGCGACGCCCGAAGGCGGAAGCGCCACGGTTTGAGCCGCGGCGGGTCCGTCAGCTCTGCCACAAAGGCTGCTTCAGCTTTAGCAGGAAGGCCGCGTGCGCCAACAGCTCCTCGGCGCTCGGCACGTGCGGCCGCGCGGGCCGCGGGGCGCGCGCTATGACCGAGATTGGCGAGACGGCGGTCTCGACCGCGTTGAGATCGAGGCCAGGCTGCCTTCCGCCGATCAGCTCGAGATAGACGGCGGCGAGCAGCCTGCCGTCGATCATGGCGCCGTGCTTCTCGCGTCCACTCAAATCGATGGCGAAACGCCGACACAGCGCGTCGAGATTCGCCGGCTGGCCGGGAAAGCGTTGCCGCGCGAGAAGCAGCGTATCGACGACAGGGAGCGCGAGCCGCGTCAGACCCGCGCGTGTCAGCTCGGCGTTGAGGAAAGCCAGGTCGAACTCGGCATTGTGGATGACGAGCGCGCCGTCGCCGACGAAATCGAGGAATTCGCGCGCGACATTCGCGAACACCGGATGCGAGGAAAGAAACTCGGCCGACAGGCCATGAACCGCCTGCGCCGCCTCGGGCATGTCGCGTTCCGGATTGATATAGGCGTGATAGGTCCGGCCGGTCGGAAGATGATTCATCAGCTCGATGACGGCGATCTCCACCAGCCGATGCCCATCCGCGGGATCGAGTCCCGTGGTCTCCGTATCGATCACCAACTCGCGCATCGTGCGAAGCCTAACGCAGCCCGCGCCGGCCGCCAAGCCGTTCGACCGCTTGGCGCAAGCGGCGCCACGTCATGGCGCGTCCCAATCCGCTGGGCACGACGATATCGGCGCGGCGGCGTTTTTCCTCGTCGGGCATTTGCCGCGCCATGATCGCGGCGAGCCGCGCCGGCGTCATGCCCGGGCGCGCCAGCACGCGCGCGCGACGCAAAAACTCGGGCGCAGCGACGACGATGGTCGCATCGTAGCGCCGCTCGCGCCCGGACTCGAACAGCAGCGGCACATCCATCACGACGAGCCTGGCGCGCCGCCGCCGCATTTGGCGCAAGAACCGGTCTTCGTCTCGCCGCACCAGCGGGTGAATGATCGACTCGAGTCGCTTCATTGCCGCATTGTCGCCGAAGACGCGGCTGCCAAGCGCGGCGCGATCGACCGCGCCATTCCTGACGGTCCCGGGAAAAGCCGCCGCGACCGCCGCAACGGCGATCCCGCCCTTGCCCATCATGCGATGAACCGCGGCGTCGGCGTCATAAACCGGCACGCCCATGCGGCGAAGCATCGCCGCAGCCGTGCTCTTGCCCATGCCGACGCCGCCGGTCAGACCGAGGATCTTCACGCGGCCCGCCTCATTGGCGCGCCAGCGTCGCCAGCACCGCCTCGCGCAATCCCGGCGTGACGGCGGGCCTGACGCCGAACCAGGCCTCAAAGCCGGGCAGCGCCTGATGCAGCAGCATTCCGAGTCCGTCGACGCAGCGATTGCCGCGCCGCCGCGCGCTCGCCAGCAATTCCGTCTCGAGCGGCACGTAGACGATGTCGTTCACCACCGCGTCGAGCGGCAGAGCGTCGAGCGGCAAATCAAGGCGCGGCTGCCCTTTCATGCCGAGGCTGGTCGCGTTGACGAGCAGGGCTGCGCCTTCCAGCGCTGCCGCACGCGCCTCCCACGCGACGCCGCGGATTTCGCCGCCGAGGGTCTTCGCGAGCTTGGCCGCGCGCTCGGGCGTGCGATTGACGAGCCGGATCTCGCGCGCGCCGTCGTCGAGGAGGGTCGCGATGATCGCGCGCGCCGCGCCCCCGGCGCCGAGCACGACCGCCGGGCCCGCCGCCGCGTTGAATCCGGTGAGCTCGGCGCGCAAAGCCGCGAGAAAGCCGTAACCATCGGTGCTGCTGCCGAAGACGGTGCCATCCGCGCGGATGACGATCGTGTTGATGCTGCCGGCGCGCTTGGCCGTCTGATCGTATTCATCGACCGCCCGCATCGCTTCTTCCTTGTGCGGGATCGTCAAATTGCAGCCGGAAAAGCCGAGAAGCGGGAGCGCCTGCAGGGCGCGGCGCAGATTTTCGGGCTTCACCGCCATCGGCACGTAGGCGCCGTCGATCCGGTGCTGCGCGAGCCAATAGGCGTGAAGCGCGGGCGAGCGCGAATGCGCGACGGGCCAGCCCATGATCCCGGCCAGCTTGGCGGCGCCGGTCAGCGTCATGCGGCGAGCGCGCCTTCCGCGCGCAGAAATTCGAGCAGGGGCAGCAGCGGCAGACCCAGAATTCCGAAATAATCGCCCTCGATGCGCGCCATCAGCTGGGCGCCCAGGCCTTCGAGCTCGTAGCAGCCGACGCTATTCAGCGCGCGCTTGCCCACGGCGCGCAGGTAGAAATCGACAAACCCGTCACTGAAGCGGCGCATCGTGATCCGTGCGCGCTCGACATGGCGCCACAGCATGCGCTCGTCGCACACCACCGCGGCGGCGGTGACGAGCGCATGCTGGCGTCCGTTGAGCGCCCGGAGCTGGTCGCGCGCCTCATCCATTGTTTGCGGCTTGTCGAACCACATTTCGCCGCATTCGAGCATTTGGTCGGCGCCCAGCACGAGCGCCCCCGCGTGTCGCGAGGCAACGCCGCGCGCCTTCGTCTCAGCGAGCAGCAAAGCGCAATCCTCCACCCGAGCGCCGCGGGCGCGCTGCTCCGCCCTGATGCGGCTTTCGTCGATCGCCGCCGGATCGATGGTCGCGGCGACGCCGCCCGCCTCGAGCAACCGCGCGCGCGCCGCGCTGGCCGAGGCGAGCACGAGAACGCTCACGCGTCCTCCGTCCCGAGCTTGCGCGCCAACAGCTTCAAGATCGCCGCCGCGGTTTCCTCGATCGAGCGCCGGCTGACATCGATCACGGGCCAGCTGTGATCCGTGAAAAGCCGACGCGCCAAGGTCACTTCCTCGCGCACCTTGACGAGGTCGGTGTATTCGCTGCGCTCGTCGCGATGCAGCGAGGCAAGGCGCTGAGTGCGGACTTGGATGAGCCGGTCCGGATCATTGGTGAGGCCGACGATCAGCGGGCGCGCCAATTCGAATAATTCCTGCGGCAGGTCCACGCCCGGAACGATCGGCACATTGGCGGCTTTGATGCCGCGATTGGCGAGGTAGATGCAGGTCGGTGTTTTCGAGGTGCGCGAGACCCCGACCAGCACAACATCGGCGTCGTTCAATCCCCAGAGCGACTGGCCGTCGTCATGATTGAGGGCGAATGTCATCGCGTCGATGCGTTGAAAATATTCGCTGTCGAGCAGGTGCTGCTGGCCGGGCAAACCGCGGGCCTGGCGGCCAAGGAAGGAGGCAAGCGCGCCGATGACCGGATCGAGCACTGGAATCGCCGGGACCTGAAGACGGCGGCAGCCCTCGATCAGCTGTTGTCGCAGATGCTCGTCGACCAAGGTATAAAGCACGACGCCGGGATTGCCCAAAACGCCGCCGATAACGCGTTCGATCTGCGCCTTGGTGCGCACCATCGACCAAATATGCTCGACGGCGTCAGTGTCTTCGAATTGGACGAGGCAGGCACGGGCGACCGAGTGCACCGTATCGCCAGTCGAGTCTGAAACCAGATGAAGATGGAACCGGGTCAATGAGGCCTCGGGAAAGCTGTCTGGATAGGTTGGGGATAAGCGGCGTGGAATCGGCAGGCGCCGGCTTTTGCAACGCCGCGTGCGGCTTCATCCCCAGCGGCCGGGCATGCGGATAAAATTATCCGTCCGTACCCAAGGCGGGGAAAACCGTCGCCGCTCGCACTTCGATCCCCGCTATCAACGTGTTTCATCAGCCACGCAAATCCCTTCTCTTGCGCCGATTTCAGGCCCGCTTGTCGACGTTATACACTTGCGGCGAGCCCGCGGCGATGCAGCCTTGCGCAGACCAGGAGAAAATCCCGGCTTACATTAATCCCCCGGTCGCGCCGCGCCACTACTACCTCTTTCTTTTGAATCTAAGAAAGAAAGAGGTAAGAGCAGGGCATGGAGCAAGCGTCAAAACCGCTCTTGCGCGTCTTGCGTGGCGAGAGCTTGAAGCCGCCACCGGTGTGGCTCATGCGTCAGGCAGGACGTTATCTTCCGGAATACCGGGAGTTGCGCGGCAAGCTCGGCGGTTTCCTCGACCTCTGCTTCGCACCGGAAAGCGCGGCTGAAGCCACGTTGCAGCCGATCCGGCGCTTTGGGCTCGACGCGGCAATCCTGTTCTCGGACATTCTTCTGGTTCCGCAGGCGCTCGGGCAAAAGCTGTGGTTCGAGCCGGGCGAAGGCCCGCGGCTCGAGCCGATCCGCCGGCGGGAGGAAGCGGCGTCGCTGCACAGCGCCGGCTTGGTGCAGCGGCTTGATCCGGTCTACCGCGCGGCGGCGCTGGTCAAACAGCAGCTCGATCAAAGGGTGGCGCTGATCGGTTTTGCGGGGGCACCCTGGACCGTTGCCACGTATATGGTCGAAGGTGGCCCAAGCGCCGATTTTGCCGCGGTCAAGGCTTGGGCCCAGCGGGATTCGGCCGGGTTCGAGAGCCTGATCGATCGCCTGGTCGAGGCGACCAGCCTTCACCTCGCGGCGCAGGCGGATGCCGGGGTTGACGCGGTTCAGCTCTTCGATACCTGGGCGGGCATCGTGCCGCCGGAACAATTCGAGCGGCTGGTGCTTCGACCGACGCGCCGCATCGTCGAGCGCTTGCGCGAGACCCATCCGCAATTGCCGGTGGTCGGATTTCCGCGCGGGATTGGACCGCTTTATCGCCGCTATTTTGCCGAAACCGGCGTCACCGCTTTGAGCATCGATGCGACGATCGCGCCGGAGGCAGCGGCTGCGACGCTGCAGCCTCTTGGTCCCATCCAGGGCAACCTCGACCCCGCCTTGTTGCTCGCCGGCGGGGAGGCGCTCGATCGCGCCATCATCGCCATTCTCGCCGCGCTCGGAGACGGACCCTTCATCTTCAATTTGGGGCACGGCGTCTTGCCGGAAACCCCGCCCGACCATGTGATGCGGCTGATCGCCATGATCCGACAGGCATGAGCGGCACCGGCGTTGTCCTGATGAATCTGGGCGGGCCCGACTCCGCAGGCGCCGTCGAGCCTTTTCTCTTCAATCTGTTTTACGATTCGGCGATTATCCAGTTGCCGAACCCGTTTCGCTGGCTCATTGCCAAGCTCATCGCCCGCCGCCGCGGGCGGGTGGCGCGTCAGATCTTCGCCAAGATCGGGAACGTGTCGCCTTTGCTGCAAAACACGCAGGCGCAAGCAGCCGCCCTCGAGCGCGTGCTCGGCCAGGGTTTTCGCGTCGCCATCGCGATGCGCTATTGGGCGCCGCGCGCGAGCGAAGCCGCCGCTGCGCTCAAGGCATGGGAGGTGGAGCGGGTCATCTTGCTTCCGCTCTATCCGCAGTTTTCATCGACGACGACGGCATCTTCGATCACGGATTGGGACCATGCCGCGCGGAAGATCGGCCTTGGCGTGCCGACACGCGCGATCTGCTGCTATCCAGCCGAAGCGGGATTCGTCGCCGCCGTGGCGAGCGCGATCGATCGCGCCATCGCCGCGTGGCCCGCGGAGATCGCATTGCCGCGGCTGCTTCTCTCGGCGCATGGCTTGCCGCAGCGGGTCGTCGCGCGCGGCGATCCCTACCAGTCGCAGGTCGAGCAAACCGCGCGCGCGATCCACGCCGCGCTTTCCTCGCGCAACATCGAGGCTGTGGTCTGCTATCAAAGCCGGGTCGGGCCGCTCAAATGGCTGATGCCGGCAACCGACGCGGAAATTCGCCGCGCCGGCGAGGATGGCCGCGGCGTCATCGTCGCGCCGATCGCGTTCGTGTCAGAGCATTCCGAAACCTTGGTCGAGCTCGATATCGAATATCGCCATCTTGCGGCCGCAAGTGGCGTGCCGCGGTACGTTCGCGTGGCGACCGTGGGCGCGGCGGAAAGCTTCGTGGCGGGACTTGCCGCGTTGGTGCGCGCGGCTTGCGCAACAATGGATGCGGCGCCCTATCCCGAAGGCGGCCGGTCGCATTGCGAGGATCGGTTCGGGCTCTGCGCCAGGCGGGAAGTCACATGAGCTTTCTCTCGGCGATTTATTTCTGGGTGAAAGCTCTGCACATCATCAGCATTGTCGCGTGGATGGCGGGGCTGCTTTATCTGCCGCGGCTCTTCGTCTATCACGCCGGGGTGGCGGCCAATTCCGAGACCGCGCAAACCTTCAGGGTGATGGAACGCCGCTTGCTGCGCGCGATCATGACGCCGGCCATGATTGCGAGCTATGTCTTCGGCGCGCTGCTGGCCGCGACACCAGGCGTGGTCGATTGGCATGAGCGCTGGTTTATCGCAAAGCTCTTTCTGGTCGCGGCGCTGACCGTGATACACTTCTTGCTCGCCAGCTGGCGGCGAGACTTCGCTGCCGGCCGCAATCGGCGCTCGCCGCGCTTCTATCGCATCGTCAACGAGGTGCCGACCTTGCTGATGGTGTTTATCATCATCCTCGTCGTGGTGAGGCCGTTCTAGCCCGCGTACGGGGCATCGGCGCGGAGGAGTCGAATGAAATGGCTTTGGCCGACCAAGACGCTCGGCGAGATCGAGACCACGATCGCGGTCCGCCTCGGGCGCGTTCTGCACTGGTCAGCCGTCGCCCTCGCCGGCGTTCTATGGCTGGGCGAGTTCGTGGGCATCGTGTTCGGCTACTGGTCGAGCAGCCAGTTTGCGATCGGTGCAGCGATCCTGGGCGGCATTGCCGTGTTTTTCATCGGCCGCGGCCTGCGCTATGTGTTTTCGAATGAGTAAGCTGCGCGCCGGAGTAAGGATCGCGCTGGTTTGCCATTTGACTTCGATCCGGCTTTTGCGCTAATTGTGTTGACGCCCGGCGAGGCGCTCCCAATCTTCTTTCTGACCGACCGACCCGAACGCTCGATTGCCGCGATTGGATCGCCTGCCGCATCCGGCCAAGCTCCCGGCGCCACAAGCCGGGGCACTCCTTCCCTCCCCGGCCCCCGCCCCCCAAGGTTGTTGCTTCGATGAACTTACAGGAACTAAAGCGCAAAACCCCGCCCGAGCTGCTCGCCTTCGCGGAGGAGCTCCAGATCGAGAACGCCTCGTCCTTGCGCAAGCAGGACATGATGTTCGCGATCTTGAAGAATCTCGCGGACAAGGACCAAGCCATCTATGGCGATGGCGTTCTCGAGGTTCTTCAAGACGGCTTTGGGTTTCTGCGCAGCCCGGAGGCGAATTATCTCCCCGGGCCGGACGACATCTATGTCAGCCCGTCGCAGGTGCGCCGGTTCGGGCTTCGCACCGGCGACACGGTCGAAGGCCAGATCCGCTCGCCCAAGGATGGCGAGCGCTATTTCGCCCTGCTCAAGGTCAACAAGATCAATTTCGACGAGCCGGACAAGCTGCGCCACCGCATCAATTTCGACAATCTCACGCCGCTTTATCCCGACGAGAAGCTCGGGCTCGAATTGGGCGATCCCACCAAGAAGGATCTGACGACCCGGGTGATCGATCTGGTAACGCCCTTGGGCAAAGGCCAGCGCGCGCTGATCGTCTCGCCGCCGCGCACCGGCAAGACGGTGATGATGCAGAACATCGCGCATGCGATCGCGGCCAATCATCCAGAGGTCTATCTGCTGGTCCTGCTGATCGACGAGCGCCCGGAAGAAGTGACCGACATGGCGCGCACGGTGAAAGGCGAGGTGGTGAGCTCGACTTTCGATGAGCCCGCGGTGCGGCACGTGCAAGTCGCCGAAATGGTCATCGAGAAGGCCAAGCGCCTCGTCGAGCACAAGCGCGACGTGGTGATCTTGCTCGATTCGATCACGCGCCTGGCGCGCGCCTACAACACGGTGGTGCCGTCATCCGGCAAGGTATTGACCGGCGGCGTCGACGCGAACGCGCTGCAACGGCCGAAGCGATTCTTCGGCGCCGCGCGAAATATCGAAGAGGGCGGGTCGCTCACCATTATTGCGACCGCGCTGATCGATACCGGCTCGCGCATGGACGAGGTGATCTTCGAAGAGTTCAAGGGCACGGGTAATTCGGAAATCGTGCTCGACCGCAAGATCGCCGATAAGCGCACCTTCCCGGCGCTCGACATCACGAAATCCGGAACCCGTAAGGAGGAGCTGCTGGTCGAAAAGGGCACCTTATCGAAGATGTGGGTGCTGCGCCGCGTGCTGAGCCCAATGGGACCGATGGACGGGCTCGAATTCCTGATCGAGAAGCTGCGCCAGTCCAAGACCAACGCCGATTTCTTCGAAGCGATGAACACCTAAGCTGGCCGCCCGCTACTTTCCTGATTTGATTGCGCGGCTGGCCGCTTTGTTTCCGAACCATCTGAAATCGCTCCTATTTCCAGATTTATACGAAGGACATTAAAACGAACTCGGTGCGCCGCGTGCGCCAAATCGTGTTTATGTCATTAATTCTAATTTCGTCCCTCGGCCCAGAGAATTGGTATTGATCGGATTGAGATAAATTCCCGATTCATGTTAATCTAAGAATATGAATAGCGGCCCGCGCGCCTATTCGATGGCAAACCGCGCCGCCAAGGCAGCGGCGAACCGCGAGCGCATCCGGCAGGCCGCGATCGCGCTCTTTCGCGAAAAGCCGGAGGAATTTTCCGTGAAGGCGGTCGCGGCGGCGGCGCGGACGACGGTCCAGACCGTGCTGCGCCTCTTTGGCAGCAAGTCGGCGCTGATCGTGATGGCGAACGAAGCGGAGACGGCCGGTCGGCAGCGCGGCACGCGCAGTCCGGATGCGATCGCGGCGGCCGTTCGGCTGCTCTATGACGATTACGAGAAGCGCGGCGATGCGACAGGGCCGGCCGACGACGTCGAGCGCGCCGCGCAGCGCCGCTGGATCGAGCTGAACCTTCTGCAGCCGCCATCGACGCAGGCGCCCGAAACGGATCCGGTGCTGCTCTTCGGCCTCATCGTCGCGACCGATGTCGCGACCTGGAAGCTGCTGCGGCACGAGCTTGGACTCTATCGTCGCGCGGCCGAGGCGGTCATCGTCGGGATGATCGCCGCGCTGACCGATCGCTAGACCGTGAGCACGGTCGAGCCGGTGGTCTTCCGCGCCTCGAGGTCGCGATGGGCCTGGGCGATGTCCTTGAGTTTGTAGGTCTGGCCGATTTCGATTTTGATCACGCCGGCGGCGACGAGATCGAACAGCTCTTTCGCCATGGCGCGCAGTTTCTCGGTCGTCGCCGCGTAGTGCGCAAGCGTCGGCCGCGTCACATAGAGCGAGCCTTTGTTGGTGAGGATATTGATGCTGAACGGCTCGACCAGGCCGGAGCTCTGCCCGAACGACACCATCAAACCGAGCGGCGCCAGACAGTCGAGCGATTTGAGGAAGGTATCCTTGCCAACCGAATCATAGACGACCGGAAGCTTCTTGCCGGCGGTGATCTCGACAACGCGCTTCGCGAAATCCTCCTTGGTGTAATCGATCACGTGATCGCAGCCATGGGCGCGCGCGAGCCTGGCCTTGGCTTCGCTGCCGACGGTGCCGATGACCGTGGCGCCGAGATGCTTCGCCCATTGGCAGACGATGAGCCCGACCCCGCCCGCCGCGGCATGGATCAGAATGAACTCGCCGGGCTTCACGCGATAGGTTTGTCGCAGCAGATATTGCGCGGTGAGGCCTTTCAGCATCATGGCCGCGGCTTGCTGATCGCTGACGCCGTCGGGAAGCTTGACGAGCCGCCCCGCCGGGATGAGGCGCGCTTCGGCATAGGCGCCGATCGGGGCGTTGCCATAGGCGACGCGATCGCCGGGCTTCAAATCGGTTACGCCGCCGCCGACTTCCTCGACCACGCCCGCCGCCTCGTTGCCGAGCGCCGAGGGCAGGGCGAGCGGATAGATGCCGCGCCGGTTATAGGTATCGATGAAGTTGAGGCCGATCGCGGTTTGACGGATGCGTGCTTCGCCGGGGCCGGGCTTGCCGAGCTCGACCTCGTCCCAGCTCAGCACTTCGGGGCCGCCGGTTTTGTGAATGCGCACAATATGGGTCATCGCGGCCTCCTCTGGCTCGAGCCGCCGCCGCGCGAAATCGATCGGGCGCGACGGCGTTGTCGATGGCGTCTTTTGACGGCGAGTCTAGCCAGCACGCAAATGCTTGTCACGCCGGCCAAAGACCGGCAAAGTGTGTGCCGTAAAGAGCGGAAGCCGGCCCGCGCGGATGGGCGGCGATGGGGAGGAAAGGATGACCAACAAGGACGTGCTCGGCGCGAGCCGACGTGAATTTTTGACCGGCCTCGCCGCGGTGGGGGGTGCGGCCATGCTGCCATTCAGCGCGAGCTTGGCGCAGCCGGCGCGGCCGAGGCATCACGGCGTCATCGATGTGCACCATCATTTTTGGGCGCCGGACTATCTGAAGGCGCAGGTCGGTTGGGAAGACGCCCATCACGTTCCGCATTTTCCGGGGATGGAGAGCTGGACGCCCGAGGTCTCGCTCGCCGAGATGGACAAGGCCGGCGTGCAGACGTCGATCCTGTCGCTTGCGTCGATCAGCCAGGGCATGTGGGGCCTCGATGCGGCGGCCGCGACCAAGGTCGTCCATGCGTGCCACGATTTCGGCGCCAAGGTGATGAGCGACCATCGCGGCCGCTTCGGCCTGTTCGCGCCGCTCAATATGATCGACGTGCCGAGCTCGCTCAAAGAAATCGAATACGCCTATGATCAGGTGCACGCCGATGGCATCGGCCTGCAATCGAGCTACAACGGCGTCTATCTCGGCGATCCGACGTACAATCCGATCTGGGAGGAGCTCAACCGGCGCAACGCGGTCGTGTTCGTCCACGGCCCCAACAACGCGTGCTGCAGCCAGATCAAGGACGGGCCCGGAATGTTCGGCTCGATCGTCGAGGTGACGTTCGATGTCACGCGCACCTGCGCCAGCCTCATGACCAGCGGCGGGTTGCAGCGCTACCCGAAGATCCAATGGATCATCGCCTATGGCGGGGGCACGCTGCCCTTTGTCGCCGGCCGCATCAACAACTTCTTCAGGGCCGCGAAGAACCTCAAGGAATTCGCCCCCAATGGCGTGACCGCGGAGCTGCAGAAATTCCATGTCGACACGGTCAATGTGGCGAACCCCGCCTCGATGGCCGCGCTGATGAAATTCCTGCCGTCCACGCATGTGCTCTACGGCACCGATTTTCTCTACTTCCACAACGACCAGCTCGACGATCTCGAACGCGTTGGACTGTCGGCCAAGGAAAAGGCCGCGATCTTCTCCGGCAACGCCAAACGTCTGCTGCCAAGGCTCGCCAAGGCTTAGCCGATGGCCACGCGCAGAGAGTTTCTCGCCGGCCTTGCCGCGGCGGGCGTGGCGGCGGCGAGCCCCGTCGGTGCGTCTTTGGCGCAGAGCGCCAAGCCGACGCATCACGGCGTCATCGACACGCATCACCATTTCTGGGCGCCCGAGTACAAGAAACTCTCGATGGATTGGGACGACGCGCATCATTCGCGTCATGCGCCGACCATCGTGTCCTGGACGCCCGAAGTGACGCTTCAGGAGATGGATCGCGGCGGCGTCAAGACCGCGGTGCTGTCGCTCGCCTCGATCCGCGACGGGTTCTGGGGTCTCGATCCGCAAGCCGCGACGCGCATGGTGCGCATTTGTGGCGACTATGCCGCCCAGCTCATGAGCGACCATCCCGGCCGGTTCGGCCTCTTCGCGCCGCTCAACATGCTCGATGTCGATCTCTGCCTGAAGGAAGCCGAATACGCGCTCGACCAGCTTCACGCGGACGGAATCGGCGTCCAATCGAGCTATAACGGGCGCTATCCCGGCGACGCGTTCTACGCACCGCTCTGGGAGGAGATGAACCGCCGCAAGGCGGTGGTTTATTTCCATGGCCCGGTGCCGGGATGCTGTGGCGGCCTGAAAGTCGGGCCCGGCGTCAATCCGGCGGTCGAGGAAGTGACCTTCGACATGACGCGCGCGGCGGTGAGCCTCCTCGCCAACGGATGTCTCGCGCGCTATCGCGACATCAAATGGTGCTTCTCCTATGGCGGCGGCACCGTGCCGATGCTGGCGAGCCGCATCAACGCCTTTTTCAAGAACGCCAAGAATCTCCATGAGATCGCGCCGGACGGGGTCTTTGCCGCGTTGGCGCGGTTGCATTACGACACGGTGAACGTCACCGACGCACCGTCCTGGGCGGCGCTGACGAAGCTGGTGAAGCCGACCCAGATCGTTTATGGAACGGACTTCCCGTATTTTCACAACGACCAGCTCGACACCATCGACAAGCGCGGCCTCTCCGCGCATGACAAGGCGTTGATTCTCTCCGGCAACGCCAAGAGACTCATGCCGCGGCTCGCAAGGATCTGAACCGATGAAGCACATAACCGCCGTTCTCGCTGCGCTTTCCACCGTCTTGCTGTCGACGGGCGCTTTTGCCGCGACCAAGCTCGAAGTCAGCCTCTTTCCGAGCGCGGGCTGGGTTCTGCATATCGGCGAAACCCAGGGCTTTTTTGCCAAGCAGGGTCTCGACGTGCATCCCGA
>DATEKH010000260.1:0-36089 GCA_035277525.1 Allostellaceae bacterium
ACTTGAGAGGACCTGTCCCTAGTACGAGAGGACCGGGATGGACGCACCTCTGGTGTACCGGTTGTGGCGCCAGCCGCATCGCCGGGTAGCTATGTGCGGACGGGATAACCGCTGAAGGCATCTAAGCGGGAAGCCCCCCTCGAAACCAGGTCTCGCTGAGAGCCGTGGTAGACCACCACGTTGATAGGCCGGGTGTGGAGGTGCAGCAATGCACGGAGCTAACCGGTACTAATCGCTCGATCGGCTTGATCGCCCGTCGCGTCCCAACCGACGCGCCGGAACCCGTCGCTTGCAGCGCCAAGCCTCGCTCATGAAGATCTCTTCTCGAAAGGAAGTTGTCAGCTATCAGCCGTCAGCTTTTGGCTTCTTGCTGATAGCTGAAAGCTAATAGCTGACAGCTTTCTTCTCTCGTGGCTTCGCTGGTCTGGTGGTTATGGCGAGGGATTTAGCACCCGATCCCATCCCGAACTCGGCCGTGAAAGCCCTCAGCGCCGATGGTACTACGTCCTAAGACGTGGAAGAGTAGGTCGCCGCCAGGCCAGCCAAGCCACGCTCGATACTCCACTGTCACCTGTCGCTTCCTTTGCCACCTGACGCGGGGTGGAGCAGCCCGGTAGCTCGTCAGGCTCATAACCTGAAGGTCGTAGGTTCAAATCCTACCCCCGCAACCATCTTGATGCGCTCGAGCCCGTCTGCCTCCGCGACGGGCTTTTTCTTCTCTGCGAGCCGCAACATGCCGAGAAGCGCTCGCTTCAAGTCGATGCGGATGGGAAGACGACATCAGCTCTGCCGGAACGATGCGAGCAATTCAATAATCCCGCGATGAATGCTTTCCCAATTCCGCAACTGTGTCCGTCTGAACACGTATTTGAGCGACAGGTTCACAGAGGCGCTCTGCTGGTAGGTGCAGGTGTCGAACGGGCTGGGCTGCTTCAGGCACGCAACGAGATAAAACTGGCCGCCGCGCAAGGCCCGACCATAGGTGTCTTGCTGGGCATCGAACGTTCTCGTCACATAGCGCTTTAGGCCGTAAGGACCTGACCTGATCCTCGCGCGCCGGCCCTGGAGCAATCTTTTGAGTTGTTCCGATCCGGAGGGCACGACCATATCCGAAATTTCGATGGAGACGATTTCGTCGCAAGCCATCCGATTGACGAAGCACGGTACGGTCTCGACCGAGATTGACGACAAATCGGGCAGGTGCGCAAGCAGCGTAATCGACGTTTGGTTGGCCTTGCCTGGGACGAAATCGGAAAGATAGCTCCGAGGGATTCGCAGCTTGTGGCCGCCCACGACGACCGCGACGGGTGCGGAGTCGAAGGTGAATCCTTCTGGCGCGGGGTCTTCTGTCTGGACTCTTGCGACGCCCACGGCGCCGAGCAGCGCAGCGGCGGCGAGTCCTGTTACGAGCTTCGCTCCTCCATAAGGGCTCGAATTGAATCGCCACATCTGCGAGCCGCCCTCGCGTCACGGCCGCCCGGGGACCGATCTCTGCTCGCTCGGCAATGTGCTCGTTCCGGGAGGTCGTGGCGCATCAAGCCCACGCTTGAGGTCGACGGGTTGGTGGCTCGCGGTTGCCGCGCTTTGAGCCGAGGCCGAGCTGTCGCTGCTCCCGCCGGTACAAGCCGCAAGCGTCAGAGCGACGACGAATGCACCCACGACACGCAGCATATGACCTCCCGCGTCGCCCGCGACCTTTCCCAAGCCACCGAGGCTCGAGCACACGATGCAACTGCCGCCCCTTGCTGCGCGGCTGCTCGCGTTGCATGCGGGGAGCGGTTATGAAAGCCGCGAGCAGACCCGCCGGTGGTCTTGACTCAGTCGCCTAGTCCACCGCTGTCAGCTTGAGCGCCGCGACGCCGCCGGCAACGTTGAGTCCGGTGTTTCCTTCGATGCTCACCGGCTGCAGCGTGAATTGCTTCTGCGAGCCGCCAACGAGAACATTGGCCCCGACCCCGACGCCGACCGACGCGCTGCCGGTGGCGCCCGCATAGGTGCCGGCGAGCGCGCCGGACGCAACGCTCGTGGTGGGTGCGACCACCGCCCAGACCATCACCGCAGATCCCAGATAGCCGATATCGACGCCGAATTTGCTGATCGAGCCCGTGTAATGCTCCGTTTTATCGGGACCCGCGGCGTAGTCGCACTTGACGTCGCGCGACGATCCGAACACGATCCCGAATCCGCTGGAGACATTGCACGTCAGAAAGCCGGCCTTTACTCCCCCGGCGTCGTCGGCTCTTGCCTCGCTGTGTGCCCAAGCACCGATCGTGAGGAGTGTGAGTGCAACCGATAGCGAGCGGATCGTCGTCATGGCGTCAATTCCCCTGCGAATGGCACATTGTGCGCTTGCGGCCGCTCTCATCCCTTCGAAAGCTTGACCGCGGACGCGAGACACGGTCGCACTCTCGTCTCTTCTTGCGTATAGGGAATCCACCTGAAATTTGGCGGACAGCCACATCACCGGTCGCCGAGGGTCGTCCTCGGTGGTGATGTGAAGCTCCTAAGGGCCTGAGCGAGGACCGCAAGGCTGTTCGATTCTTGGCTTGGCGGTGCGCGATGGCGGTTGTCAGGGAGCGCCCGCTAGCTTGTCCGCTATCGTAACGGCCACCGGAATGCCGGAGGCCTCGCGCCCGATGCGGGCCACCAAATCCCACCTCACGAGGCCGCGCCGTTCTCCCGCCGCGTTGGCAACCGCCATGGTCAATGTGAGCGATGTGGCGATCGTCATGCGCTTGCCATTATCGATTTCATCGGTTTGCGACTTGCTCGGATGGAGCGCGACAAAGAGCTGCCCCTCCGACCAAGCCGTCAGGAGCGATTGGTCGAGGACCCGCACCGGCGTTCCGACCGGCACTTCGGCGAACAGGCGCTCGATATCTTCCGGATAGAGGCGAATGCAGCCATGGCTGACATTTCGACCGACCCCGTCAGGCTTGTTGGTGCCATGGATCAGAAAATTCGCCCAGCCGAGCCGCAAGGCATAGTCGCCCAAAGGGTTGTCGGGTCCCGGCGGAACCACGGCCGGGAGCTCCGGCTCTTCGGCGCGGATCGAAGGCGGCGGGTACCACGCGGGATTCTTCTCTTTCGCGACAATCGATGTGAGCCCGGCCGGCGTGTGCGCGCCGTCAACCGCGACGCCAATGGGAAAGGTCTCGACGGTTTTCCGGTCGGGGTGGAAATAGTAAAGGCGTCGCTCCCCGAGATTGATGACAATGCCGATGCGCGGCGCCGGCGGGAGGATGAAACGCGTCGGAATGACGACGCGCGTGCCTGCGCCGGGAAGCCAAGGATCGACGGTCTGATTGGCGGCCACCAATTCGGCATAGCCCACATCGTAAACCCGCTGCACATCGAGCAGCGTGTCTTGCGATTTCGTCACATAGGTCTGCGTTGAACCGATGACGGACTCATCGCCCGCAAGCGTGAATTCCGCGGCTCCCGCTGTCGAATGCGCGAGCGCAAGCGCCGCCGCCGCGGCAAGAAGATGCCGCGGCGGACGCCGTCTGGTCACTCGACTGCGAGAACGCCAGGACCCGTTCATGCGCGCCGCCGAGCAGGTCGAGCCACGCGCCCGCGCGCTGACGTTCGCTATTTGCGCAAGCCGCGCTGGTACTGCCGATCCGCCTTCTCGTTCGCAGCTTGCGCCTGCTGGAGGGCTTGTTGGGCCGTCGTCAAAGCCTGGTCGGCTTTTTGGTTGGCGGCCGAGATTTGAGCGGTGTTCTCCGCGGTCTTGTCCTCCGCGCAGGCGCCAAGAGCGATGGGAGCGCAAATCAAAGCGAATTTTGCATAACGCGTAAAAGTCATAGGAACCTCCTTCGGTTTGATGAACGCACAGACTTATTGCCCCCCTCAGTAGGCGTAGCGTTTCGCCGCGTCCCACTCTCGGCCGCTATAGATGCCGGTCGTGCGGTGCTCGGCTACGATCACAGCGCCTTGAGTGGTGGTTGAGCCGCTCCCGGCGCATGCGGAAAGAAGCGGCCCCACAGCGAGTGCGGCCCCAACGATAAGAATGGACCCCAGCGGGCGCGCGATTGCCGGCACGAAGCGTGACGCACGGAGCGCAATTTTTGCAGCGGTGGAGATCGCGAAGCGGCAGTTCGAAAGTTCATCGCGCTGCGCGGCGCTCGAGGCCCCCGACCGCGCGTTGGCTGCGATTGCCTCTTTCGTCGTGGCGCTCCAAGGCATCGGCCCCCTCCTACCAAATCGGCGCGTCGACGAAGGGGCCCTTCTTCGGGCCGCTCGGCTCGGGTGGGGGCACCGCCTGCCCTTCAGACGGCGTCTGCAATATTCCGCCCCAGTTTGTGCGGTTCTTCATTTCGTCCTTGGTCGCCGCCGGCACGAAGTCCTTGCCAGCCCGGATCTCCCACCCCCCACCGAGGGCACGGTAGAGCATTGCGAGGCTCGTGGCCGTTTGGCCCATCGTGACGGCGAGGGCGTTTTCCGACTCGAGAAGGTTTTGTTCCGCCGTAAGAACGGTCGTGAAGTCGCTCAGACCCTCTTGATACTGCGTAAACGCCAGATTGAGGGCTCCGTCCGCGGCGGTCACGGTGCCGCGAAGGGCGTCGGCCGCTTGACGCGACAAGACGAACGCGGCGATGCCGTTCTCGACCTCCTGCTGTGCTTTGAGGACGGTGTTCTTGTAATCCACGAGGAGCGCCTGCAAGCGGGCGTCTTGAACGCGGACGTTGTTTGTGATCTGCCCGTAGTTGAGGATGTTCCATTGGAACGACGGGCCGAAGGAGTAGGCGACAGCACCATGGGTGAAGATGTCGCCGAGGCTTGCCTTGCCGACATTGCTTGATACGAGCCCGATGTTTCCGACCAGGCTGAACGAGGGGTAGAGATCGGCCTTCGCGACGCCGATCTGCGCGCTTTGCGCCGCGGCTCGGAATTCGGCCGTCCGAATATCGGGCCGCCGGCGCAGAAGATCCGCAGGAATGCCGAGATCGATCTTGCCGGGCGCGACGGGAATGCCGGCCGACTGCGCGAGCATGTCATTGATTGCGCTTGGCGGCATGCCGAGCAGTACATGGAGCACGTTGATGCCCTCTTGCAGCTGATTGGCCAGCTGCGGCACCCGGGCTTCCGTGGCTCCGAGCACGGCTTGCGCCTGGTAGACGTCGAGCCGCGTCGTCGCACCATTCCGGAATCGGTCGTTTGCGATACTCAGCGCCCTGCGCTGTCTCGCGATGTTCTGCTGGGCGAGATCGATCTGTTTTTGGACCGTGCGGATGCCGATGTAAGTGGTCGCGACATCGCCGAGCAGCGTCACCAAGACGTCATCGTAACTCGCGATCGACGCCAGATAGGACGCATCAGCCGATTCGATGCCGCGTCGGAACTTTCCCCAAAAATCCAATTCCCACGCCAGTGCCGTTCCGAGCGATGCGCGCCAGAAATTCCCCGGAGGATTGGCGAACGCGAACGCATCTTGTTTGCTGAAGCGATTGTAGTTGACCGAACCGCCGACCTGCTGCTGCTGCGGGTACCACTCGCCAACCGCGATTCCCAGCTCGGCCCGCGCTTCCAGCACCCGCGTACCCGCGCTCACGAGTGTAAGGTTTTGGTGGTAGGCGGTATCGATGAGACGATCGAGCGTCGGATCATGAAACACCGTCCACCAGTCGCGGATCTCCTCGGTCTTGCTTGCGCTCGCGTCACCACCGAGCTGCGAGATCGGCTTTCCGTCGACATCCGTGTAGGAGGCGGCGACCGGCGCCGTCGGTTTCTTGAAATCAGGTCCGACGAGCGCACACCCCGCGAACGGCAAGGCAAGGGATATGACGATGACGCGGCGCAAAGGCCCGGGCGATCCAAATCCACCTTTGGCCGGTCGAAACCCAACGGGCGTTTTAGGGCCAGGCGATGGCGGCGAGGTGCTTAGGAGTCTTTTGCTCATGACCTGCTCCCTGGCGGATTCCACAAGCGAGACCGAACAAACCATTTCCCTCTCTGAACTTCATCGGCCGGCTATTGCGCGGCGAGAAAGCTTTTGAACCGCGCGAAGCTGACGGCAAAGAGCAACCCGCCGATCGCGAAGATGATCAAGAACTGCGGCCACACCACGGAAAGACCGGCTCCCCGGAACAAAATCGCCTGTGTCAGCGCGACGAAGTGCGTGGCGGGCGAGACCTGGACCGCGTTCTGCATCCATTCGGGCATGCTCTCGACGGGCGTGTTGGCTCCGGAAAGCAGATTCAACGGCAGCACCAGCAGGATGAACATCAGCCCCAATTGCGGCATGCTGCGCGCGACGGTGCCAAGAAAAATCCCGAGAGAGGCCGCGAAGAACAGGTAAAGCGCCGTCCCGACGAGGAACAACGCGATTGATCCGGATACCACGACGCCCAGGACGCCCTTCAGCATGACGTAGACGCAGGCGGCGGTGATCGTGACGATGACCACGCCGTTCGCGAGAATCTTCGACAACATGATCTCGATCGGCGTGACCGGCATGACCAACAAATGCTCCAGGGTTCCATGCTCGCGCTCGCGGAGCAGGGCCGCGCCCGCGAGGAGAACAGCCAACATCGTGATGTTGTTGAGCATCCCCATTGTGCCCCTGAACCAGCTGCCGATCATTCCCTGGTTGAACGCCGGCCGCACTTGCAGCGTCACGCTCGGCGGGACGACGGAAACGCTGCGCGTGCGCACCGCCAGCTGGCCGATCTCGTTGTTGATGATGTCGCGGAGGTAACTCGCCCCCAGCCCGGCCTGCATCATCGCCGTCGCATCGACCAGGACCTGTACGGTGGGCGAGCGTCCGGCCGTCACGTCCCGCTCGAAATCGGGCGGAATATCGAGCACGAAAGTGAACCTCGCGCTATTCATCGCACGCTCGATTTGAGTCTGCTCCAACGGGACGGGTTGTTGGAACAGCGGCGGCAGCAATGCATCCGCGATGCGATGCGATAGCTGTGATTTGTCCTCGTCGACCACGGCGATCGAGGCGTTTACGAGGTCTTGCGGGACGCCGGTCGCCTGGCTGTAGACGGTGAAGGTGAAAGAATAAAAGATGAAGATCACCATAAAAGTGTCGCTACGAAGGCTGATGAATTCCTTCCAGGTGAGCCGCGCGATATTGCGCAAAGACTGCATCGCCTAGGCCTCCTGCTTCGGCAAGAGCGCCGCGGCTATCGCCAATAGGATGGGCCAGAACAGAAAGGTCGACCCGATGAACGGCAAGAGCTCGCTGAACGTGAGAGATTTCGTAAAAGCGCCGACAACGGTCTTCATGAAGTACGTTGTCGGGAAGAGCAGGCCTGCGACGTATCCGCTTCCTTCGAGTGTCGCGACCGGCTGCAGCATTCCGGAAAACTGGGTTGCCGGTACCATCGTCGCGATCGCAGTCCCGAATACCGCGGCCATTTGCGTCTTGGTAAGACAGGAGGAGAGGAGCCCGATCGCCGTCGTTGCAAAAACATAAACGACCGCGCCGAGGGTCAATCCAGCCAGGCTTCCACGAAGGGGTACGGCAAAGATCGTCACGGACATGATCGCCATGGCGACGAAATTCGTCAGAGCGAGGAGGACATAAGGCAGCTGTTTTCCCAAAAGGAACTCGAGCCGCGACACCGGCGTGCCGTAGAAATTCGTGATTGTGCCGAGTTCCTTTTCGCGAACCACGGACAAGGCCGTTAGAATCGCGGGTATGAAGACAAGCATCAGCGCGATCGTCGACGGCGCGAGCGCTTCGACGCTTCGGAAGGCTTGATTGTAGCGAAAGCGGGTTTCGATCTTGGCCGGCGGCTTGTCGTTCCCGCTCGCCTTCGCCAACGCGTCGAGGAATTGCGCGTTCACGCCTTTTACATAATTGATGATGGATTCAGCCCGAAACACGTTCGCCGCATCGACTGTCGCGGCGACGTCCGCGGAGCGCCCGCGGCGCAACTGGGAGCTGAAGTCGGGCGGAATTTCGATGGCAAAGGCGATATTCGCCGACCTTAGCTCGTCCAGCAATTGAGTTTCATTCTGCAGCGGCGGTTGCTGGCGGAAATATGTCGATCCCGCAAATCCGTCGATATAGGCGCGGCTTTCCGCCGAGCCGTTCCAGTCGAGGACGGCGAATTTGACGCGGTCGATATCGAGCGTGATGCCGAATCCCAGAACCAGCATCAGGATCAGCGAGCCGAGCAATGCGATTGTCAGCCGAATCGGATCGCGCGCGAGCTCGATGCCTTCTCGCCAGCCATAGGCGAAGGCGCGGCGCGCCGAGAAATTGCGCGAGGGCGCCTCGGTTTCGCCGCTTGCTCCGCCGGCAAAAGCGGACTCGGCGGAAGGGAGGTTTTCCTTGGCCCCGCCGAGTTCCATATAGGAGATGAAGGCATCTTCCAGGCTTTCGGCGTTCTGCGCCGATTGCAGCTCGGTGGGTGAGCCGCAGGCGATCACCCGGCCGGCATTCATGAACGAAATGCGATCGCACCGCGTCGCCTCGGACATGAAATGGGTGGTGACGAAAATCGTCACCGCCTGTTGACGCGACAAGGTGATCAGCTCCTTCCAGAACATCTCCCGCGCAACGGGATCGACGCCCGAGGTCGGCTCGTCCAGGATCAGAAGCGGAGGCTCGTGAATGATGGCAACGGCCAGCTGAAGACGCTGCCTGACGCCCAGCGGGAGCGCATCCGGCGTGCTGTCGAGGTAGGAGCCAAGCCCGAATTGCTCGATCACCAGGCCGAGGCGGGTTTGAGCTGCGTCGCCCGTGATGCCGAAGAGGTCGGCATGCAATTGGAGATTTTGCTGGACGGTGAGCTCGCTGTACAACGAGAAGGCTTGCGACATATAGCCGATTTGCCGGCGCGACGTGGCGCTGCTGGCATCGACGGGCCGACCGAAGAGCTCCGCATGGCCGGAGCTCGCCGGCAGCAAGCCCGTCAGCATCTTCATGGTCGTCGATTTGCCGCAGCCATTGGAGCCGAGAAATCCGAAGATCTCTCCTTGGCGAATGGTGAAGCTGACGCGGTCCACGGCGACGAAATCGCCGAAGCGACGCGTCAGATCGTGCGCCTCGATCACCACAGGCGCATCGGCGGCAATCTGCGCGGTTTCGGATGGTGCGGCGGCGCTCGTCCGGCGTTCCGGTGGTAGCAGCGCGATGAAAGCCCGCTCGAGCGAGTCCGTTCCGGTCTTGGCTTTGAGCGCCGCCGGCGCGCCATCCGCCAGGATTTTCCCGCCGTCCATCATGACCACACGGCCGAATCGTTCGGCCTCGTCCATGTCGGACGTCGCGACCATCACGGTCAGGCCGGGGCGCGCGCGCTTTATGCCATCGACGAGCTCCCAGAATTGGCGGCGCGAAAGCGGATCGACGCCGGTGGTCGGCTCGTCGAGAATTAAAAGATCCGGATCGTGAACCAAGGCGCAGCACAAGCCCAGCTTTTGCTTCATGCCGCCCGATAGCTTTCCCATGGGCCGCTTGACGAATTGCGCGAGACCGATCGCGCCGGTCAGCTTTTCGATGCGGCTATCCCGCTCGGCCCGATCCTGACCGAACAGGCGTCCGAAGAACTCGATGTTTTCGCCGACGGTCATCGCGGGATAGAGATTCTTCCCGAGGCCCTGCGGCATGTAGGCAATGCGGGGTTGGACGCGTTCCCGGTCGCGGCGGTCGGCAAGATCGACGCCGAGGGCCGAAATCGATCCGGTCTGAATCCGTTTGACGCCTGCGACGAGCGCCAGAAGTGTCGATTTGCCAACCCCGTCGGGACCGATCAGCGCCATCGTCGAGCTCTGCGGAACGCGAAGGCTCACGCCATCGAGGGCGACGGTCCTGCGGTAGAGGTGACGGACCGAGCCAATATCGACTGCGGCGGAGGTTGCAGTGCAGGTCACTTTGAGGCCGCGCCTGCTGGTTCCGGGGGCGTCATCGTGGTCAGATCGGACTGGAGCCATGACGGCCACTGGGCGTTGGGATCGGTTTTGATATAGGCGACGCCGGTGACACCGGTCTTCACCCGATCGACATACTTCTCGACGAGAACCTCGGGTATACGAATCTTCACGCGAAACATCATTCGTTCGCGTTCGCTTTTCACCTCGACTTGTTTGGGCGTGAATTGCGCGCGCGGAGAGACGAAGGTTACGATGCCGGGTATCGCTCGGTTCGGTGCCGCGTCGACAAGAATGCGGCCTTGGGCGTTGAGCGGGATTTTCGCCGCCACCTCGTTGGGCATGAACGCCGTCATATAGACCTGGTTGAGATCGAGCATCGTCGCCACCGCGCCGCCCGCCGGAAGGGTTTCTCCGACGTCCGATAACCGGTAGAGAATGCGCCCGAGTTTCGGAGCAACCAGCGTTCCGTCATCGATCATATGCTGGAGGCGTTCCCGTTCGGATCGGGCGGAAGCGACCGCCGCATCGGCGCCGGCGACCTGGGACTTGGCGGCCGCGAGCGCGTCCTGCGCCGATTTCTTTGCCGCGGTCAGTTGCTCGACGCGCTGTTTGCTGACCGCGTCGCTGGCGACGAGGATGTTCGCACGATTGAGCTCGCTATTGGCCAGTTCAAGAGCCGCCTGTTTCTGGCCGACGGCCGATTGTGCCGCTTCGGCGTCCTTGAGACGCTGGTCGACAAGCGCGGCCGTTGCTCGCTCGGAGGCTTCGAGTTCCCGCGTATCCATGCGGGCGATCACCTGGCCGGGAGTGACAAGATCTCCTTCCTGAAATTTGATTTCGGCGACGCGGCCGGCGTATTTCGTCGCAATCTGGATCTCATCGGCCTCAATGCGGCCATTTCCCTCAGCGATACCCGCGGGCAAGGAACGCTGGAGCGATACGTAGTAGCGATAGCCCACGGCAAGCGCGGCAACGACAACGGCCCCAACTACCGCGACCGTGGTCATGCGTCTTTTGGTCATGCGCCGCATCCTTGTTGGGCTGCCGCACGCAGCCCGAGATTGAGGCCGAGATCTGGCGCAAGGCTGAACCGGCGACCGTCGCACGAATATCCGGGCTAACCCCGAAATGAATCGACATGCGGCTGTAAAAGCACGCCCGCTGAGACGTGCACCGCATCCGGAGCAATAGGGATGAGGGGAGAGGTGGCGGATGATGAATTGAGGCTGCGAGCCGTTTGTGAAGCACGCTACCAACTATTTCGGAATGAGATCGGTAGTGCTGCGGATACCACGAAAGCGCGGACTCGTGCGGCTATCGATCCCGGGAGAATTTTTTCGGCGTGAACGACGTGGTGCAGCGCAACCGCGGCACCTCCTTTCATCACTCAGGGTTCCGGCTGTGCAGCACAAAGGATCATGCGATGGATTCGGCGTTCGCAACGAAGCCACGAACCGAAGAACGCCCCAGGACGGCGGGCGTGGTCGGCGCCGAGCCAGAAATGATGATGTCATGGCTGCCATGGTCGAGCGGGTGGCTGCAGCAGGCCGCCGAGTATTGGGTCGACGCGTGTCAGCGTTCGGTCCTCTTCATGGATATCATGCGGCAGCGCGGCAACAACTATCTTGAGCACACGACGCTGAGGGCGCCCAACGTTCTTACCTTTGAGTTTCAGGTGGTCGTGAACGGCCTTTCGCTCCAGCGGCCCGTCAACTATATGCTCGTGCGGATCGCACCGCCTCCCGGAACCCATATCGACCGACGCAAGCGGCCTTTCATCATTTTCGATCCGCGCGCCGGACATGGTCCGGGCATCGGTGGCATGAAGCAAGACAGCGAGATTGGCGTCGTTCTTGCCGCCGGACATCCTTGCTACTTCGTCGGCTTTCTGCCCGAGCCCGTACATGGTCAGACGGTCGAGGATGTGTGTCGGGCGGAAGCGCTGTTTATCAAGAAGGTCGCCGAGTTGCACCGCGACGCCGAGGGCAAACCCTGCCTGATCGGCAACTGTCAGGCGGGGTGGCAGATCATGATGACAAGCGCCGTCGAGCCCGAGCTCGCGGGGCCAATCATGCTCGCTGGCACGCCGCTGGCGTACTGGAACGGGGTTCGGGGCAAAAACCCGCTCCGCTATCTCGGCGGTTTGCTAGGCGGAACGTGGCTGACCTCCCTCGCTGGCGATCTCGGCCATGGCCGCTTCGACGGCGCCTACCTTGTCTCGAACTTCGAAGCGCTCAACCCGGCAAACACATATTGGGAAAAGAGCTACAACGTCTATTCGAAGGTCGACACGGAGGGCCCGCGGTTTCTGGAATTCGAAAAATGGTGGGGAAGTCCCGTCCTGCTCAACGCGGTTGAGATGCAGTTCATCGCCGACGAACTTTTCGTCGGCAACAGGCTCGCCGCCGGCGAGCTCTACACCTCGGACAACGTGCGGATTGATCTGCGCAACATCAAGTCGCCGATCATCGTCTTTTGTTCGTTCGGAGACAACATCACGCCGCCCCAGCAGGCGCTCGGCTGGGTGCTCGACCTCTACGACACCGACGAGGAAATTGTCGCCAACGGACAGACGATCATTTTCACGCTCCACCAATCGGTCGGTCATCTCGGTATTTTCGTCTCGGGCAAAGTCGCGACTAAGCAGCATCAGGAATTCACCCAGGCGATGGACATTATCGACGTCCTGCCGCCCGGACTTTATGAAGCCGTCATAACGGACAAAACACCCGAGACGACCAATGCCGAC
Source organism: Allostellaceae bacterium (assembly GCA_035277525.1). GTDB lineage: Bacteria > Pseudomonadota > Alphaproteobacteria > ATCC43930 > CGMCC-115725 > CAIKMD01. Next base: position 12,584 of record DATEKH010000260.1, read on the forward strand.
CTCGCTACGGGCGACTACGTCATGCGGTTCGAGCCTCGGACTCTCGGCTATCTCCGTGCTCTCGGAGGAAATGACACGGAAGATGAATTGCGCTTTGCCACCGTCGCCCGAGTCTCGGACATCAATCAAGGGCTCTACCGAACCTTCTCGAGCCCGCTCATGCGGATGTTGAGCAGCGAGCAAAGCGCCGAGTGGCTGCGTGCCATTCATCCCGATCGCATTCGCTATGCGATGTTCTCGGACCGCAATCCGCTCATGCAGCTGGTCACGTCGCAGGTGGAAGGGATTCGCGCGCATCGTCGCCCCGTGAGCCGCGAAAATCCTTTTCGGCGGGCCGAAGCCGAGATGTCGCGTCAGATATCGCGATTCCTGGACAGCTATCAGGACGCTCGCGACCGCCTGATCGAGGGCTGGTTCATGGCCGTGTACGGCTCGCCTCTTCTCCAGGCCTTCGTCGGTCTTCGCGCCGACGCCGCAATTGCACGCCAGCGCATCGGGCGCGATGTTCTAAGGGAAGCCGTCACGGCGCATCTGGCAGCCAACCTCGATCGCCGCTTCGAGCATGGCGGCACGCGCGAGGCTTGCTTGCGCGCGCTTATATATGTCGGCTCGGCCCGCGACGAGGTTGGCTGTGACGAGCGGGCCTTTGCCGTTTTGCGCCAGATTCGCGCGCGAACGCCCGAGGCCCAACGCATCGGGCTGGCTGAGTTCAAAGCGCTCGTTCGGGAGCAATACCTGCTGCTGCTCCGGGATGAAGAACGGGCCATCGCCGGAATTCCCGAACTCCTTCCGGACGATCACAAAGTGCGTGCGCAGGCGCTTGAGGATGTTCGCCAGGTCCTCTCGGCGCGCGGAGAACTTTCGCAGTGGATGAAAGAGCGTCTTGCGCGCATCGAAACGCTCTTCAAAGGAAAGGCGGTGCGCGCGAGCGCGCATGGCGCGGAAGCCGGTGTCGCGCCCGAGGCGCTGCCGCACGGATCGGACACGGCTCTGGGACGGGGATTGGAGGAGCGGCTTCTGCATCGCGGCCGAGAGCCCGCGGTTCAAAAGTAGCGCTGCGCCGCCGCGAAAGAGAATTAGAGGTTTGAGAGTTGCCGATGAACTCAGGGGAGACCATCACAAATCGCACGTTCGACGAGCTCGAGATCGGCGAAAGCGCGAGCATGTCGAAGACCATCACCCGCGACGACGCGGCGCTTATGGCCTTGCTTTCCGGAAGTCCGATTTTGAGCGCAGCGGAGCCGAGCATCGCGCCGCTCACGCCAAGCATTTGGGCAGGCACCCTGGCGGCGGCGGTCTTGAGCGCAAAGCTGCCGGGTCCGGGCACGATCTATCTCGGAGAATCTTTGAGGTTTCATCGCGAGATCGAGCTAGGCGACGTGCTCACGACCAAGGTCATCGTCCGCGAAAAGCATTCGGCCGGCGGAACGGTCGTATTCGATTGCGAATCTTCCGACGCCAATGGCGAGCGTGTTCTCTCGGGTACGGTTGAAGTCATCGCACCGCGGGTAAAATTCACGGGCCGTGCGGGTGCCGCACCGGAGATACGGGTTCGCCGCCACGACAAATACGACATGCTGATCGCGCGTTGCCGAGGATTGGCCCCCGTCGCGACCGCCGTCGCGCATCCCTGCGATGAGTCATCTCTCCGAGCTGCCCTCGACGCCGCCAAGGCGGGCATCGTCGAGCCCATTCTGATCGGGCCATCCGGAAAGATCGCGGCCGTTGCGGCCAAGGAAAAGCTCGATCTCGCCGATTATGAGATCGTCGACGCTCCCCACAGTCATGCCGCGGCTGAAAAAGCCGTCGAACTCGTCCGCCTCGGCAAAGCCGAGCTGCTTATGAAGGGGAGTTTGCATACCGACGAGCTGTTGGCCGCCGTCGTTAAGCGCGAGACCGGGCTTAGGACTGCGCGCCGGATTTCCCACTGCTTCATCCTGGATGTCCCGACTTACCCAAAGCCGCTCGTCATCACCGACGCGGCCGTCAATATCTATCCGACGCTCGAAGACAAGGTAGACATCGTCCAGAACGCGATCGATCTCGTGCGCGCACTCGGGCTCGACCGTCCGCTCGTCGCCATACTCTCTGCGGTCGAGACCGTGAATGAGAAGATCCGCTCGACGCTCGATGCCGCGGCTTTGTGCAAGATGGCTGATCGAGGGCAAATCGTAGGGGCCGCTATCGACGGGCCGCTCGCCCTGGACAACGCCATCAGCAAGGCGGCGGCGCAAATAAAAGGCATCCGCTCGCCGGTCGCGGGCCAGGCCGACATTCTCGTCGTTCCCGACCTCGAAGCGGGAAACATGGTCTACAAAAATCTGAACTTTCTGGCGGATGCCGAAGGAGCCGGCGTCGTTCTTGGTGCGCGCGTCCCGATCATTCTGACGAGCCGAGCGGATAGCGTGCGCTCGCGTCTGGCTTCCTGCGCCGTCGCGGCTCTCTACGCGCGCGCTCGACATGCGACGATCGCCTCGGCAGCGGAGTAGAAAAATGGCCGGCGCGGTCTTGGTCCTCAATGCGGGGTCGTCGAGCTTAAAATTTTCGGCGTACACGGCCGATGACGGCGACCGCCCGTCCCTGCTGCTCAAGGGACAGCTGGACAGCATGGTCACACACCCTCGGCTCACCGCGCAGGATGCGATGCATAATGTCCTCGTCGACAGGGCATACGATGTCAGCATCATTCACAGCTATGAGGACGCGTTTGGCATCGTGTCCAGCTGGCTGGCAACAAGAGGGCGACGGGTCGAGCTCTTGGCCGCGGGCCACCGCGTCGTCCACGGCGGAATGGCATCGACAGCCTCGGCGTTGATCGACGACGAAGTTCTGGCCGAGTTGGAAAAACTCGTGCCCCTCGTGCCGCTGCATCAGCCGGCCAATTTGGCGGGTATCCGTGCGGTTCGGAGGCATCATCCGACGCTTCCTCAAGTTGCTTGCTTCGATACGGCGTTCCACCGCGGGCAATCGGAAATCGTGCAACGCTTCGCCCTCCCTGACGCGTTCTACCGCGGGGGCGTTAGGCGCTACGGCTTTCATGGCCTTTCTTACGAATACATTGCCGGCAAGCTGCGCGAAGTTTCGCCCGAGATCGCCATGGGGCGGGTGATCGTCGCGCATCTTGGAAGCGGGGCAAGCCTGTGCGCGCTAAAGGACGGCAAGAGCGTCGACACGACGATGGGTTTCAGTTCACTTGACGGGTTGCCGATGGGCACTCGATGCGGAGCGATTGATCCTGGCGTTCTCATTTACCTGATCCGCGAAAAGGGGATGCCGCCCGACGAGGTGGAGCATCTGCTGTACAACGGTTCCGGGTTGCGAGGCATCTCCGGCCTAAGCAGCGACGTCCGCGATCTGCTCGCCAGCAACGATTGCTTTGCAAAGCTCGCGCTCGATTATTTCGTTCATCATGTCTGCCGCCAGATCGGCGCGCTTGCGGCAGTGCTCGAGGGGATAGAGGCGATCGTCTTTACGGCCGGAATTGGCGAACACTCTCCGGAGATCCGCCAGCGCATTTGTTCGCATCTGGCATGGCTGGGGCTTCATCTCGATGAAGATGCAAATCGAATGGGCGGTCCGAAAATTACGGCCAAAGACTCGCTTGTGTCCGCCTGGGTTATTCCGACAGACGAGGAGTGGCTCATTGCCCGGCGCACGATTGACCTGACGCGCTCTTTGGACCGTCATTCGCGCGGCGTCCGGGCCCGATCAAGCTGAGGATTTCATCATGAGCGAAAGCAATTCTACGACAGCGCCGAAAATTCTCGCGGGCAAGAAAGGGCTTGTGACCGGCATCGCCAACGATCAATCGATTGCTTACGGCTGTGCCAAGGCATTCCGGCGGCTGGGGGCCGAAGTCGCCATAACCTATCTCAACGACAAAGCAAAGCCCTTTGTCGAGCCGCTCGCGCGGCAGCTCGAGGCGCCGATATTCATGCCGCTCGACGTTCAGGTCGAACGCTCGATGGAGGCTGTGTTCTCCGAGATCGAACAGAAATGGGGGGTTCTCGATTTCGCCTTGCATTCGATTGCGTTCGCGCCGAAGACCGACTTGCACGGCAGAGTGGTCGATTGCTCTCGCGCCGGCTTTCTGGTGGCCATGGATGTTTCTTGTCACTCCTTCATCCGAATGGCGCATCTTGCCGAACCTCTGATGAAGCGCGGGGGAGCTCTTTTCACGATGAGCTTCTATGGCGCCCACCGGGTCGTCGAACATTACAACGTGATGGGGCCCGTCAAGGCGGCGCTCGAGGCGACCGCTCGCTATCTGGCCAGCGAGCTCGCTTCGGCAGGGATCAGGGTCTATGTCGTTTCACCCGGTCCCCTCAAGACCCGCGCGGCCTCGGGCATCAGCCATTTCGACGAGTTGATGGAAGAAGCTGCCATCAAGACTCCGGCTCGTCAGCTCGTGACGATCGATGATGTTGGATTGGCGACGGCAGTTCTCGCGGGCGATGGAGCGAGGCTCATCACGGGCGAGACCATCTATGTCGATGGCGGCCTGCATATCGTCGGTTGATGCGCCTCCGCGCCTTGCGGCAAATCCGGCTGCGTGAGATCGACGGTCGCGCCAGAGGGCCGAAGACGAAGCCGACAACGCAGGCTCGATCGAATTCCGTCAAAAGTGGGAAAGGATTAGCCAGGATGAGCCATCAGCCGATCGGACTTTGGGCAGTCTTTATCATGATCGCGTGCAGCGCCTGTTCCAGCGGAAACACCGGCTCCGGTTATTATCGCTCTGCTGACCCGTACTGCCAAATCAGGTGCGGCATCCAAAATATCTACGGGTCGGTACCCACGCTGTACGATCTTTCGGGGCCGCCGGCGCGGTCTTAGCTTTCTGTCCGAGTCTAAACGACCGCTGTGAGCGGCGCGCGACGAGCAGGGTTGCTTGCTCGAATTGGACACAGTGGCGGCAAGTGCGAACAGCGCGCTGAGCCGCGTGGGCGGCGAGGAAGCGGGCGGCCCCAATTGCGTCGTCGACCTCCATGTCATCGTACAAAGTTCTGCAGCGAATCTTCTCGGCCCCTCCGGCATTCATCGTATCCCGCGCTCGCTTCTCCTCTCTTAGATTGCACTGGAGTGATCACGCATGAGCGGCCTTGACCCGTGCGAGGTCGAATGGAGATGAGCATGACTCGGTTCTTCAAGCTACTCCTTGGCGCTACGGCGCTTGTTGCCGCAACTCCAGCGGTTTCCGTGCATCACGCGTTTGCAAGCGGGCCCTATGACGGGATCTGGGTGATCAATATACCGCGAACGGTGCTCGCGCCCGAGGCGGGCGCCTCATGCCCAGCCGTCAGCATCCAGATTGAGATCAAGGACAGCAAAGTTTCGGGCAGCCTGCAGCAGGGAGGGGGCGGCGAGATTCAAACCGGCTCCACCCACCGAACCGCTGCGCCGGTGACTGGTCGCGTCAACTCGTCGGGATTATTGACCGCGGAATGGAAGGGCTACAAAGCGAGCGGTCAACTGCGCGGCAACGCCGGCAAGCTCACCGTGCAGCGCACCTGCGGGAAAGTCAGCGCTCAAGCGTCGCGCGTCTCGTCGTAGGCGGCCCGACCCGCCGCCGATTTGCGTATCCGAAGAGGAGGGGAAATGCGCTTCAAGGCTCTCATTGCCCTCGCCGGCGTGTGTGTCTGGCCGATTGGTGCGACTGCGCTCGATACGCCGCCCTTGTCATTGAAGACAACCGAAGATCTCTACCGTGTTTGCACGCCCGCGCCGGACGATCCGCAGCGGCGCGAAGCGCTCGACCTGTGTGAGGGCTTCTTGATCGGCGCCGTGAGCTACCACGATGCGGTCTCGGATCGAGAGCACCTGAAGCGTTTGATCTGCTACCCAACGACCGTGACGCGCGATGAGGGCGTGGCTGCCTTCGTCGCTTGGGCGCAAAGTCACCAGCAGGATGGCAAGTTCATGAGCGATCCTCCCGTCTACGGTGTCGTACGCGGGTTGGCGTCGAAATGGCCCTGTAACGAGCGAGCTCAGCGGGGAAAGGTGCGATGAGATCGATGGTTTTCGCGGCGGTGGCGCTGCTTGGATTGAGCGTCGCGGGATGCGGCGAGACGACGGCATCCCGCAGTGTCAGCGGCGGCGCGATGGGCGCTGCGGGCGGCGCGGCGATCGGTGCGCTCGCGGGCAATGCCGGGCTGGGCGCTGCGATCGGCGCCGGCGCGGGTCTGCTCGGCGGATATCTCTACGATCAGCATAAGAAGGGCAATATCGACTTCTGAGAAGGTTCGCCGGGAACCGAGGCATTGACCATGTCGGTCGCGGAACACATTCACACGAATGCCAAGGTGCTCCATCGAGATCGGCATGCCGCTTTGGAGGTGCCGCACCGGTCTTCACCCCGGCTGTCGATCGGAGGAATGGAGCTTCTTTCGGTCGAAGACCTGTTCGCGCGCGGCAAGGCGCTTCGCGTAAAGATTCCCCGCGCGTTGCATGGGGAATGGAAACCGGATCGTCGCGCTGATCCGGTGCGGATTTTGCGGACGGGCGACGCGGGGCGCCTCCAGGATCTCATACCGATCCGCTATGGCCGGATGCTGCAATCGCCTTTCGCATTTTTCCGCGGAGCGGCGGCGATCATGGCGGCGGATCTCGCGAAAACGCCCGATATCGGGATCAGGGTGCAGGCCTGCGGCGACTGCCACCTCGCCAATTTCGGCGGTTTCGCTACACCCGAGCGCAATATTCTTTTCGACATCAACGATTTCGACGAGACGCTGCCGGGCCCTTGGGAATGGGATCTAAAGCGCCTCGTCGCGTCGGTGGTGCTCGCAGCGCGGGTCAACGGCTTGACGGACGAACAGGGCCGGGATGCTGCGGCGGCGGCCAGCGCGGCTTACCGCAAGGCCTTGTGCGAATTTGCGGAGATGTCGCCGATCGAAGTCTGGTACTCGCGAATCACCGGCGACGATTTCATCAATAACATTCCCAAATCGCACCGCGCACGCGTGCGCGACAGGGTCGATAAAGCCCTCACGCGCGGGAGCTCGGAGATGGACTACCCGCGGCTGACGGCAATGGTCGGCGGTCACGTCGCTATCCGCGACGCGCCGCCGCTGATCTTTCATCCCGAAGCCTCCCACGCGCCGGAGTTCCGCCAGCTGCTCGAGACGATATTTACAGCCTATCGCGAAAACCTGGCTGATGACCGGCGGACACTGCTCGACCAGTTCCGGGTCGTCGATGCGGCGATCAAGGTGGTCGGGATCGGGAGCGTCGGACGGCGGTGCTGGATCGCCCTCTTGATGTCCGCCAACAACGGCGCCCTCTTCCTCCAGTTCAAGGAAGCCGCCGCTTCGGTGCTCGAGCCATATCTCGGCAAAAGCGCCTACGGCCATCACGGTCAGCGCGTCGTCATCGGCCAGCGTATGATGCAGCCGGCCTCCGATCTTTTCTTGGGCTGGGTAACTGTTGAGACCCCCGATGGCGCGCGGGACTTCTATGTCCGGCAACTGCGCGACGCCAAGGTGAAACCGGTGATCGAGAGCTTCGACGCCGAATTGATGAGCGTCTACGCCGAGGCCTGCGGCCGAGTTCTGGCCCGTGCCCATGCGAAGACGGGCGATCAATGCACGATCAGCGGCTATCTCGGCTCAAGCGACCAGTTCGACGAGGCGATGGCATCCTTCGCGGTGGCTTATGCCAACCAGGCGGAACGCGACTACGCTGCCCTCAAAGCCGCCGTCCGCCGAGGCAGGATTCTCGCGTTCCGGGAGTCGTAGACGCCCGTCAACCCCGTCTCGGGCCCCTCGCGCGGCGAACTCAGGCCAACGACCGGTGGCGCCCGGGGCGGCCGCGTCCAAAGATGGGTCGCAAGGAAACCCTGTGGAGCGCGTGCAATGTCTCAGACGATGGCGAAACCGCCACATGTCGGGCCAGGCCTTGCCGGCGAGGCCTTCTTCACCGCCAGAGCACTCAGAGCCTATATGGCGTATCGGAAGCAGGCCGAGCACGAGAGGGACGAGGAATACCATGCAAAAATGGCGCAGGCAGAGCAGGACCGGATCCGCAGCCTGATGACCCCGATCGAGATTGACGAAACGCGGCTCTCGAACTTTATGCGCCGCGTTCGCGAGGCAGCCCGGGAAGGCGAGCACGAGGTTCTCATCCTTCGCTTCCCCTCATCGCTGTGCCGCGACAGCGGCCGAGCCATCAACAATGCGCTTCCTCAATGGGAGGAAACGCTGGTTGGGGTCCCGGCGCAGATTGTGAAGGTATGGCGCGAGCATCTGAAGCCTCTCGGGTATCGGCTTTCGGCCCACGTGATCGATTACCCCAAAGGCATTCCCGGCGATATCGGGCTTTTTTGCGGGTGGTAAAGACCGTGGCGAACGGCGCCACAAGGGACAACGCGGGAGGCTGCGGCAACCACAGCGAGAACTGAGTCAAATCCCTTTCGCATCCTTGCGATATTTGCCCGGGGATTTTTTGAACCAGCGGCGGAACGTGCGGCCGAAGCTCGACGGGTCGGCGTATCCAAGCCGCTCGGCAATAGCCTCGATGGGCTCGGTCGTTTTGAGCAGGTACCATTCGGCCGACTCCTTCCGGGTATCATCGAGAAGCCCCTGATAATTAACGCCTTCGTGCTTGAGCCTGCGCAACAGAGTTCGGCGAGACATGTTGAATTCTTGCGCGATCTTCTCGGCCGTCGGATAGCCGCTCTCCAGCTCAATAAGCCGCCGCCGAATTCGCGCGGCGAAGTTGTCGTCGTTCCGAAGTAAATCAAGCTCGCGCTCCGCGCTTTGAACGATACCGGCGCGGGTGGCGACATCGGCGACGACGCTGGAACGTCCGAGAATATGCTTCGGCACCCGTACTTCCATGCAAGCCGCGCCGAACCGGATGCTGCCGCCGAGGCAGCGTGAGTACTCGAGCGACCAGGGTGGAGACGGGTAGGGAAATCGGTATTCAATGCCGACCAGCGGCTCTCCTGTCACCGTTCTCATCGCTCGCTCTATGATTCCCGCATGGGCCTCCAGGATGAAACTCCGTACATCGCCGAAGTCGAATGGTTCGTGTATGAGAAGGCTCGAGGAATCTTCTCTTGCGATGTGCTCGAACTCTACAGCCCGGCCCCGCAGCGGCCGATAATTTGCGACTGATTCCAACGCCTGAGACACGTCGCGGCTGGCGGCGATCGCAGCGCCCGCCAGGCCATGAGAGATCGCTTCCACCGAAATGCCAAATTCGAGTCCCAATGCCGCGCTCTGTGTGAGCTCCTTGGCGGCCAAAATGAGGGTGCGCACAGGTCCGAACGGGATCATCCGCGTTTCATGAAGCAGCTGCCGCCAGGTCATCCCCGTGCCGGCCAATCCCTTGGCGATTGGCACGCCGCGATGCTGGAGATGCAGGCAAAGCAGCCGCAGATAGGTCGGATGAAATATCCGTGCTTGCCGTCCGGGCGGAACGCTCATGAACGACTGCTATAGGTGGTTGCCTTACAATCGTCACAGAATGACGATAGGTCGTCACGTTACGCTATGTTCTTTCGTCGGGACTTGGGGATTATTGCTGGATTTTCCTCGGGGGACCCTGGATCGATCGCGATGGCGGTTCGTATCGTGTTGGCGGATGACCATGCACTCGTCCGCCGTGAGCTTCGGCGGCTCCTCGAGGCCGAGAAGGACTGGCTCGTCTGCGGCGAGACCGACAACGCCGAAGACGCCGTTCATCGCTGCGACACCTTGCGGCCGGATGCCGCCGTTTTGGACATCAGCATGCCGATGATGGGCGGCCTCGAGGCCACCAAGCGCATTCGGGAGATGGCGCCCGCCATCCCGGTCGTGCTGGTGTCGGTACATCTCAATGAAACGCTGCTGACAGCGGCGGTCGACGCCGGCGCACGCGGCTGCATCTTGAAGAGCGAAGCGCCCGCGCATTTGGCTCGTGCAATAAGGATCGTGCTGCGGCCGGATACGACGTACTTTCCGCCCGAGCTGCGCAATCGCAATCGGTTCTGACCCTACCCGTTCTCCGCGTCGTGTGCGGGGGCTCGGCTACCGGCATTCGGCACAACCGCGATCACTGTCGTGCCACGGGAGTCCGACCGCATATCGAGGCGTCCGCCCAGTTGCTTGAGACGAGCGCGCATTCCGGCGACGCCGACGCCGAGTGTGTGGATGGTCGCGCCCCCGCGAACGGCGGGTTCGGCAAACACGCCGCGGCCGGAATCGACGATGCTCAATCGAAGTTCCGTTGGGCTACGCTCGATGCAAATCTCGGCATTCACTGCTCCGGAGTGGCGATGGACGTTGCTGAGGCTCTCCTGGACAATACGAAACAGTGCTATCTCGGTCTGAGGCTCGATCCGTCCCACATCGGGCGCGACACGCAACCTCACATCGATCCCGGTGCGCTCGCTGAATCCCTTAATATACGCCTCGATCGCCGGCACCAGCCCAAGCTCATCCAGCGCAGGCGGGTGCAGCACATAGGAGAGGGTCCGGAGGTCGGAATGAGCTTCCTTGATGAGTCCGATCGACTCCTCGATGTTGCGGTCGTTCTCGGGATTGACGCCGATGAGGCGACTGAGATTGAGAATGCTAGCGGTCAGCGCTTGAAGCGTTCCATCATGGATTTCTCGCGCGAGGCGCCGCCGCTCTTCGTCCTGAGCGGTCAGGACGCGCGCGCTCAAATCCACAACGTCGTGCTGAGCTCGCCTCAATTCGGTTGTATCGGTCGCGATCACACAGGTCGCGTAAATCGTTCCGTCGCGATCCCGCAGGGCAAAGGTGCTCATGAGATAGAGACGACGGCCGATGCCGAGATCGGTTTCTTCCTCGCGGGTACGCGGCACGCCATCGCTGCTGACGGAATCGTGCTCGGCCCGCGACAGCTCCGCACTTTCCCGCTGGAAGAGGTCCGCAGGCATACGTCCGACGACGTGGCGTCCCAGCAAACTGCGCGCACTGCGATTTGCGAAGATGTGGCGACCTTGCAGGTCTTTGACGTAAACGCAGGCCGGCGTGTTGTCGAGAATTGCCTGCAATTCCTCGTGCGCCTGTTCGGCTTGTGCGGTCGCATGCTGCCTTTCCCGGATCACCGCCGCAAGCACGAGAAACGGGGCCGCAAGCACGGCGAGGAAGGTTTGCAGCGAGAAGACAATGTGGTCGCCTGATGGGCCGGAAAACGGCACGCGCCCCTCGATCGCTTCGGCAAGAGCCATGATCGAGACCATTAAAATGGCGCCACTGGCTCCTCGAGGGCCAAAGCGGACAGCCGCCCAAAGCATGAGCGGGATTGGCATGCAAGCAAGGACGGGAAAGTCCGCCGCAGCGGCTGGGAAGCCGATATAGGCGCTCGCCGCCAGGGCGATCGCCAGGATGGCCGCCTCTAGGATGCGCCGCGGCGGGATCTGTCGGAGCCATCCCACGCCTTCGCCGAACCAGGTGACAAAGATCGGGCCCAGCGCCAATCCGTCGAGCACGTTTGCGATGCCCCATCGCGCGGCAAATTCGTGGCTCCCAATCACGCCACCGCTGAGCCACGCCAGCCCCGCTACGCCAGCGGCGACAAGGGCCGGGCCGCCGATCGCGACCACGAGAATGAACGTCCAGGCTTTCGCCAAGGTATCGAGCCAGGGCGGCCCATCGGACAGGCGACGCAGCCCCAGCGCAGCGGAGAGCGCCAGCGCGATGTTGGCTGCGAATGCTCCGAGGAGAGGCAGCGTATGCATGCCGACCCCGGCCTCGGCGGCGATGTGCGCCGGGAATACGGCGGCGAGGTAAAGCCACCACGTACGATAGGGCGCCCCAAGCAGGGCGGCGAACAGGATCATGTTGGGCGGCCAGAGCGGCGCGAAGAAGTGGGATAGAGTCCCTATCCAGAACGCGACTTCCGCGCCGAGGTAGTAGGCGAGGGACACGGCGAGAGCCTTCGCCAAATCGTCGCCCGTCGGGAGCGCCCCCCAAAGCGTTCGGGCGCCTGCAGGCGACGAAATGGCGGACCGCTCCTCCGTTGCCAATGCTGCGCTTCTAGAGCGTTCGGGCGCAACGGGCATCGCGAGTCCTCAAATGGTTCGGATCACGAGCGATCAACGCCCGACCATGTTACAGAAATCCAGCAAAGACACCAAGCATGCGCGGCACGCTGAACGCGAAGACCTGCCTCACCCGTCGGAGTTTGATTCGGCGAACTCTCTGCCGAAGCCTCGCAGACCCTCGGACCGAGGGCGAGGCTCAAGGCAATGCCTCTCTCAGCCACTTGGCCCACCACGAACTGCCCTGGTGCGATGCTTGCTATGCAACCGGAACCTTCGCATCGGCCCCATCCCACAGAAACTCCAGCAAGCCTCGGTTGGCGGCGAGCGCAAGCTCGACCGACAAGACCGCGTCGGAAAGACTCGTCTCGGCCGCTGTCATCGGTTCCGAGGCGCGCAGGCGCGACAACACCAGATGCGCCGCCGAGAGGTGGTTGCCGAGATCGTGAGCGACACGACGCGCTTTCTCGAGCGCGTCGTTCGAAGCAATTCCGCACCCTAAGACATGGTTGAGTCGTGACTCGTCCGCTTCGATGCCGGCGCTGAGACTGCAGGGCGGAATCCAAACGGCGTCCAGCAGGTCCGGCGTCGCCGCAAGCGTTTGCTCGACCGACAAAATCGCGTCCCGAAGCTCGATCTGATCGGTCGCTCGATGTCGAACTTTGGGCCGCCGCGCACGTCCATGGGACGAACCGCCCGCCGATGAAACCGCCGCCCCGCCACGCGCTTTGTGCTGCATGGTCACCTCCCGTGAGTTGGGTGCCTTAGGCCCCGCTTGGGGATAAGTCTGCAACAGTTAAGGGAGCCTGTCTTTGGAATTCTTGCTCTGGCTGATGAAATTTGCGTGTCGCACGCCGCCTGAAGGCTGAGTGTCGCGGTATCGCGTACCGACAAGCCGTTGCGCGTTGATTCTGACGAGATAGATGCGGTGCGCAAGACAGCATCTTGAATCAACGAACTTTGCCCTCGGATCGCGCGCCGCATCGTTGGGCGGGACGTCAAGCTGTCGTCCCCCGCGATGCTTTCGCCACTCCATCTCAGCCGCGTGATCGACCATATAGACGCCTATCTCGATGGTCCGCTCACCCTCGCCGGCCTCGCGGCCCAAGCCTGTCTCAGCCCATTCCATTTCAGCCGATCCTTCAAGCGCTCCATGGGCATTGGGCTTCATCAATTCGTCATCCGACGGCGGATCGAGCGAGCAAAGCAGCTCGTCAGGTATTCGCGGCGGCCCCTCGTCGAAATCGGGCTCCTCGTCGGCTTCGACAGCCAGGCGTCCTTCTGCGCGCGCTTTCACCGCGAAGTCGGCATGTCGCCAGGAAATTTCCGCAAGATTTTCCGGTGACGCCTATCGCTCGGCCGGAGCGCCGCTGACTCTCCTCCTCCACCCCGCCGCCATTGCGGGTTTTCCCCGATTTCCCGCGACGGGGCGCTCTGACGCCATGCTTGCTCGGATCGGCGCCGGAAATTGCGAATGGTTTTGCGGAGTCCGGGCTCGATGCCCAATTGGCTCATCCCCATGGCCTATTCGGCTGCGGCGTTGATTGGCGGCTTTGTCGTGCCGCGTCTCGATCACGCCTACCTCACGCCTCATCTGACGGATATTTCGATGGCTGCGGCGCTTGCGCTGCTTTCGGCCGTTGCTGCCGGCATGATGGCGTTTACCGCGATCGTATTCTCGATCGCCTACATCACCGTGCAGTTCAACGCGATCGCCTATTCGCCACGGCTGGCGCTGTGGTTCGCCGACAATCCCCGAACTTTTCACGCTCTTGGACTGTTTATCGCGACCTTTCTCGATGCGCTCTCGACGATCGCTTGGATTGACCGGGGCAGGGGCGGGGGCGTCCCGCTGTTATCGACGATCATCGTGGTGGCTCTTCTGGTCGCGAGCACGCTGCAATTCTCGCGCCTCGTGCGGGGGCTGAACGACATGCAAATCTCGAACACGTTGCGCTGGATTGGAAACCAGGGCCGCAAGGTGATCGCGGAAATGTTTCCCCGCGTGGAGGCGTCCGCGACCCCGGCGCCGGCCGATTGCGGCCTGGACGATCGGCATGCCCCGTCCGGTCCGCCGGCTCAAATCCTGCGCTATGCCGGAGACCCGCGCGCCATCGGCAGCTTTGATATCGGGCGGCTCGTCGCGCTGGCGCAGCGCGCCGGCGCGGTCATCGAGAGCCAATGCGCCGTCGGCGATACGATTCTCGACGACACCGCCCTTTTCCATATCTACGGGCCGAACGCTCGGATCCCCGAAGCGGCGCTTTTGGCGGCGGTTGACCTGGTTCCGCAGCGGACCTTTGCCCAGGATCCAAAATATGCCCTGCGTCTTCTGGTCGATATTGCCATCAAAGCGTTGTCGCCGGCCGTCAACGATCCGACGACGGCCGTGCAAGCGCTCGATGAAATCGAAGACCTTTTGCGCCGCCTTGGGCGGCGTAGGCTCGATCCGGGCATCGTTGCCGATTCCGGCGGAGCCGTGCGGCTGATTTTGCCCATGCCGACCTGGGACGACTACCTGCGTCTCGCCTTTGACGAGATCCGGCAATATGGCGGCGGATCGGTGCAGGTGGTGCGCCGCCTGCGCGCCGCTCTCGCCGGCGTGGCCGAGGCTGTCGCCATGTACCCGGAGCGTGCCGCTTCGGTTCAGCACTATCTCGAGCATCTCGACCACGTCATCGATCGGTCGGCGCTCGACTTTCAGGATCGACAGGTCGCGAGCGAAGCCGACCGGCAAGGGCTGGGTCTCTCGCGCGGCCGTCGGCCGTCGCCCTCGGCATCGTCCAGCCTCGAGTCCTCAAAGCTTTCGAAGGCGGAGCTTGGCGATCCGCGCGCACAGAGTCCCGCGTCAGCGCGAGCGGATGCCGTATAGGCGCGCCGCAAAAGCTTTTGCCTCTCCGAGGCGCATACACGCGTCCACTCCTGGCCTGCAACGCGAAAACCCGTCAAATCTCGGGACTTTCACCCAGAAAATCCCGGTGACGCCCCGATAGTTCGCGTCGGGCATCGGCGACACACTGCGTTCGCCAGCCTTCGAGACGCTTCGTCTACGGCGACGGCGAAAATGGAGAAAGCGCACATGATGTCGGCGCTTGCGAAGATAGTCAGCCCCGCGGCCTCAAAGGTGTTGTCCCCAACGCGCGCGCAGGCCCAAAGCAACCGGAGGAATTCCATGCGCTTAACCAGAATTTCGATCTCAACCCTGGTGGTGGCCTCGTTCGCCTCTCTCGCGGGAATAGCGGTTGCCGGCCAGTACGACGGCACCTATGTCGGAAAATCGACGATGACCGATGCGGCCTATGCCATGGAAGGCGCTCGCCTTGCCTGTCAGCGCCAATACGACATCAAGATCACGATCGCGGGCGACCGCGTGACCGGCGAAAATCTGGATACTGGCGGCAAGGCCACTGGGACGATCAAAGCCGATGGGAGCTTCACGGCGAGCGGGGGTACCGGCGCGATTACCCAAGCGTCCGCCGAAGGTCGCATCGAAGGCAGCGTCGTGCGCGGCACTTTCTCGCAGCGAAGCAAGAACACGACCTGCACCGGCACACTCGTTGCAACGCGTCAATAGGACCGCAGCGCTGATGACGAGGTCACGTCGCGTTGGCACGTCGCGCCCGATCATCATCCGCTGTGGCATCAATTCGACAGTCCATCCAGGAGGACGTTATGAATTTCACTCAATATAGGTTCCTCGCTTCCAGTGTTAGCATCATATCCATTCTCGCGCTCGGCGCTTGCAGCTACGAGCAAGGTCACCCCGGCAACCCCTTGGCCGAAGGCGCGCGCCTCAATGGCGCGAAAGAAGCCTCGAATAGCACGAACGGCTTTGCGAGCGACTTGGGGCGGAATTATTACGCCCTCGCGACGCGCTCGCGCGCCGACAAGGATTGGGTCGATTCCGACTACTTCGCCGGAAAGAGCATTGCGGCCTCCAACGGCGAGGTGGTGCAGCCCGAGCTTACGAGGCTTCCCTTGTCGTATCCTCCTCTGCCGGCTGCGCGCGCCTCGCAGGAAGGCGAGCTGCCGGTGCATGCACGCAACTGGCTCATTCCCGGAAACGGGAATCCCGGCGTTGGCGAAGTCAGAGCTCTCGACGATGCGCGCGCAAACTTGGTTGCGGCGCTCGACAATGGCGGCCGAGAGCGTGCTCCGGCGCTCGCGGCCCGGGCCCAGGTCCTGTACGATTGCTGGGTCGAGCAAAGCGAGAAGAACGTCAAGGCCGCCTTCAATGGGCAATGCCATCGCGACTTCATTCGCGATTACACCGATCTCACGGTTGTGCTCAACCCGCCCCCGGCCCGAAATGCGTATTTCGAGCATGACAGCGCGGTTCTGACGTCGGAAGGCCGGCAGCAGATCAGGGGCGCGGTCGCACGTATCGCGCCCGGAACCGCACAGTTGAAGCTTGTTGGCAAAGCCGACCGTACCGGTACCGAGCCCTACAATATGAAGCTGTCGGAAGAACGCGCTCAGGCAATTCGCGCCGCGGCCGTCGCCGACGGTCTGCCTGCCAATCGGCTCGATACTCACTGGACCGGCGAAGAGCTGCGGTTCCTGCCTGTTCAGACGCCGAACGGCGTCAAGGAACCCAAAAACCGCGTCGTCGAGATCGACACGGTCATGCCGTCAACGCAAGTCGCCGAGCTTCCGCCGGCGGAATGAGCGGCGCTCGAATAGGTTGAGGCATCCAGTCCCGGCTGCGGCGATCAAGCTGGGTGAAGGGGAGCGGGTCGCTTGCGCGAGCAAGCGATCCGCTTCGATCGATCAAAGCCCCGATTTTTATCCTCGTCTGCACTCGGCAAAGTGCCATGACAACAAGGTCGGGATTCCCAGCGCGAGATCCCGCCCGCGCTTCAGCAGCGAGAGACCCAGCACGAGCTCCGGTTTGAGGCCCAGCGCGGCGCCGAGGAGCAAATAGGCTCCCTCCTGAACGCCGGCCGCACTCGGCACCAGGAAGGCGACGCTCCGAACCGCGTAGAGCAAACCTTCGAGGGAAAGAACCATGGCAAAATCGAGCTTTGCGCCAAGAAAGCGCAGCGCGAGCCAGGCCTCGACAGCGCTCAGCATCCATGCGGCGAAATGAAGCCCGAATGACGGCCAAACGCGGCGCAGCGGCAAGATATTGCGCAGCTCCATTTGAACCGCCGCCCCCATCGACAGGGCCGCGCGGAATTTGACAGGAAGAACCGACAGAGCGCGGCGAGCAGGGATGCGGAAGCCTTGCCGCCGAAGAAACACGAGAGTGGCGGCCGCCGCGGATATCATCGCCACGGTTCCGCCGACAACGGGGATCGCGACGAACGAATTGTGGGTCAGCGCCAGGAGGGCATAGATGCCGATGAGCACGAAGGCGATTTGGGCGCAAAATTCAAGCGTTGCGTCGGCGATCACCGAGGCGGCGGCGGCAGCGCCGCTGGCACCGTGGAGAACGACCGAGCGCGTTGCGAGCAAATAACCGCCCAGCTGCGATAGCGGCAGTATTTCGGCGCCGGCATCGCGAAGCAGGCGTCCCCACACGAAGCTGCGCCTCTTGCCGACGCGCCGCAAGCGCCACCACGCGAGGCCCATGAGCAACGTGACGACCAGACGGACGCCCAAGATCGCGAGAAAGCCCTGCCAGCCGGCGGCTTCAAGACCCTTCAAGATCGCCGAAGCGCCGACATGAGCGATCAGCCATGCCGCTAGCGCCAGTCCGGCCACCAGCCAGCCGGCGCTCAACGCTTTTGACCGCCACGCCCGTCGAGGGCGCGGCTCCGCCCGAACCTCAATGCTCATGCTCATAGCCAGCCTCGTCGGCGTCGCAGGCGAGCCTATCGGCGCTGGAAGATTTCCATGTAATCGGCAAATCGATGCTGCAGCTCTCGCTGATCGAGACCGTAATCCTCGAGCCGGCCGTCATTGCGGCCATAGCCGCCCTTGGGTTTTCGCGCGACGAGCGCGCGCATTCGCGCGCGCGCATTTGCGTCGAGATCAAGCCTGAAATGCCGATAGATAGGCTCGATCGCCGCAGCCGGATCCCGGGTGAAATTTCCGAATTCAAGATGGAGGGCAGATCCCGTCCTGTTCCGGCACGAGGTCGCAGCATCGACAAGGATCGCCGCGCCTTGAGCCCAGCGCCGGCTCAGATCGGCGCCGATCTGCCTGCGATCGAGTTCCCGGGTGAAGGGGCGGCGCAATGTTTCCGTGAGCTTTGCAAGCGACGCGAGAACCACGATCGGATCGCGGTGCATGAAGACGATGCAGGCGTCGGGATAGACCGCCCGCAGAGCGTCGAGCGCGAAAACATGGTCGGGACATTTCAAGACCCATCGCTTGGCCGCGCGCCCGTGCTGCATATGCTGGAGAAAGCGCTTGTGAAACCGATAGGGCGCCATCTGATCTTGCGCATGGAGCCAATCGCGATAAGTCGGAATGTGGTGCGTGGTGTCGAAACGCATCGATCGGAGGACGTGCCCGGTAATCTCTGTGCATTCCTGCGGCGAGTCGGCGGTCACCGGATGCAAGGCGCGCACCTCCGGCGTCATGCGCGCGAAGATCGCGAGCTGTCGGTCGACTTTCCGGCGGCGCCGGTCTCTATCGCTCGCCGAGCACCGGTCGAGCGGGAAAGGGTAAATCGGCTCCCAGCAGCGAATCGCCCGGTTCGCGGGGTCTTCGCACAGAAGTTGATGCAGGAAGGACGTGCCGCTTCGCGGCAGGCCGGTGATGAATATCGGCCGCTCGATTTGCTCGCTGAGAATTGAGGGGTCTTGCTTTTCCCGCGCTTGGAAGCGCAACAGATTCGACAGGAACCTCACCAGGTCCCAGCGGACGGCCATGCGCCCGAAGGCGCTGAGATTGGCCTCCTCCTCGTAGCTTTTGACAAGGATCTCGAGTGCGTCTTCAACCTCCCATTCCCCGAAATCCGACAGCCCGGTCTGTCGCTGGGCAAGACGGATCAGCTCGTCGGCCGACAGGCGAGCGCGAAACAGGTCTGCTGCGCCGGCGAAAGCGGTCAAAAACCCGCCGCTCCAGCGCTCCGCGAGCGAGGTCCCGAGCGAGCGGTCGACGGCGAGCTCGGTCATGCGTCGATCAAGGAGGGAATGGAGGCCGCAGGGCCAATCGTTGCTCTGATTCTCGTCGCCGAGATCTGCTCGAGGCTGCGGTCCAAATCGATGCGCGCGATCGAATAGCCGACGTCGCGGCCGTAGAAGATGTTGGTGATGTTGGGCAGAGAGACAACCGCGAAGCGTCCTTCGAACTCCCGGAGCGCGTGGCCGATCCGAGATTTCACCTCCTCGAATGCGAAAGGATTTTTGCCGTCGAGCCGATTTGCGGTTCGCACGGCAATGCAGGCCTGCCCGACGCGGCGGATGCCCTCGATCACGAGCGCCTTATGCCCGTCATGGAAGGGCTGGTATCGCCCGACGAACAAGGCCGTGGGGCGGCTCGGGTCGAAGACCGGCTCGACCGAGGACACAATCCGTTCGCTCCAATATTCCGGCGAGCCCTCGCGCGGGATGCGGATGTCGAACCGATCGGGAGGAACGAATAGCCTGTTCGTGTCGTCAAAGCGGCTGGATTCGATGCGATCGACCCAGACGATGACCGCACCGCCGCCGGCGAGAAACGCCGCCCGGGTCTCCGGGGTCGGACATACGAAATCCGCGATGGCGTAGCTGCCGGTCCTGGTCACCTGATCGCACAGCCATCCCATGCGCCGCGCCTGCTCGATCCGATCGCTTTCGGAAAACCCGAGGTCCTTGTTGACGTGCGAGCGAACCTCGTCGGCGTTGAGATGAACGGCGTTCAGCCGCGCGGCCACCAAGCGGCTGAGCGTCGTCTTCCCGGCTCCGGGGAGTCCCATGATGAGGATTTTGTGAGATCGCATCATCGCCCTACACCTGTCAACGCTCCGCCGCCGGACCAAAATTCCTTGCGGCGGTACTTTGAATGCGCACAACCTTGGGATGAAAATGAGATTGACCGAGGAAAGGAATACAGGAAATCCACGAGAAGCGGCCTGTCTGGACCGCATAACGGTGGGCAGAGGGAGTGTTCACAGGTCGTCGTGTTCCGCTGGGCTTACCGCGCGCGTGTAGCGGTGGGACACGGCGCCAGCTCGGCAATGCTCGCCTCATTCGCGCTCACTTTCTCGATGTCGCCGAAATACTGCAGCGCGGGCTTCGGCGCACTAATCCGGTCGATCGCCGATTTGGCCGGACGATCCGCTGCAAAACTTGGGCGGGTATCGGGGAGGCCGCCGCTGCGAAGCGCGCTGGCCGCGCTTGGCCCCGGATCGGTCGCTCAAGAAGCCTCGGGCCGATTCCCTGGCCGTTTTGGGGGGTTATCCCGATATTGAGCGCAAAGGTCATAACGATAGCGTTGCGCCTTCGAGCGCGGGTCAATCGCAAACGGAAGGAACAGACATGGCGGAGGGGAAAAAGCCCTCGAAAGTGGATATCTCGCTTAGCCACTCGGGTGACGCGAACGGCATTCCGATCCCCTTCTTGGGGGATGCCTACGAACGATGGATCGAGAATCTCTTCAAGATTTCAGAAGAAATTTCGCACTTCGCTCAGAGTCGAATTCAGCGGGACATTGCCTCCTGGAGAAAGCTCGCGATGTGCCGCGATCCCAGCGAGTTCATCAACTGCGAACGAACCATGGCTGAAGAAGCGATGTCACAGTTCGCCGAGGACGTGTTCAAAATCTCGCAGTTGATCGCGACAGTGGCCGGCAACGCTTATTCGTCTCCGAAGAACGGAAAGCACGTCGCCTCCTGAACCTCTCCGCAATCCGATTCGGAGTATTTCCCAAAATGTCGAGATTTGATCGTGAGCCGAGCTTGGCTGACCTGCTCGAAGATCCATTGACCTCGATCATGATGGCGCGCGATGGCGTCAAGCACGACTGGCTGATTGCGCTGCTGAGCTCGGTCGCTAGGAGCCGGTGCGGTCTCGTTGACGAACGGCCTGCGGTAACGGCGGCTGCATAGAACCGCGAGTAGCTGCCTGGTTGCCTGGGCTGGGCCGACCCCGGCTTGCAAAGCGGGAGCTTTGCAAGCCGGGGACAATTTCCGAACTCAACTTCGCCAGGAGACCGCTCAGTGCCGCGGCGATCGAGCCAGCATCCGTCGCGCTGGCGCTTGCCGCGTACCGAAACGAACCGCTCATCCTCTCTCTTTCGCTTTCGCCATCGGCGATCGTCCATCGTCCAGCCATCTCGGCCCTGCCGAGAGCATCGGTGTCGAAGCGAGAGAGCTCCACGGCGAGGCGGTAATCGAAGCGACGGTCCACGCCGGTGGGCAGAGCCACGAACTCATAGTTCGGAAGTGCTGCTCCAAGATCGGCTGCAACCACGCGCGATGCCGTGAGAGATAGGCTTTCAGCCCAGCGCGCGTTCTTCAGCGGGACCACCTCGTAGTCTCCGGTCCGCACCATGACGTCGGGACGATCAAGATATTGGGGGACGATCACGATTACGCCAACTCTCCCGCTCGACGGCAGCGGCATGCCGGCGAGTTGTTGTCCCGGCTGGGCGTTGAGGGCCGTTTCACCGCCGCTTCCGGCCAAGGTCGCGCTTTGGCTCGCGCTCAGCATGAACAGCCGGGGTTGGGGCGATCCCCCGCAACTCGCGGGCGCCAGCGCCGCGAGAATGAGAAGCCGCCGGAGCGAGGTTATCGTCCAATGAGACATCATGGGCTCACCTGGAGTTTCATCTGCCGAGCAAGACGGCGTTGGGCCGTCGGTCGAGCTCGTCCGTCAGGCTGCGAAGCG
Source organism: Allostellaceae bacterium (assembly GCA_035277525.1). Lineage (GTDB taxonomy): Bacteria > Pseudomonadota > Alphaproteobacteria > ATCC43930 > CGMCC-115725 > CAIKMD01. The sequence goes on from DATEKH010000260.1 coordinate 34,337, forward strand.
ATTGGGTGGCGGCCGCGAGATTTCGGAGAATCTGGTTGATGTCGTAACGCTGCGACGAGCTCGTGGAAACGAGCGAATTCGCATCGGCGAGCAATTTGTCGGCGCGCTGCAAGGCATTCTTCGCAGATGCAACAGCGTCGCGCAAATCGCCGCCCACGAGACGATCGGCGCTCTTGAAGGTCCCGTTCATCTCGCCGAGCGTTCCTTGAGCGATGGTCAGCGTCTGCCGCGCGCTGTTCGAGGCCTCGGAGAGGCTCTTGAAGAGCTGCGGCAGGTCTTGGCGCGTCGAATCGGTGATCTTGTCGAGGTTGTCGCCGGCGCCGGCGAGCGACTTCAAAAACGATGGAATTTCGGGCGAGGATACCAGCTTGTCCACATCCTCGAGCACGCGCAGAGCCACGGCGGCGATCTGATCGAGCGGGACGTTTGCAAGGACCTCCTTCAGCTTTTCGATGTCCGAGCGAGCCGTGGGGATCTCGATGGTCGATGGGTCGGCCCCGACCAGCCGGCTCGGCTCGTTCGGATCGAAAGAAAGATCGACGAGAAGCTGGCCTGTGACCAGGCTTTGGGAGGCGAGGCGCGCGTGTAGCCCCTTGGCTATTGCCGCTTTCAGCACCGTCTGATTCCGCGCCTCGCTTTGGGTTAGGTTCGTGATGTTGAGACGCTCGGGCTCGAACTGCATGTAGACGGGGATCACCGCAGTTGTATCGGCCCCGTTGAGATCGATGCGAATGTCGGTCACGGTGCCCACCCGGACTCCGCGCAGATTGACCGGAGCCCCGACGCTGAGACCTTGGATATCGCCCTGAAAGAACGCGACCGCCTTGGGGCGAGGGTGGAAAAGCGAGCCGGTTCCGAACGCGACGAGCGCACCGGTCGTCAGCGCAATGGCACCGAGCACGAAGCTGCCGACGATCGTGGGATTTGCCTTGCGGGTCATTGGACAACGCCTCGCTGTGCGAGATTGGCGGCCGCCTCGGTCGCGGGACCGGGGGCGCCCCGTGTCAGAAATTCCCGAACGGCAGGCAGCGGGCAACTCCGCAGCAACTCGCGCGGGCTTCCCGCCGCTATGGCCGTGCGGGTCTCAGCATCGAGGAAGATTGCTTTATCCGCGATGGCGAAAATGCTGGGAAGCTCGTGAGTGACCATAACCACGGTCGCGCCGAGGCCGTTGCGGAGCTCGAGGATCAGATCGTCCAAACGCTTGGAGCTGACGGGATCGAGACCGGCGGAAGGTTCATCGAAGAACAAGATCGTCGGATCGAGTGCGATCGCGCGTGCCAGGCCAGCTCGCTTCCTCATCCCTCCGCTGATTTCGGAAGGGTAAAAGTCGTCAAAGCCTCTCAAGCCGACCAGGGCAAGTTTTAGCGACACAATCGGCACGATTTCCTTCTGGCCGAGGAGCGTATATTGCGTGAGCGGAAGAGCCACGTTTTCCGCGAGGCTCATTGAGCTCCAGAGCGCCCCGCTTTGAAAGAGAACACCAAATCGACGCTGAATTGCAGCGCGGTGGTTGTCGTCACCTGACCAGAGCGCGTCGCCGTCGTAGAAGATATCTCCCTCCGAAGGCGGAAGGAGGCCGATCATTGCCCGCAGCAGGGTGCTCTTCCCGCACCCGCTCCCGCCCATGATCACGAATATCTCGCCGCTCGAGACGGAGAAACTGATATTCCGCTGAATGACCCGATCGCCAAAGGCCAAGGTGACACCCTCGACGGAAATCATCGCGGTCATCGCGCCCTACAGCCCAAGC
>DATEKH010000261.1:0-3877 GCA_035277525.1 Allostellaceae bacterium
CAGGATTTTCGCGTGGCGCTGGTGGCAGGTACGGCGACGCTCCTCGGCTGGATCGTTTCGCGCGAAGCAAAGGCGCCGCCGAACGCGTTCATCGTCTATGCCCTTGCTGGATTGACGCTCTGGGTGAGCCTGGCCGCGCTCTTTGCGATTCATCCCGAAATCGCGATCCCAAAATGGGAAGAGATCATCAAGATCCTGCTGATGACCTTCGTCACGATGTGCATCGTGCAGTCACGCGCGCGCATCGATCAGCTGGTTTGGGTTATCGCCATCTCGATCGGCATCTACGGCTTGAAAGGCGGCCTTTTCGCGATCGCCACGGGCGGGCATTACCGCGTCTACGGACCCGCCGATTCCTTTATCGCCGACAATAATTCGCTCGCCTGCGCGCTCATCATGATTCTTCCGCTTTTTCAGTATCTGCGGCGCGCTGCGTCCAGCCGATGGGTTCGGCTTGGGCTTTTGGGAAGCATGGGTCTCACGACATTGGCGATTCTCGCCAGTTACTCGCGCGGCGCGCTGGTCGGGCTGACGGTGACGCTCGTTTGTCTTTTTCTGAGGACACGCTATCGGGTGACAACCATGCTCGTCACTGTCGGCGTCTTGGCCGCGGCGCTTTACGTGGCTCCTGTCGCGTGGTTCCAGCGCATGGACACGATCGACCAATACCAGCAAGACGCCTCGGTGCAAGGCCGGTTCGACGCCTGGAATTTTGCTTACAAGCTCGCACTCGACCACCCAATACTGGGCGGCGGACAACTCGTGGGGCTCGATAGCCAACTCTTCAAGCATTATGTGCCGACGGCGCCCGAAGCGCGCGCCGCGCACAGCATCTACTTCGAGGTGCTTGGCGAGACCGGATTCGTCGGTCTCGCCATCTTCCTCGCGCTGCTGATGGCGTCTTTCCTCGCCGCGCGCAACGTGATGCGCCTGAGCCGCGACCATCCTGAGTTGGCCTGGGCAGACCGCCTCGCCGCCATGCTCCAGGTCTCGTTCATCGGCTACGCGGTCACCGGCGCTTTCTTGAGCCTCGGCTTTTTCGACCTTTACTACGCCTTGGTTGCCGTCATCACGGTGACTCAGCTTGTCGTCCGCCGCGAGCTCGCCAAGGCCGGAAACGCGGCGCCGAGAAATCTCGGCATCTGGCCGACGCGCCTCCCGCTGCCCGCACCGGTGCGGCCGGCGGCTTCGGCCGCATCGCGATCGACGCTTGCCGGTCCGTAAGTGGCGCCCGGGCCGCTTCCGTCCAGACGGCGATTCATGGTTAACGATCCTCCGCCCCCGCGGCGCTGAAAACGCGCCCGCATGGCGGCCTTCGTGATAAACCTTCGGGCGCATGTTCTTCGTCCTGTCGAAGGCGCTCGACTGGTTGGTAAACCCGGCCACGCTCCTCGCCATCCTCGTACTCGGCAACGCGCTGGCTGCCCTCACCCGGCGCCGGAAACTCGCTGCCACGCTGCTCGGGGCGTCCGCGGCGCTGGTGGTCCTCTTCGGCATTCTCCCTGGCTCAGACTGGCTCTCCGTGCCTCTGGAGGCGCGCTTTCCGGCCAACCCCCCGCTCCCGGCCCATGTCGCCGGCATCATTGCCCTGGGCGGGACCGAGAGGCTGGAGCAAAGCGCCGCCTGGGGCCAGCCGACCATCAGCGACCCGGCACCCCTTGTCGCCTTTCTTGCCCTCGGCCGCCGCTATCCGAACGCCCAGCTGGTCTTTACCGGCGGCGTGCACTCCAGGCTTAACAAAGCGCTGAGCGAAGCGGATGTGGTTAAGCGCTTCGTTAAGGAACTGGACACCGAGCCGCGGGCAATAATTTACGAAGACCGGTCGCGTAATACCTACGAGAATGCGACCCTGACGCGGGCGCTCGTCAAGCCAAAGCCGGGTGAAACCTGGATTCTGGTGTGCGAGGCGATCGCGATGCCGCGGGCCGTCGGCGCATTCCGGGCCGCGGGGTGGAACGTGCTACCCTACCCCGCTGGCTATCTGACGGCACGGCGAGCGGGACCGTTGGTCGGGTTCAATGTCTTGGCGGGTTTCGAGCTCGGATATGTTGCGTTGCACGAATGGGTCGGCCTCATTGCTTACCGGATCATGGGGTACACGAATGAGCTTTTCCCGGGCTGACCGGGCCGTTGCGACACCGGGCGCGAATCTGCGATGCGTGCAGCGCGCCGACGATCCATTGCCATCCCGCCATCCATGACGGTCCCGGTCTTCGAAGCCGGCCTCTTCGGCTATGCCGCTGCGGCGATCGCCTATCTTGTTGTAACCGCGCTCGCCATCGCCTGGTGGAAACGCGATCTCGGCGGCTTCCTCCTCGCTATCGCGAGTCTGGCGACCGCCGGCTGGGCAGCCATCGGCGGGTTCGAGTTGTGGCGGGGTTTTGCCAATGGCGAGGCGGCGCAACTCGCCGAGGTGATCCGGAACGGGGCCTGGACGCTGCTGGCCTTGAGCCTGTTCTACTGGGTGTCGCCCGGACGGCGCCTGCGCTGGGCCGCGATCTTCGTCGGCTTGTGCATCGCCGTCGCCGGGCTGACTCTCCTGATCCCGGTTATCCCGAGCCTCGAGGAGTCCGACGCACCGCGGCAGATCTTTTTCGTCGGCCATCTCGGCCTTGCCTTGATCGGCCTCGCGCTCATCGAGAACCTGTTTCGCAACGCGCCGCGGACAAGCGGCTGGACGATCAAGCATCTCTGCTTCGGCATGGGCAGCATTTTCGCGTTCGATTTCTTCGTCTATGCGGATGCGTTTCTGTTTCACCGTCTCGATCTCGGTCTCTTTCTCGCTCGCGGTATTCTTGCTCTCGCGGTGGCCCCATTGTTCGTCGTCTACGCCAAGCGAACCTTGAACGCCGGCCCCCAAATCGCGGTCTCGCGCGCCTTCGCTTTCTATTCGACGACGTTCATCGTGGCGGGGCTCTATTTGCTGGGGATGACCGCAGCAGGCTATTACGTGCGCCGATACGGCGGGACATGGGGCACATTTCTTCAAGCGCTGTTCTTCTTCGGCGCGATCTTGCTGCTCATCGTACCGATCGCGTCGGGCAGTGTCCGCTCGTATGTGCGCGTGCTCCTCGAGAAGCACCTGTTCGCCGCACGCTACGATTATCGGCGCGAATGGCTGAGGCTGATCCGGACGATTTCGGATCGACAGAACGGCGAAGAGCTCAAGACTCGCGTGATCCACGCGATATGCGACATCCTCGACAGCCCCGATGGCGGTCTTTTTCTGCCGGGCGACAGGGGGCGCTTTTCTCTGGCGGCCAGCTGGAATTTTTCGCGTTGGGACCTCGCGCCGGACACCGCCATCCCGGCGGACTCGCCGCTGGTGCGCTTTCTCGAAAGCTCGGGGTGGGTCGTCGATCTGAGCGAATACGCGCGCGCTCCGGAGCACTACTCCGGTCTCTCGGACCTGCCGCCATGGCTTTGCGGAAATGCGCGGGCGTGGCTCGTCATTCCGCTGCTGCTCGATGACAGGCTTTTTGCCATCCTGGTGCTCGGCCGCGCGCGGGCAGAACGCAGGTTGACATGGGAGGATTTCGACCTCCTGAAAACGGTCGCGCGGCAGGCTGCGAGCTATCTCGCGCAGCAAAAGAGCGACGAGGCGCTCGCCGAAGCGAGGCAATTCGATGCCTTCAACAAGCGTTTCGCGTTCGTTGCGCACGACATCAAGAACCTCGTAAGTCAGCTCTCGCTTTTGCTCGCGAATTCCGAGAAGCACCGCGGCGATCCGCAGTTCCAGATCGCCATGATCGACACGGTTCGCCGATCGATCGACAAGCTCAACGCGATGCTCCGGCAGCTCCGCACCGAACCGCCGCAGCAGCGTGCAATCGGCCCCGTCGTCTTGGGCCAGCTTTTGCGCGAACTCTTGGGCGAC
>DATEKH010000262.1:0-26291 GCA_035277525.1 Allostellaceae bacterium
GTCCTGGATTCCGGTGCCGACCGATTTGAAGAGCGTGATCTCGCTGTCGGAGGCGCGGCCCCGCGCCTTGCCGACGACAAGCGCCGAAAGTTCGTCGACCTGTTTTGTCTCGAGCACCTCGCGGGCGGCAACCGCGTCGCCGGCTTCTCCCAATACGCCCTCTTTGGTATCGACGACGATCGAGGCGCTTCGGGCAAAGGTTTCGGGATCGATCTCGCGTTGATCGCGCCGCGCCGTTCCCACCGAGTTGACATGACAGCCCGGCTTGAGCCACCGGCCATAGACGACGGTCTCGGTCGATTTCACCGCCGCCAACACGAGGTCGGCGCCGGTCACGGCCTCCTCGGCGCTGCCGACATCGGCAATCTTCAGATCGAACCGGTCGCGATAGTCTTGCGCCAATTTCTTTCGATTGGCCTCGGTTGGGCTGAACACGCGGACAGATCCCACCAACCCGGCGGCGTGCATCGCATCGAGCTGCGCGCGCGCTTCGACGCTCGAGCCCAGCAAGGCAACGAGTCCGGCGCCCGGCCGCGCCAGTCGGCGTGTCGCCACAGCGCTGGTGGCCCCGGTGCGCAGGGTCGTGAGATGCTGCGCGTCCATGATCGACAGCAACTCGCCTGTCGCGGCCCGATAAAGGTGAACCTGGTAGCGCACGCCGTGCCCCGGCGCCAAATTCATCGCCTTGAAGCCGGCCCAACCCGATTTCTCGAGCGAGACCGGTCCGACGCGCAGCCAGCCCTTGCCCGCTTTCATGTTGGTGCGTGCCGGCAACAGCACGCCGCCCTCGCCCTCCTCGCGGAAGGCGTCCTCCATCGCGGCGATGGCGTCATCCATCGAAACGGCAGCGCAAACATCCTCATGGGTGAGAAGAAGCGTCATGGCGCGTCAGGCGGGATTGCGGCCGCGATAGAAATCCGTTGCGTCCTCTTCGGCGATTTTGAAACCGCTGCGTAAAAGCGGCTCGCGGACATTGCGCATTTGCGCGTCGTTGAGCTTCATCACCGGCTGGCGCATCGGCCCGCCATTGTAGCCGTGCAGCCATCCCTGGTATTTCCAGAGATAGCGATGGATGAAATTGGCGCCGGAAAATGTCGCTTGAATGGCGACGCGGGCTTGCCGCGCCGGATTGATCCGCCAATAGATGTCCATCGCGCGGTCGAACTCGCCCTTTTGCAGCAAGCCGAAATATTGCGGCACGGCGCCGCCCCAATATTCGTAATTGCTGGTCCCCATCCATTGCTGGCCGAAGATTTCGACGGTCAAGGGCGAATGCGCCTCGAGCGGATCCGAGAACAGCACGCGCTTGTCCTTGAGCCGCTTCCAGATCTGGTAATCGCCGGCAATGCCGGGACGACCGACCTCATATTTGATGGCGACGACGTTTTGAACATCGGCAATGCGGGTGATGACGTTCGGCGGATAACCGCTCGGATGCAGGCGGCCAAGATTCATCTGCACGGTCGCGAACAGGACAACGGCGAGCTCGGTTTGCGCCGCCACGTGGGAAAGGTAACCGTAAAGCTCGTCCTCGCTCTTGGGGTAGAAGGAATTCGGCTGGCCGAGCAACAAGCCGGACATGCCGATCTTCTCGCCGGCCTTGGCCACGCGGACGATGTCCTCGGCGGAATCGAACGCGCCATGGATAAGGAAATTATGCTGCTTCTTCGCCTCGTCGGCGGCGATTTCCATGAAGCGGATGTACTCGTCGACCGTCGTCCCGCATTCGCACACGAGCAACGCGCCCCAAAAGCCGTGCTCGATGTTGCGCCGCACGTCGTGGCGGATGCCACGTTCGTTGAGCTGGCGGAGATCGGCGGTAAAGCTCGGCATGATGACGTTGCAGACGCCGCGCCAGGTTTCGCGCGCCCATTCCTTCGCCGAAGCTCGCGTGTAGTCCATGCCATCCTCCCTCGGGCGCCAAAGCGGAAATGATTGTCTGACAAATTACCGCTGTCAAGCGGCCTCGCCGGGTTCGGCTATTGCGCGCCGATGCGTCTCCTTTTAGATTGCGCTCGATCAAATTCGATTTTTGACTCATCAATCAACTGGCTATGAAGTCCGCCCCGCTTGTTTCAACTCGGCCCGTGGAAACCGTCATCGATACCTGCCTGCGTCGATTGCGCGGCGCCATATTGGTGGGGGATTTGCGTCCGGGGGAGAAACTGATCGAGGCCGATTTGTGCGAGGAGCTGGGGGTCAGCCGGGCCTCGTTGCGCGAGGCTCTCCGCGCACTCGAAGCGGAACGGCTCATCGAGCTGGTGCCCAACCGCGGTCCCTCGGTCGCGAAATTGGGCGAGCGCGAAATCGCCGAGCTGCACGAGGTTTGGGCGCTGCTGACCGGCGAGGTGATCCGACATTTCGCGACTCTCGCGAAAGCCAAGGATATCGCACGGCTTGGCGCCATCTTGGCGCGCCTCAAGCAAGCGCACCGCGCGAAAAACCCGATTGAGCAACTCAACGTCACCAATGCGTTCTTTTCCTATATTTACGAGCATTCGGGCAACGCGGTGCTGATCGACCTGGTGAATCTGCTTGTGTCGCGATTGAACTTCCTGCGCGGACAATCGCTCATGCATGAAGGTTGGCAAGCGCTGTGCGCCGAGGAAATCGACGAAATCTTCGGCGCCATCCGCGCGAAAAAACCGACCGCGGCGCGTCAAGCGGCGCTCCGCCACATCGCATCGGCCTGCGATGCCGCAACCAAAATCGCTCAAATGCCGAAGCGCGACGCGAAACGCCCGGATGCCGGGAATGTCACGCGGTTCGTGACCATGGCGCGCTGGACCGCCCGCCGGCCGAACCGCCGCACTTAATATAAGCGGCGCGGATCAAGTAAAGACGAAACCAGCATCGGTCGCAAACGCTTCGCCGGTCGGCGCCAATGCGGGCGAAATCGTTCATTCGGCAACGGAGCGGATGCCGCACTGCGCTTCCGCTTCCATGCGCAGGTAGCGTCGAAGCCGCGTAATCCCCGTATCGTGCTGATAAAGATTTTCCGCGCTGGGCCAGGGCGGCATCTCGTCCAACGCCTCGCGATCCTGCTCGAGCACTTCCCAGGTGAACTTGTCGTAGACGGCGTTGTACATGAAGCGGAACATCGCCGCTTGCCAGCCGGAGACTTTCCGCAGCCGCCAGAAATTGATCTGGCAAAGCTCTTCGTCGATCGGCACGACCGTCGTGATCACCCGCAACGGACCGCCCGGCCCGAGGCTCGGCGGCAGAGAGATTCCGACACGCACGAAGAAGGCGCCGGTATCGATGAACTCCATTGCTTCGATGTTGCTCGGATCGTTCCGCCGCGTCACCAACAGCCCGGTGGGCGTCGCCTTGACGTCGACCAAATCCGTGCGCTGGTCGATTCCCATCGAATAGGATTCTTCGTGCAGATAGGTCGTGTGCATCGGATCGACGAGGTTGTCCAAAACGTATTGGTAGTTGCACCCCCAAGTGCTGGAGACCACCAAGCCCGTCCATTCCGGCGACAGTAGCTCTTGCGGCAATTGCAGCGCGCAAGGCTCCCGATGCTCATCGTCGCCGAAATAAGCCCAAACGCCCTGGAAATGCTCGATCACCGGATAGGACCTGACGAGTTTTTGCCCGACGAGATTGCATGTGGGCAAAGCGGGGACGGCGGCCACCGTTCCATCGCCGGCAATCTGCACGCCGTGATACCGGCACGCAACGTTCCCGTCGATCACGCGGCCCCGCGACAGCGCCGCACCGCGATGCGGACATTGATCGGCGACGAGGTGGAGCGCGCCATCGCTGCCTCTCCACCCGACCAATTCCTCGCCGAGGCGCGTCAGCGCCACCGGCTTATCCTGGAACATCGCCGAAGGACCGATGCACCACCACCTGTTGCGAAGCCCCGCCGCCAGCAAGTGATCGACAGGGTCGCGCCGCTCGCGATTATCGCGCATCGCCTTGCCCCCCGCTCTGTTTCATTGGACGCTCGGGCGTCGACGTGCCGGCGGGGACAATTCCTGCGCGATGGCTGCCCAATGGCGCTCCGACACAATTGGGATAGGCCCCGAGGCGCTCCATTTCCACGGCGAAGCTTTCTTCCGTCCAGGCTTGGCCGCCCGCAGCCTTCGCGTCCGATTGATTGAGCGCCGCAACGATGCCCGGAAGGTCGTGAATCTTCCGGCTCAAAATCTGCAACAGGGCGCCCGACAGCTTCTTCTCATAGTCGGACGGCGCGACGTTGAGCGTGCGGTGGATGAAGCGCGGATAGCTCGTCATGTCGTGGCCCCATTCGCTCGTTCAATCGAGTGGAACGCCCGTCGGCTTGCTGACGACTTTCCAGGTATTCGCTTCGGCGCTCCAACGCGTCACGACGACGTTATCTTCGCTGAGGCCGCGCTGCGGATATTTTTGGAAGTCGTAGAGCCCGTCAACCCCGGCATAGCCCTTCAAATTGGCGATATAGTCGCGGATCTGGGCGGCGGTCGCATTGGGACCGACTTTCTTCAGCGCATCCGCCACGATCAACATCGGATCCCATGACGACACATGCGCGACATCGGGTCTCAATCCCGCGGCTTTGAACGCGTCGAAGAATTTCTGTTGCGCCGCATCAACCTTGGGGTCGAGATGCAACACCCCTTCGTGCGGCGGCCATTCCGGCGCGGCGATATACATCTCCTTCGGCAGGAAGCTCTTATATTGCTCCATTTGCGCGTAAATCATATTGGCGTCATTGACCGCGACCGGCATCTCGAGCCCGACTTGGAGGATGGCTTTGAGAACGGTGGCGAGCGGCGTCCCGGCGGTCCAAGCCATGATTGCCTGCGGCCGAGCACCCTTGATACGCTCCATCTGCGCGACGACGCTGACATCGCCGGGATTGAAATGCGCCCGCTCGACGAGTTGCATGTCGGAATTCTCAGGCAGTTTGAGCGCCTCGTCCGTCGCGCGCTCGTTGTCTTGACCGGTTGCGTCGGTGCTTGAAAGGAGGGCCACGCGTTTCCAGCCCTTCATGCGAAAGAAACGCACCTGCGCGCTGATCGCGTCTTTCGTCGACGGCAGGGTGCTGAAGACGTAGCCGCCTCTCGCGGGCGCGATCGCAGGGCTCAAGCAGTAATCCGTCGGGCCGTTCGCCAGCAGCGGCGCCACCGCGTTGCAGGTGGCGGAGAGGTTCGGCCCCAAGAATACCGACGGCTTCGTCGCCACGATTTGGTTGAGCAGCTGAACCGCGTTTTGCGGGCTCGACTGATCGTCATAGAAGATGAATTTGATCGGGCGGCCCTGGATGCCGCCGCTCGCGTTGATGAGCTTTTCGCCGAGGCCGAGCGTCACCTGGTCTTGCTTTCCGATGAAGGACGCCAACCCCGTCAGCGAGACGATGACATGGATCGGAAACTCGTTCTCCGCGGCGAAGGCCGGGACGCCGACCGAGAGAAAAAGCGCGGACGCCGTCAAACCGACGGCCAGTTTTCGAACACCTGCCTTGACCATCAGATCACCCCCATTTCCTCCAGCGGATAAGCGATTATCCGACAGCGTAGACGGTTCAATGAAATCGGCCGCTCTTGCGATCATCGCCGCCAATGCCAGGCAAGATGCGGATCATGCCGGACTATTTTGTCTGACAATAATCCGCAGTCTTGGTCCGCCTGTCAAGCCGCGGGGGGATCGTGATCGTCGATCTGAGCGGGGCGCATCGGCGCCAACTCAGAGAGGCAGACGGCTCGTGTGCTTGACCTCGTTCAAGCAGAAATGCGAGTTGACCGAAACGACGCCCGGCAGATGCAGCAGCGTCTTCTTCAAGAGACGCTCGTAATCCTTGGCGTCGCCGCAAACCACCTTCATAAAATAATCGTGGTCGCCGGCCACGGAATAGCAATCGACAATCTCCGGCTGGCGCTGGACTCCGGCCTCGAAATCGAGAAGCGTCTGCTCGTCGTGCTGACGCAATCGGAGCTGCACAATGACAACCACGCTAAGGCCCAGGGCTTCGCGATCGAGCTCCAAGCTCTTGCCGCGGATGACACCAGCCTCTTCGAGCTTGCGCAGCCGACGCCAGCACGGCGTATGACTGAGGCCGACTTTTTCGCCGAGCGCGTCCATCGATATTCCGGGGTCCTGCTGGTAGACCCGCAGAATGCTGCGGTCGAAATCGTCGATTTCCGCAACCATGGCGCGCTCCTTTTAGGATACGATCCCATAAACCGCGGCGAAGAGAATGGTTTCATCCTAATATAGGCCGATTTGGAGCAGGAATACGGCGCCTCGTCCGCGCCGGTCTCGCTTACGCTGGGGCCACAATAAAGTTCGCTGGAGGAGCAGATGCCGAACGAGGACATCGCGCTAAGCGACGTTTACACGCGGAACGCGGGCGCCGTCTTCATGAGCGGAATTCAGGCGCTGGTGCGCCTGCCGCTGATCCAAATCGCGCGCGACCGCCGCGCCGGACTCAACACCAGCGGGTTCGTCTCCGGGTATCGCGGGTCGCCGCTCGGCGGCTACGACCTCGAGCTTCAACGCGCCAAGGCTTATCTCGACGCGGCCGGCGTGGTGGTGAAGCCCGCGGTCAATGAAGAATTGGCCGCCACCGCGATTTGGGGAACGCAGCAGCTGCAACTTTCGCCCGGTGCGCGAAAAGACGGCGTGTTCGGCATTTGGTATGCGAAGGGGCCCGGCGTCGATCGTTCTGGCGACGCGTTGAAGCATGGCAATGCCGCGGGCAGTTCGCGCTATGGCGGCGTGCTATGCGTCGCCGGCGACGATCACGGCGCGAAATCCTCGACCATCCCGCACCAGACCGATCACGACTTCATGTCGGCCCTCATCCCGGTGCTCTATCCGTCCGGGGTGCACGAATTCGTGCGCATGGGGCTCCTCGGCCTCGCGATGTCGCGCTATTCGGGCTGCTGGGTCTCGATGAAGGTCATCTCCGACACCGTGGAATCGACGGCGACGGTCGATCTCGCGGATGAGGCGATCGACTTCGTGCGGCCGACCGATTTCGTGCTGCCGCCCGACGGCCTCAATCTGCGTTGGCCCGATGATCGCTGGCAGCAGGATTATCGTCTGCAGAACTACAAGGGCTACGCCGCAATCGCCTTTGGCCGCGCGAATGGTGTCGACCGTGTCGTCATCGGCCCGACGCGCGCGCAATTCGGCATCGTTGCTTCCGGCAAGGCTTACGCCGATGTCTGCGAGGCGCTAGCGCTGCTCGGCATCGATGAAGGGATGGCGGTATCGATCGGTTTGCGGGTGCTGAAGATCGGCATGCCTTGGCCGCTCGATCCGGTGCGTATTCGCGACTTCTCCGAAGGGCTCAAGGAAATCCTGATCGTCGAGGAGCGGCGCGAGATCGTCGAGAATCAGATCAAGCAGCATCTCTTCAATTGGCACTCCGATGTGCGCCCGCGCATCGTCGGTAAATTCGACGAAAACGACGCGCCATGTCTGCCGCTTGCCCACGAGCTCTCGGCCGAGCAGATCGCCGATGTCTTGGTTGCGCGGCTGCAACGCATCGATATTCCGGCCGACATCCGAGGCGCGCTCGAAGCGCGTGCTGAAATCGTCCGCGGCCGAGGCGCAAGACTGGCGAGCTATCAGCCGCCGACGCTCCGCATCCCGCATTACTGCGCGGGGTGTCCGCACAATACCTCGACACGGGTCCCCGAGAAGAGCCGCGCTATCGCCGGCATCGGCTGCCATTTCATGGCGCAGTGGACAGACAAGCGGACGGAAACCTTCACGCAGATGGGCGGCGAAGGCGTGCCTTGGATGGGCATCGCACCCTTCACCGACGAGACTCATATCTTCGCCAATCTGGGCGATGGGACCTATTTCCATAGCGGCGTCCTGGCGATCCGGCAGGCGATCGCGTCGGGCGCCAACATCACCTACAAGATTCTGTTCAACGACGCGGTTGCGATGACTGGCGGACAAGCGGTGGATGGAAATCTGACCGTCGAACGGCTCGTCCATCAGCTCGCGGATGAAGGCGTTCGCAAGATCCATCTCCTCTCGAAAGAGCCCGGGCGATACGCGCATGCGCGCTTGCCTGCGAACACGACCGTCCAAACCCGCGATGCCATCGACCGCAGCATGGAGGAATTGCGGCAGGAGCCCGGCTGCACCGCGCTCGTCTATGACCAGACCTGCGCCACCGAGCTGCGGCGCAAACGCGTGCGCGGCAAAGCGCCGCCGCCCGAAGCGCGGGTCTATATCAATGCCGCGGTCTGCGAGGGCTGTGGCGATTGCTCGGATCAGAGCAATTGCGTCGCGATCGAGCCGCTCGAGACCGAATTCGGCCGCAAGCGCACGATCAACCAATCGGCCTGCAATTCCGACTTGTCCTGTCTCAAAGGCTTTTGCCCGTCCTTTGTCACCGTCACCGGCGGGATGGTAAGAAAACGCATCGGCGCTTCGGTGCCCGATGTTCCGCTGCCCAGCCCGCCGCGGCTCAACCTCTCGGACGCAGATTCCTACAACATCGCCGTGACCGGCGTTGGCGGCACGGGCGTCCTCACCGCCGCGCACCTTATCGGCATGGCGGCCCATATCGACGGCTTGGCCGCGCTGGCGCTCGACGTCACGGGCCTTGCGCAAAAGGGCGGCGCCGTCATCAGCCATGTGCGGATCGCGCGCAAGCCCGGCGACCTCCGGGCACCGAGAATTCCCTCGGGCTGCGCCGACCTTCTGCTTGCTCCCGACCTCGTCGTGGCGGCGTCGAGCGAAGGCCGGAATGTCATTTCGTCGGCGCGGACGCGGGCCGTCATTGACACGCATGTGACGCCGGTCGCCGGCTTTATCCGTGAGCGCGACTTCGATTTCCGTGCGGGGAGAACGCTCTCGATCATCGAGTCGGCCGTGCAGCAGCTGGCTTACAAACTCGATTTTCATCAACTTGCGCAGAGACTTTTCGGCGACACCATCGCCGCCAATCTCATGGTGATCGGCAGCGCCTTTCAATTGGGATGGCTGCCGGTCAGCGAAACGGCGCTGCTTCGCGCTGTCGAATTAAACGGGGTCGCCGTCGAGCTCAACCGCGACGCGTTTCGCGCCGGGCGATATGTCACGGCCTTCCCGGATCGCATCGAGGCTTTGCTTGGAGCGCAGGCGCATCATGCGGCGCTATCAGCGATGAGCGTTCCCGACATCATCGCACATCGCGCGCGGCATTTGGCCGATTATCAAAATCGGCGGCTTGCCGAACGCTACCGGCAAGCCGTCGCACGGATCGCCGAGCGCGAGGCCCGCCTCGGCGCCGGCGACCAGGTCGCTCGCGCCGTTGCGATCAATTATGCGAAAATCCTCGCTTACAAGGACGAATATGAGGTCGCGCGCCTGTTTGTCGATCCCGCCTTCCGCGCGGGGCTGAACGAGACTTTCGACGGGCCATTCTCGATCTCCTTTCATTTGGCGCCGCCTTTCCTGGCCCGCTTCGATCGCAACCTTCAGCGTCCGCGCAAAATGACATTCGGCACCGCGATGCTCCCCGTCTTTCGCGTGCTCGCGGCTTTGCGCCCAATCCGCGGCACGCCCCTCGACCTCTTCGGCTGGACGAAAGAGCGCCGGCGCGAGCGCCGGCTCATCGCGACCTACGAGAAGGGACTTGCCTTGATCGCCGCACAACTCGCACCGCCAAATTACGCCTGCGCGATTGCCTTGGCCTCGCTCCCCGATCAGGTCCGCGGCTTCGGGCCCGTCAAAATGAAAGCGCTCGATCGGTTTGACCGCGAATGGGCGGAGTTGGAAAATCAGTTCCGCAATCAGCCGACCATGTCCCCGCGCCACGACAATGCCCAGGCCGCGTAAGCCGCTGCATCGCAGATCCGATCAAGGCGAGGAGAGTTGATTTGCGCAACGATCAACGAGGGCTCGATTTCGATCTTGGTCCCGAGATCGACATGTTGCGCCAATCGGTGCGGGGCTTCACCGAAGCCGAGATAGCGCCGCGCGCGGATGCGATCGACCGACAGGATGAATTCCCGCGCGACCTCTGGCCGAAAATGGGCGCCCTCGGGTTGCTCGGCATCACCGTGGAAGAAGAATGGGGCGGAGCCGGGATGGGCTACCTCGCCCATGTCGTCGCGATGGAGGAGGTAAGCCGGGGTTCGGGCGCGGTGGGCCTCTCCTATGGCGCGCACAGCAACCTCTGCGTCAATCAGATCCGCCGCGCCGGAACGCCGGCCCAGAAGCGGCGCTACCTGCCGAAGCTCATCAGCGGCGAGCATGTCGGCGCGCTCGCCATGAGCGAAACCGGCGCCGGCTCCGATGTCGTCGGCATGACGAGTCGCGCCGAGAAAAAGGACGGCTGCTGGGTCCTCAACGGCCGCAAAATGTGGATCACGAATGGCCCTTATGCCGATACCGTCATCCTCTATGCCAAGACCGACCCGCAGGCCGGCGCGCGCGGGATCACCGCTTTTATCGTCGAGAAGGGAATGAAAGGATTCTCGGCGGCACAAAAGCTCGATAAGCTTGGCATGCGCGGCTCGCCGACCTCGGAGCTTCTCTTGGATGATTGCGAGGTCCCGGAGGAGAATGTACTGGGCGCGGTCAACGGGGGAGTGACGGTGTTGATGAGCGGGCTCGATTACGAGCGCGCGGTGCTTGCCGCCGGTCCGCTTGGGATCATGCAATCCTGCCTCGATGTCGTGATT
The DNA here is from genome assembly GCA_035277525.1 of Allostellaceae bacterium. GTDB lineage: Bacteria > Pseudomonadota > Alphaproteobacteria > ATCC43930 > CGMCC-115725 > CAIKMD01. The sequence continues at coordinate 10,626 of DATEKH010000262.1, forward strand.
CCCTATCTCCATGAGCGCAAACAGTTCGGTCAGCCGATCGGCGAATTCCAGCTGATGCAGGGCAAGCTCGCGGATATGTACACCACGTTGAGCGCCAGCCGCGCTTACGTCTATGCGGTGGCGCGCGCCTGCGATGGCGGCCGGGTCGCGCGCAAGGATGCGGCCGGCGCCATCCTCTACGCGGCCGAGAATGCGACCCAAATGGCGCTCCAGGCCATCCAGGCGCTCGGCGGAACGGGTTACGTCAACGAATCCCCGACCGGCCGCTTGTTGCGCGACGCCAAGCTCTACGAAATCGGCGCCGGGACCTCGGAGATCCGGCGCATGCTGATCGGGCGCGAGATCTTCAACGAGACGGGCTGAGCGCATGGCGGAGCCATTCAAGACCGCGATCGACCGCAACGCGGAGAGCTTTGCTGAAAACGCCGCGGCGATGCGCAGCCTCGTCGCCGATTTGCAAGGTCATCTGGCGCGAATTGCCCTGGGCGGCGGCGAGGCCGCGCGTCAGCGCCATCTCGGCCGCGGCAAGCTTTTGCCGCGCGATCGCGTCGAGGCGCTCATCGATGCGGGAGCGCCCTTCCTCGAATTCTCGCCGCTCGCCGGTTACCGCGTTTACGCAGACGACGTGCCCGCGGGCAGCATCATCACCGGAATCGGTCCCGTCGCGGGACGCGAATGCGTCATCGTCGCCAACGACGCGACGGTGAAAGGCGGCACCTATTATCCGATCACGGTCAAGAAGCATCTGCGGGCGCAGGAAATCGCGCGGCAGAACCATCTGCCGTGCATCTACCTGGTCGATTCGGGCGGCGCGTTCCTGCCGAGCCAAGACGAAGTGTTTCCCGATCGCGATCATTTCGGCCGCATCTTCTACAATCAGGCGACGCTGTCCGCCGCCGGCATTCCGCAGGTTGCGGTGGTGATGGGCTCTTGTACGGCGGGCGGCGCCTATGTCCCGGCGATGGCGGATGAATGCGTTATCGTGCGCGATCAGGGAACGATCTTCCTGGGCGGTCCGCCGCTCGTGAAGGCGGCAACGGGCGAGACCGTGACAGCCGAGGAGCTGGGCGGCGCGGAGCTCCATGCCCGCGTTTCCGGTGTCGCCGATCATCTCGCGGGAAACGACGGCGAAGCGCTCGGGATCACGCGGCGGATCATCGCCAATCTCAACCAAGTGAAGCGCGTGACGCTCGACATCGCCGAGCCGCGCGAGCCGCTTTACGACGCGCACGACCTCTACGGCATCGTGCCGGGCGATCCGCGCAAGGCTTACGACGTGCATGAAATCATCGCGCGCCTCACCGATGGCAGCGAGTTCGATGAATTCAAAGCGCTCTATGGCTCGACTCTCGTCACGGGCTTCGCGCGGCTCTGGGGCTATCCCGTCGGGATCGTCGCCAACAACGGCGTGCTCTTTTCGGAAAGCGCGCTCAAAGGCGCACATTTCGTCGAGCTGTGCGCCCAGCGCGGTATCCCGCTGGTCTTCCTCCAGAACATCACCGGCTTCATGGTCGGTCGGAAATACGAATCGGGCGGGATCGCCAAAGACGGCGCCAAGATGGTTGCGGCGGTCGCTTGCGCGGCGGTGCCGAAGTTCACGGTGATCATCGGCGGCAGCTTCGGCGCCGGCAACTACGCCATGTGCGGCCGGGGATACGACCCGCGCTTTCTCTTCATGTGGCCCAATGCGCGGATCTCGGTGATGGGCGGCGAGCAGGCGGCGAGCGTTCTCGCTACGGTGCGGCGCGACAATCTCGAGGCGCGCGGCGAGAGCTGGAGCGCGGCGGATGAGGAGGCATTCAAGGCGCCGCTCCGCGCCCAATATGAGACTCAGGGGCATCCCTATTATGCCAGTGCGCGGCTTTGGGATGACGGGATCATCGACCCGGCCGAGACGCGCCGCGTGCTGGCGCTCGCCATCTCGGCCTCGCTCAACGCGCCGGTCGCCAAGACCGATTTTGGCGTCTTCCGAATGTAATGTTCGGCAAGATCCTGATTGCCAATCGCGGCGAGATTGCCTGTCGCGTCATCCGCACGGCGCGGCGTCTGGGCATCAAGACGGTGGCGGTCTATTCCGAGGCGGATTCCGGCGCGCTGCACACGACACTGGCGGATGAGGAGCTCGAGATCGGCCCGTCGCCCGCGGGCGAGAGCTATCTCAGCATACCGCGCATCATCGCGGCGGCGCAGCGGAGCGGTGCCGCGGCGATCCATCCTGGCTACGGCTTCCTCTCCGAAAGCGCCGATTTCGCGAGCGCATGCGCGGCGGCAGGCCTCGTCTTCATCGGCCCGCCAGCGGAAGCGATCCGCATCATGGGCTCAAAGGCGGCGAGCAAGGCCCTGATGGAAAAGGTCGGCGTGCCGCTCGTGCCCGGCTATCACGGCGCCGAGCAGGGCGATGATCGTCTGAGAGCCGAGGCGCACGCCATCGGCTATCCGGTTCTGATCAAGGCCTCGGCGGGCGGCGGCGGCAAGGGCATGCGCGTTGTCGCCAAGGAAGCCGATCTCCAGCCGGCGCTCGCCTCGGCGCGGCGCGAGGCGGCCGCGGCCTTTGGCGACGACCGCCTCCTTCTCGAAAAGTATCTCGCCGATCCGCGGCATATCGAAGTCCAAATCTTCGCCGACAGCCATGGCGAGGTGGTGCATCTCTTCGAGCGCGACTGTTCGATCCAGCGCCGATACCAAAAGCTCATCGAAGAAGCGCCGGCACCGGGCTTGAGCGAGAAGCAACGGCAAACGCTCGGCCAACTCGCGATCAAGGCGACGCGCGCCGTCGATTACCTCGGCGCCGGAACGATCGAGTTCGTCGCGGCGGGGAGAAATTTCTATTTCATCGAGATGAACACGCGCCTGCAGGTCGAGCATGTCGCCACCGAGATGATCACGGGTCTCGATCTGGTCGAATGGCAGATTCGCATAGCCGCGGGCGAGGCCCTGCCGCTCGGGCAGAACGCCATTCGCCGCCAAGGCCATGCAGTCGAGGCGCGGCTCTATGCCGAGGACCCGGCTCACGGTTTTCTTCCAGCCGCCGGCAAACTCGCGCTATTGCGCCTGCCGGCCGAGACGCCGGAGCTTCGGGTCGAGACCGGGCTGCGCGAGGGCGACACCATTTCGCCCTTCTACGATGCGCTGATCGCCAAGCTCATCGCTTGGGGCAAGGACCGGACGGAGGCTGTGCAAAGGCTGCAAGCCGCGCTCGCGCAAACGAAGCTTGCAGGGATAGCGAGCAACCGGGATTTCCTCCTGCGCATCGTTTCTCACCCCGCCTTTGGGCAAGCCGCGCAAGACACCGGGTTTATCGCGCGGCACAACGCGGACTTGCTCCCCGCCGCGGCGGCGCCGTTCGAGGCGCTCGTCGCCGCAACCTTCGCGTTCTTGCTCAAAGCATCGTCAGTGCAAGCGCCAACCGATCGTCACTCGCCCTGGCGGCAACATGATTTCTGGCGCCTTGTCGGCGAAGCGGGGCAGCGGTTTCGCTTTCGCGATGCGCTTGGGGTTCGCGAGCTCGGTCTTCGCTACGCCGACAAGCGCTTTCGCTGCGAGAGCGAGGGGCGCGCCGTGACGGCGACGGTTGAGCGGACCGCGCGCGGCGATCTCGCGATCGATCTCGATAACGATCGGATCGAAGCCGCAACGCTGCAATCCGGCGCCGAGATCTGGGTGGTGCTTTCGGTCGCGACCTGGCGCCTCACTTATCTCGATCCGCTCGTCCCAGTGCATCGCGCCGAGGGATCCGCCGGGAAGGTCGTCGCGCCCATGCCTGGAAAGATCAGCGCCATCCTCGTCAAGCCGGGCATGGGCGTGAAGCGGGGGCAGGTCCTGATGCAGATCGAGGCCATGAAGATGGAGCTCGCGATCACTGCCCCGATCGATGGCATTGTCGATAGGATCAATTTTTCGATTGGCGCGCTGGTTGTCGAAGGCGCGGAATTGGTCGTGCTGCGACTCGCGGACGGACAGGGCGCTCGTGCGGATCTCTCGCCGCACCGTTCGTCATTTTTCAATGCTCGTTAAAGCCTTCTGACACGTCACGGCCCGCTCTTTCAGAGCCGCCGCCAAACGATTGATGATCAGCTTGTCCAATCCTTCTTCATGGGCTCGGGCGGCCGTCGTGCTGACCTGATCAGGCAATTGCCGCGCCATAATTCGCAAGGTGGTCACGAGTTCATCGTCATCGAAGCGAATCTCGCGCGCTAATTTTTTCCATTGTCGCAGCCCGATATCGCGAAGCCTATACTCGCCTCCTACCTTCATCGCGAACCTCACCTTCTGAACGTCGAACTGCTCATAGGGGAGAATACTGGCGATGTCGTAGAGTGGCGCGAGCCGCACGCGCGGTTGCCCGCTGATCAGAAGCGAGTAATTCTTCGCGTGAGCGTCAGTGCCAGCAATAAGCCAGTTGAAGCCGACGGCTTGGACGAAAGTCCTTATGTCTTCATCGCGGGCGCTTGAATAGATACGAAGCAGCTCGACGATCTCCCCGATCGCCGGCCCGCCTTCGCTCTGGTATTTGCGAGTCGGCATGATTGCGAGAGCTTGGCACATATCCTCCTGATGCACGCGAAGGATCTGGTTGCCGGAGCGAATACGGTCGTAGCGCTCCACGACAATTGCAATCTCGTTCTCGAAACGCATGACCGTCGAGAGTGCGACCGGCAATCCGCAAGCGCGCGCCAGGGCGAGACAGATATGCTCGTTCTCGGCGTGGCCGCTGAATTGCCCGGTGGGCGGCTTCAGGATGTGAGTAGTCGGTATTCGGCCGCTTGGAATTCCCCAGCGGTCGTTCTCGAAGATCAGCGCCGTTTTTGGTTGCGCTCCTGCGAGACTAAACTGTCCCGTATCATGCGGCAGTCGCCAGACGGCATGATCTTCCCGCAGTACCCGCAACCGCTCGGCGATGTCGTTGGCGGTGAGCCGCTCGGTCTGATCGGCCGCGCCGCTCTGAATGGTCGGAAGCCGTTCGGGCGACACGAATTGCACTGCACCGGCACAATCCTCGCCTACGTGGCTGATGAGAGCGAAGACGTTACGGGGCGACACCTGAAACTTGCGAGCCCAGCGGTCGAGGATCTGTTCGTTATCGGGTAGAAGGCCCCACAAGAAAGCTTCAACTGTCTCGTGCTCATGCTCACGCGCGGCGAGCGGCATGGAGAGAGACAAGGGGTACGCGTCGTCAGCCTCGCGCCAGGACTGCTCGTAGATAAAGCTCAAGCGCCCACCCTTCCGCGGTCGGATGCGGCCCGCAATTTGGCCGCCCAGCAGGGTGATGAGTTCGTCTGTCACTTGCGACCTTTCCGGGCTGAGGCGACGATCGCGTCGAGATCGGGAGCAGCTTTGCGGGGCGGGGTGACACCTGAATCGAGGCGGATGTCCAAAGCGTCCAAAGCGCGGAGCACCAAACCCAGCTCTGCGCGCGCCCGGCCCTGCTCGACGCCTACGATCCATTGGCGGCTCGTGCCAATGCGGCGTGCGAGCTCGGCCTGGCCGAGCTTGAGCTCCTTCCGGCGCTCGCGAATGACGGCGCCCAAATCGGCAGGTGTCCGTATCAGCATAAAGCACCAATGTCACCGTTCGGTGACATAGTAGCGATGTCATCGATCGTTGACAATTAGAAAAGTCATCGATCATGGACACATAAAAATTATCTTTCAATCTCTGATGTTTAATGTATCTCCTCAGAAATAGCGCCGCAGCGAGAGCGTGGCGCTCGCTGCTTGCGGAAAGCTAACTCGCTCGGTGCGCTTGCCGCCGAGATTGGCGCTGATGTAGCCGCTGATGGTCCAAGCATCCGACAAATAATACTGGGCGGCGAGCTGGGTCAGCGTCGAGCCGTCGTAGAGATCGACGAAGGCGATCGCAGTCAGCTCGAGATCGGCGATGAAGGCATCGGTCCAATCCGCGCGGAAGAACGCTTGTTGCCGTGTCACCGGCTCCTGCTCGGCGTTGGCGAAACCGCGGATATACCAGAGCTCGTTGCTGATCCCGCGAATGCTGGGATTGGCGCCGCCGATCGCGAACCAGTTTCGCCAGTCGCGGCTTGTGAGCCCTGCCTGGTGGAAGTGGTATTCGGCATTGAAGGTCAGCTTGCCGACCGGCGTCCACGACGCGCCCGCGACGAAATCCGAGCGCCAATGCGTCGCCGGGTTGGTTGGCGGCAAGATCGGCGCCGATTCCGGTAGCACGCCGGTCTTCTTGCCATAGGCAATGGCTGCGGTGATCAAATTTGGCTCTTCGCCGGTGCTCGCTTCCGCATAGGCGATGACGCTCTGACCGATGGGGTGCGAGAGGTTGAGCCCGAATCGGGTTTTGCTGCCCTCGTGATAGACGAGCGCCTGCGGGCCGAGATCGGCGACACCCAATTCGATTGTGGCGAGGAATCGGTCCGCGGAATTGGTTCGCTCGATGAGCGGGTCGATGCCGAGCCGCGACCTATCGGTGATGGGCGCCGGCTCGCCGAGCTTCGGTGCGAAGGCGAGGCTCGCCGCGCCGCCGGTCCAAATGGCTTGGCCGCGCAGCATGACGGTGCCGAGCCGGTCTTCGCGTATGACGGACGGATCGAGCGAAGGCTGGCCGACGGCGGTTTGGGTCTTGAAGAAATCGGTCGGGTTGAAGCCGAGCGCGATCCCGTTCCGCACATTGATGCGGCCGGCTTCGAGGAAGTTGCGCGCCACCGGTTCCCAGGTGAGATAGCCCTCGCGGAGATCGTTGCGCAGCGTCTGGCGCGAGACGAAGTCGACCCCGTTTTCCGCGACCACATTGAGCCGATCGCTCAGCGTCGCGCGAAGATCATGACCGAGGCTCCAGCTGTCGAGCGCATCGAGGCTCGCCCGGTTTTGCCAATTCGCGATCGGCGGCGGCGGAAAGGGCACGACCAGCCCGCCCCGCAGCGACGAGCCCGTGATCGCATCCTCGAGGTAGAACTTCCCGTGCCTCGCGGGAGTCGCTGGCGCGGCCGGCGGCGCGGCTTCGTTGTTGATCGCGCCCGGAATGAGGTTGAGATCATTGTTCTCGTCGGCGTGGGCGAGGTTCGTGCCGGCGAGCCACAGCAAGCCGGCGGTGATGACGATGGTCCGGATCATTCGTCCTTGAGCCGCGGCAGGTAATCGCGCTGGAACCAGGCGTCCGGAATGGTCTGGAAGCGGTAGTCGCTCGATGCGATCGTGGTGACGAGATTGGAATCGACCGCGTCGATGAGGATGGTTTCGGTTGGGCGAACGCCGCCAAGCTGGTTTTGGTTCTTGGCGAAATAGGCGATCTTCAGGAGCCGGCCGCTATCCGCGTAGAACTTGCCCTTCACGGCGCGAAACGTGCCGCGCTCGACCCAATATTCGACGTGGTTGTAGACCGCGTCTTGCGTCGCCGCTTTGAGATCGAGATGCCAGCAATCGCTGTCCTTGTGGTCGGAGTCTCGCAGGGTTTCGCGGCCGATGATCGTCGCCCGATAGTCGCGCGCATAATTGACCGTCAACACGTCGCCGTCCGAGGCTTGGCCGGTGAGGCGCTGCTGCGGCGAGATACGCACGCTCGCTTTCGAGGCGGGGTCGTAAAACCAGAGGTTCGATGCGTCGAGCAACACGAGCTTGCCGGCGTCGCGCGGCGGCTGCGCATAGCGGACGAGATTGCGATAGGCCTTGGTCGCTGGGTCCTCGCGCGAATAGATGACGAGCACGACCTGATCGCGCGCCCGGCCGCCGACATATTCGGTCAAGGTCGAGGTCAGGCGGAACGGCTTGCCGGGATTGCGCACGCGATCGGCCGCAGCGACGATCTGCTGCGCCGTGAGGCTATCGGCGGGAGTCGGCGTTTGCGCCTGCGCCGTCGTCGCGATCGCGCCAGAGAGCGCGAGCACGACGAGGCGGACAATCCGATTGTTCATGAGAGCCTCCGCTCATACATGCCGCAGCGCATCGACGACTTTCATCCGCGCGGCGCGATGCGCCGGGACGAAAGCGGCGATTGTCGCCACAACGGTGAGGCCGAGCCAGGTTCCGGCGATCAGCCCCCAGGCGCCGTCCATGTAAAGCCGCAACGGCACGGGCTGGACCGCGCCGGGCGGCGTCCAGGTGATGCCCGCGCCATTGACGCCATGGGATGCGGCATAGGCGAGCAGCACGCCGGCGGTGGCGCCAATCACGCCGAGCAGCGCGCCTTCGACCAGGAACTGCCGCCTGATGCCGGAGCGGCGCACGCCGAGCGCGCGCGTGGTGCCGATTTCCTCGGTGCGCTCGACGACGCTCATGCCCATGGCGTTCGCCACGGTGAACAAAACGACGATGCCGATGATGACGGAGATGAACGAGAAGATGGAGCCGAAGAGGCCGATGATCTGGTTGTATTCGGGCGTCAGCGCGGTGAAATCGCGTATCTCGAGGTCGAGCTTCTTCTCGGCGATGAGAGTCGTGAGACGCGCGCGCGCCGCTGGCACATCCTCGCTGCGCTTCAATTGCAGCACGATCCCCGTCACCTTGTGCTCGCCGCGGCCATAGACGAGCTGCTGCGCCAGGCCGAGATTCATGCCGACATAATTGTCGTCGAGCTCCTTGAAGGGCTGCGCTTCGACATGGGCGATCTTGAAGGTGACGACGTTCGGCGCCCCGCCGGCGGTGGCGGCAAGGAGATCGATACTCGGCGCGCCATCGCTCGCACCGTGATCGCCGGGCGTGTCGCTGGCGGCGAGCGCCGCGATGCCTGCGGGGAGGGGCGAGCCCGCCGGCTCGGCCGCGGCTTGCTTTGGCGCCGGCGGGCAATTGTCGAGATGCAGCGGCGCGCAAAGCCCAAGAATGCGGGCGACGCCGATGCCGACGAGGCCGCGCGTGGGATCGTCGTTGCTCATTCCCGAATGCTGCAACCCTTGCGAGCCGGTGCCGTACTCGTCCCAGCGTTTCATCCTGTCGCGATTGGAGGGCACGAAGCCGACGCCGAAGAACGTCTTCGACGCATCGTTCGCGAAATTGCCGGCGATGCCCGCGAGATTCTGGATCGGCGTCACCACCGCGGTCATCGGCTTCAGCACGGGATCGTCGCGGACGAGCGCGAGCGCTGTCTTGTAATGGTCGATGCCCCAGGCGGCGGGGTTGCCGGTGCCGAAATCGAAATAGCCCTTGCGGAAGACCTGGAAATGCCCCGTGCGCTGCACCGCATTGGTTTCGACGGCGAGCTTGATGTAGGTGACATAGGCGCCGAAGACGAGCACGGCGGCGGCGCCGATCGCGATGGTCGAAAGCGTCGTCAGCGAGCGCCGCGTGTTGCGGAAAATATTCCGAAAAGCGAGCTTCAAAATCATCGCGCGTCTCCGCGGGTGACGTGCTCGATCAGCGCGCCGTCGCGAATCCGGAAGGTTTCGTCGGCATGCGACATCAGCTGCGGATCGTGCGTCGAGAACACGAAGGTGGTCGCGTATTCCTGCTGCATGCGCCGCATGAGATCGATGATGGCCGCGCCGGTCGCCGAATCGAGATTGGCGGTCGGTTCGTCGGCGAGGACGAAAGCCGGCTCCTTGACAAGCGCGCGCGCAATCGCGACGCGCTGTCTTTGCCCGCCGCTCAGCTGATTGGGACGCTGCTTGGCCCGGTCCGCCAGCCCGACCGCTTCGATGATCGCCGCGGTCCGGTCCCGCCGCTCGCCTGCCGCGACACCGAGCAGCAAAAGCGGATACTCGACATTCTCATAAGCGGTCAGGACCGGGACGAGGCTGAAGTTCTGGAAGATGAAGCCGACATTCTGCGCGCGGAAATCCGAGATCGCATTGTCGTCGAGCGCGCCGACATCCTGCCCGGCAATCGCGATCGATCCTTCGCTCGCCGAATCAAGACAGCCGATCAGGTTGAGGAGCGTGGTCTTGCCGCTCCCCGACGGGCCGACGATCACGGAAAAGCGCTGGCGTGGAATGGCGAAGCTGATCTTCTTTAGGGCCGGCACCGCGACCGCACCAACCACATAGGTCTTCGAGACGGCGCGGAGCTCGACCACCGGCCCCTTCATCAACTCGGTCATCGGCGCATCCGTGCGACTCATGGCGTGGCTCCTTTCCTTGGCGCGATGAGCGCCGCGGCGATGGGTTGGCGGCGATAGGCGATGACAAGCTGGCCGGCCCAGAGGGCGAAATAGCCCGCGCTGGCGCCCGAGACCGCCATATCGAGAAGGCGCAATCCGGCGGGCGATCCCAGATGCAGCGCGGCTGCGACCGCCAGGGCGTATTTCGCCGCGAAAATCGCGAGGCTGCGCATGAGCGGCAGCATGCCGCCGGGAATGCGCACCAAGCCGCGCGCGCGATCGATCGACCAGGGATCGGCGCGCGTCGCCCATGCCAAGGCGCCGCCGGCCGCGGCGAAAGCGAGCCAATCGAGTGCGAGGATCGGGCCCGATCGAACGCCGAGCGCGAGGCTGATCGTGCCCCAGCCCATGAAGATCGCGGGCTGGATCAACAACCGCCAGAGCGGCAGCGAACGGGGCTTGGATAGGGCGAACCCGTTATAGGCGAGCAGCGCGAGCAGCCCCCAAACCCACCAGGGGGTTCCGATGAGGATGGCGCGCACCGGTATCGTCGCGGCTTGCGCCGTCGCTATGCCCAGTGCCATCATGCCGGCGAGCGCGATGAGCGAAATCCGTTCCATGGTCCTGTCCTTCGATGCGCCGCTTGTGATCGATGGCGGCACGGCCAAAGCTGCGCTCATCGCCGGGGCGTGGCGAGGCGGGTTACGTGAATGCGGTGTGGAATTTCGCGGACGCCGCCCGCGTTTCGCGAAACCGGTTTGGCGCTTCGTGAAATGAGCATTCTCGCCCAGCGCCTTAGCGGAGTCGCGGTGCTGATCCTGTTGGGGCTGGCTTTGGGCTGGATCGGCCCCTATGGGACCTATACCAGTCTCGCTTTGCCGAGCCGCATCGCGTTTTGGACCTTGGCGATGTTGTCGATCGGCATTCCGGCCCATCTGATCATTAGGCGCCTTGAGCAGACGCCGCCAAGCGCGTCCTGGCCGGTTCCGGTTCAAGCCATGACCGGCACGCTCATCAATGCGGTGCCGAGCACATTCATTGTCATCGCGCTCAACACGATCTTCATCCGGGTGCCGCCCATCACGCCCGCCGCGCTCGGCGAAATTTATGTTTCCGTGCTGGTCTTGGGAGCCGTGATCTCGATCCCCTGGTCTCTCATTCGCGCGACGAGGGCGCCCAAGCCTGCCGATGCGACGGAACCGGCGCCGGCTGCCGCGCCGGAGGAGCGTCATCCGATCTCGACGGCTGCGAGCGGAACACCTTCCCCTGCCGCGGCCTCGCCGTTTCTGCGCCGGATACCGCCGAAGCTCGGCACCGAGCTCCTCTGCATCGCCACCGAAGACCATTATCTCCGAATCGTCACCGACCGCGGCAGCGACCTCATTCTCTTTCGCTTTTCAGATGCCTTGGCGGAGCTGCGCCCGATGCCGGGACAGCAGGTTCATCGCTCCTATTGGGTGGCGGAACGCGCGGTTGCTTCCGTCGAGCAAGACGGCAATCGCACCTTCCTGGTGCTGACCAATGGCGTCAAAGTGCCGGTGAGCCAGACTTTTCTCCCGGCGATCCGCCAAAGGGGGTGGCTCGAGCGCCGAGCGGGGCCGCAAGCCAGCGAGCTTCGGCCCGACCCGCTGCCCGCGAAGAGCTGAGCGCACCCGCTCCAATAGCACTGACGACAATAAATGGTCGGCGTCACGGCTCCGACGACGTGCCGGCCTCGGGATGAACAGGCAGGATTACGGGGTGACGCGGCCGTTGATCGAAATCGAAGTCCTTTCGAAGGTCGCCCAGCAGGGGGACGTCCTCACGCACGGTGGGACGCGGGTCCGGTCTGCCGTCGGTACTTGGATCGAGTCGCTGCCCGTCGAGGAAGTCGTCCTCGATGAACTTCACATAGGCATCGAAGCTGAGCGTCTGATGATCGATGTAACCGCGCTTGGCATAGGGCGAGATCACCAGGCCGGGAACGCGAAGACCATAGCCGTTCTCATCGACATTGGGTGGCACGACATGGTCGTAGAATCCGCCCCAATCGTCCCACGCCAGGAAGATCGCCGTACTATCCCAGTTGGGACTCTCCATAACCGCGTTGATGAGACTCGTCACATAGGATTGCCCGGCGCTGACGGCGGCGGGCGGATGCTCGCTGACAGGTCCGGATGGAACCACCCAGGCGACCGCGGGCAGCGTTCCGTCCCGTGCTTGCTGGTAAAAATTCGCGATCGACTGGATATTCGCGAGCTCACCATCGTTTCGAACCGTGTCGAAGAAGGGCAAGGGATTCCATATGCCGGGTGTTTTGGCGTTTTGCTGGACCGGCGTGCAGGACAACGCCTCGTCGTCGTCGCAATCGGGCTCGGTTCCCTCGACGACGTAGTAGCCCCAGCTCACAAAGTGCTTGTGTAAGAGGTAGGTGAGATCGGTCCAGGCGTAGATCGGCGGCTTCCTGGGGGGCTGGCCTTTGGCGAGGTTAAAATCCGGCGGCAAGCCCGGATTTTGCAAGGCATTGACGCAGGCGCTCGGCTCGTCACGTTGCGGGCAAAAGGCCGACCACTCCGACACTTGGAAGAGATGCTCCGGCAAGCTCCACGAGGCATTCGGCTCGAACATATGATCTTGGAGCACGAATGCCTTGGCGTAAGCCCAATAATTCGGGATCTCGCGCGCATCGTGATAGCCCATGACGTCCGGCGTGCTGGAATTGGTGCAAGCCGGATTTGTGGGATCGACGCAGCCCCGCGCAGCCTTCTCGGCTTCGGCAATGAAGCCGTCCATCTTGCCCCCGTCGATGTCCGCGACCGCGTTGGACGCGCCATGCGGACCGCCGCCATTCACATCGGCCGGATCGTGGAAGGGGGCGACGCAATTGCCCGTCTTGGGATCGGGAACGCAAACCGTCGGCTGGCCATCCGACATGGGAATGCCCTCGGCGCCCAGGAAAGTGCCGAAGTAGCTATCGAAGGACCTGTTCTCCTGCATGATGATGATGACATGCTCGATCTTGTGGATACCCCTCAGCTTCCGATCTCGATCGTGATCCCGAGTTTGATCGCGATCTTCTGCCAGCTGGGTGTGGATGCCCTCTGGCGCGCGACCGCGCTCTTCCGCCGCCAGGCTCGACGCGCCGATGAGCGCCAGCGCCACACTGCTGATCGCCAAGAGGGTGCCATGACGGCACGCGGCACGCGCCAAGGGCGTGTCCCGCCGCACAGCATGTCGAGGACCGTTGATTGATGCTTGCATGGGCACACCTCCTCCGACGCGTTCGATGAACACCGGGGTAGGCGGGCACTTGGCGGCTCAGCAGCGTAACGCTCAGCCGCGTTACTCATGCTACGCTCGCTTCGAGGGCATCATCCCTGTCAATTCGAAAATAATGTAACGAGAGAGAATCCCGAGGCCGCTGTCCGCGAAGGGCCGATCGCGACTCGGCGCGAATCGCCGCGCCGCGCGTCGCGCGCACCCGCCATCATCATTCGGATGCGTGAAAAAGGCGAGCCATGCGCGCCGCATGGGCCGTGCCGCCTGCGAAGATGCGGCGGATCTCCGCCGCTTTTCGCAAATCATCGGGCGATTCCGGCTCCGCCACAGAAATGCCACACCTCGTCTGACAAGCAAGTAGCATCATCGATGCGACTTCGGATAGACAGGACTCTGTTGACGTCGAGAATTCGTGCACGCCCAGTATGAATAATGACTAGTTCGCAGCGAGTGGACGTCGGCACGGGCGCGCGACGCACGAGCGTTGCTCCGTTCCAGGTCCGAGGCCGGTTCTTCACGGCGATCGTGTTGCAGATGGCGCGCGCTCCCGATGCCGCGTTCTTCGCGGCGGTCGATACGATGCTGGCGCAGACGCCGCATTTCTACGCAAACGCGCCGTTCGTGCTCGATCTCGACCAGGCGGCGGAAATCGGCCCATCCTTCGATTTCATCGGCCTCGCCCGCGAAATGCGCAACCGCAAGATCACGCTGATCGGGGTGCAGAACGGCACGATCGAGCAGAACAAGGCGGCGCTGCACGCCGGCCTCATCACGCTCCTCGGCGGTACCGACGTGCTGCCCGATACCAGCAAGCGCGCGCCCGCGGCGAAACCGGATGAAACGCCGAAAGCGGATAACAAGAGCAGGGCGGCCAAGGCGAGCGAGCACAAGGTGGCGCCGGTCCGCGAAGCGCCGATCGCCTCTTCGACCGGCTCTGCGCTGCTCGTCACCGATCCCGTCCGTTCGGGACAGCAGATTTTCGCCGAGCGCGGCGATCTCGTCGTCGTCGCCTCCGTGAGCCCCGGCGCCGAGCTCATCGCCCGCGGCAACATCCACGTCTACGGCGCATTGCGCGGGCGCGCGCTTGCCGGCGTGCATGGGGACAGCGCAGCCCGCATTTTCTGCCAGGGGCTCGAAGCGGAGCTGATCGCGATCGCCGGCTTCTACAAGCTCAGCGACGCGATCGATCCGTCGCTTCGCCGCCAGCGCGTTCAAGCGTTCCTCGATAGCGGCACGCTGCGCGTCGAGCCGCTGAAATAGATGTCCAACAGCTGAGAGGAGAGATCGCGGCGTGGCCAAGATCATCGTCATTACATCGGGCAAGGGAGGGGTCGGCAAGACCACCTCGACCGCCGCGCTCGGCGCCGGCCTTGCGCTCCGCGGCAAGAAAACCGTCGTCATCGATTTCGACGTCGGCCTGCGCAATCTCGACATGGTGATGGGGTGCGAGCGCCGCGTCGTCTTCGACTTCATCAACGTCATCCAGGGCGATGCCAAGCTCAAGCAGGCCCTCATCAAGGATCGGCGGCTCGACAACCTGTCGATCCTGCCGACCTCGCAGACCCGCGACAAGGACGCGCTCACTCGCGACGGCGTCGAGAAGGTGATCGACGAGCTGCGCAACGAGTTCGACTACATCTTGTGCGATAGCCCTGCGGGGATCGAGCGCGGCGCGCACCTCGCCATGTATTTCGCCGACGAAGCGGTGGTCGTCACCAACCCCGAAGTCTCATCGGTGCGCGACAGCGACCGTGTGCTCGGCCTGCTCTCGAGCAAGACGCGCCGCGCCGAGAAAGGCGAGGCGCCGGTCCAGCCCCATCTCCTGCTGACGCGCTACGATCCCGAGCGCGTCGCGAGAGGCGACATGATGAAGGTCGAGGACGTTCTCGAGATCCTCTCCATTCCGCTCCTCGGCATCGTGCCCGAGAGCCCGACGGTGTTGAGCGCGTCGAATGTCGGAACGCCGGTCATTCTCAGCGAGAATTCCAATGCCGGCACGGCCTATGCCGATGCGGTCTCGCGACTGATGGGCGAGCAGATCGAGATGCGCGTCTTGGGTCCCGAGCGCCGCAGCTTCCTGCAGCGCCTCCTGTGGAGGACGGCATGAACCTGTTCGGATTTCTGCGCCGCCCCGAGGCCCGCAGCTCCGCGCAAACCGCCAAGGACCGGCTCCAGATCATCCTCGCCCATGAGCGGCAGGACCGCGCGCAGCCGGACTACCTGCCGCGGCTGCAGCGCGACATACTCGACGTTATCCGCAACTACGCCGATGTCGCGAGCGACAAGGTGCAGATGCGGCTGCAGCGCGGCGAGCGCATCTCGCGGCTGGAAATCGAGATCGAGCTGCCGGCCGCGCGGGTGCGGACGATCGATGGGCCTGCCGCATCGCCAAGCGCGGTTCTCGCCCGCTGACGC
>DATEKH010000263.1:0-10782 GCA_035277525.1 Allostellaceae bacterium
CCGATCTTCAATCGATGGGCGCTGTTCAAGCCGGCGCGGCTCTTGGCCGAGGGGACCGAAGCCGGCATCTCGATGAGTCCTCCGAACGCCGCTGCACGGGGTCGGAAGGCTAAGCTTCGGTGGCGGCAAGGTCAAATCGCCGCCCGGCGCCGATCAGCCGGGGCTGCCGCTGTTCTCGCCGCGATGAGCGTCGCGCACCACCCAGCCGGTCCAGAACGCCAGCAGATGGGTCGATAGCAGCACGAGCAGGATGAAGATCTCGAAATCCATCATTTGCGCGCTCCCAACGCTTTCACGGCCTCATCGCGCCGCTGCGAGCCAGAGGGCTCGATCGCCAGCGGCGCGCGCACGGCGGCGAGAGCGGGCACGCCGCGCCCGCTCTCGGTCGCGGCTTGCTGTGCCGGTGCGCGCAGCCGCGCCAGTCGCCGCATGCGGGATGCTTTTCTCAAGGAGTACATGACTGATCTTCTCTTGCTGCGATCGCGCGAAGGCGTCTTGCCGATGCGAACTCTTTTCCGCCGGGCCGCTTAGAGCGAGCTGACCCGCGCCGCGTAGTACATGTGGACCGCGAGGCAACGCTGGAAGGTCGTGACCTCCTCGCGGCGAAAGATGTGGCGCAAGAGGCGGCGCCGCGGACGGCGCGCTTGTTGCGCAACCGGGAGCGCGCGCCGCTGGGGGCGGATCGAGTTGACGGTCTGTGCGTCCATCGCTGCTGTCCTCCGAGCGAACGGTTTGTGGCTGGAGACAGGGCAGCACAAATTTTTAGTTAATTGGAAGAGTATTTTTCTCTAAATTTTCTTAAACTCGCTGCAATTTTATCTAAAATTTATCTAAAATTTATAACAATCCAAAGTCATTAACCTTAATGCCAAGTCATTAACTATAAAGTGCCGTGGAAAACCGCAGCATGCAAGCTGTTTTTCTTGGGCGAGCGGTCAAAGGGGCAGGGAACCGCAAATATCAGGCGATCGCAACCAGCCCTTAGCGTCTCTGCGGCTAGGCTCCATCGCCTTGGCGAAGGGAGAGATTTTCCGCATGTGCACGGGTTCGATTCCGAGCGCGGGCGCACCGATCCAGCTGCCGCTCAACCAGCAACTGACGCAGTCGACGCCGCGGCATCCGCCGCAGAAGCCCGCAATGACCGATCCGATGGCCGATCGGTCGGCGCCGACGATCGATGCCAACCGCGGCAAGCACGCGAATGTCGCCGCATAAGACGAGCGCGGCGCTTTCGCGTCACGGTCCCGGAAACAGCGCGTCGGTTCGGCCGAGCAGGCGATAAGCGAGCAGGCCCAGCCATTCATGCGTGGCGCGATCGACGCCGCGCAAATGATCGACGAGCTCGAAATCGTAGCTGGCCCCGGTGCGGTAGGCGACCGGCCAGGGCAGAACCGGCCAGCCCGCCTGGCGGAAAATTCCAACCGCACGCGGCATGTGCCAGGCGGAGGTGATGAGGATCCAGACCTCGCCCGGCTTGGGATCGGCGAGCCGCTTGCTGAAGAGCGCGTTCTCGTAGGTGTTGCGCGACTTGCGTTCGAAGATGATCTTCGTCGTATCGAGCCCGAGCTCGGTGAAAAGTTGCCTGGCAGCGTCGGCTTCCGGAAGTCTCTCGCCGATGACCGCGGCCGATCCCGCGGTGAAGACGAGCTTCGCCGCCGGGTAGCGCCGCGCCAGCATGGCGAAGGTCGTCAGGCGCTCGGCCTCCTCGTTGAGACTGGGCATGTCGTGATTGGCCGAGGCGATCGGATCGATCGCGCCGCCCAGGGCAACGATGCCGTCGACATGCGGCGGCATGGCGCGCACGGGCGGAAAGCGGGTCTCGAGCGGGGCGTAGAGCCAATCGCTGACCGGCGCGGCGATCAGCATGACGAGCAGGATGGAGCCGAGCGTCGCCAGCCGCCGGCCGCCGCGCGCCCAGCGCGTCCAGAGCAAGCCGACGCCGATGACGATGAGCGCGAAGATGACGAGATCGGGCTGAAGCAATGCCCAGGCAAGCTTCGAGAATTGAAACAGCACGATCCCGCTCCCCCTTCCGGCTGCGCGGCGGACTCATAGACGCGAACTTAAGAAAAATCTGGCTCCCGCGCCTGCTGCCGAGCCGACATTAAAGATATTTCACCAACTGCGATGTTCCGACGCGCGCCGCTTGCGATCGGCTCGCGCCATCGCCACGTCGAAAATTGATCGTTCAGCAGCAATTCGCCACGGCTTTTCCCAATTTCGCCGGAGGAGGCAGGATGACGCAAGACGCACTTTCGACCAATACACGCGCCAAGACGCTGTTTCATCCCGTCGTCTATCGGGTGATCATTGCGCTCGCAGCATTGTTCGGCATCTCGGTTTGGGGCTTCTTTGCCAGTGACTACGTGGGCTATGTGGTCGCCGTGGTCACGGGGTTCGTCTTCATGATCGTGGTGCTGCCTTCTTTGCTCTGGCGCATTCGCCGCCACGGCCATGATCCGCGTCTGCGCGAGGACGGGTCGAGCGAAAAGCCCGGCTCGCTGATGGAATGGATGACCAGCGATTTCGACGCTTGGCAAGAGCGCATGAAAGGCTGGGATGCGGTCGCAGGCAGCCTGTTGCCGATCGCGGCCTGCGCGTTCGGCATGCTGGCGTTCGCGATCATGTTCCGATTCGCCGTGCCAAGTTAAAGCGAAGGCGCATCCCGCGCTGGGAAGTCGCTGGTCGACAGCCCGGCATCCACAATGCCATCCTGAGCGGCAGCCGGGGTGGAGGCGGGGTGGGGCATGCGGGGAATTCTGGGGCTGGGCGCGTTGCTGCTGCTCGCTTGGGCGCTCAGCGAGAACCGATGGCGAATCCCGCTGCGCACCGTCCTCGCTGGCATTGCGCTGCAATTCGCGCTCGCCCTGGTGTTCGTCAAATTTCCCGCCGCGGCGACGATTTTTCTTTTGCTCAATGAGGGGGTCGACGCGCTGCAGCGCGCGACCGACGCGGGTACCGGGTTCGTCTTCGGTTATCTCGGCGGCGCCGCCTTGCCCTTTGCCGAGACCCATCCCGGCGCAAGCTACATCTTCGCGTTTCGCGCTCTGCCGCTGGTGCTGGTGATCAGCGCGCTGGCCTCGCTCCTGTTTTATTGGGGCGTGCTGCAGCGGCTGGTGAAGGCCTTCGCCTGGCTGCTGCGGCGTGTGATGGGCGTGGGCGGAGCGCTGGGCCTCGGCGCGGCGGTCCATGTCTTCGTCGGCAATATCGAGGCGCCGCTGTTGGTGAGGCCCTATCTGCGGCAGATGGAGCGCGGCGAGATCTTCGCGCTGATGACCTGCGGCATGGCGGGAATCGCCGGCACGGTGATGGTGCTCTATGCGACCATCCTTGGGCCGGTGATCCCGGGCGCTTTGGGGCATATCCTCATCGCCTCGATCATCAGCACGCCGGCCGGGCTTGCCGTTGCCGCGCTGATGGTGCCGTTCGGCAGCGATCCCCATGCCGAGGCGGAGCTCTCGCTGGGCGAGCCGATGCTCTCGGCGGTCGATGCGCTCGCCCGCGGCACGGCAGACGGCATCGTCTTTCTCGCCAACATCGCGGCGATGCTGATCGTCGCCATTGCCTGCGTCACGCTCATCAACATGGCGCTGTCCTGGCTGCCGCAAATCGACGGCGCGCCGATCACGCTGCAGCTTCTCTTCGCCTATGTCTTCCGCCCGGTGATGTGGCTGATCGGCGTGCCCGCGAACGAGATCGCGACCGCCGCGTCGCTCATGGGCACGAAGACGGTTCTCAACGAGTTCATCGCCTATGTCGATCTGGCGCATCTGCCGCAAACGGCGTTGAGCGACCGCTCGCGCCTCATCATGACCTACGCGATGTGCGGCTTTGCCAATTTCGGCAGCGCCGGCATCATGATCGGCGGCATGACGGCGATGTGCCCCGAGCGCAAGCACGACATTCTGGGCCTCGGCTTGCGCTCGATCCTCTCGGGCACGATCGCCACTTGCATGAGCGGCGCGGTGGTGGGCTTGCTGTAATTGCAGCTCAGCGCAGGCTGATGGCCGGAGCGCAGCGGCTGAAGGCTTCACGCGGCGGGTCGGGCTTTGTCGGCACGAGCGGCGCCTCGTACGTCAGGCCTTCTTCGGGCCGCATGTCGAACGCGTAACCGAGAGTTTCGACCAAGAGACCCGCGATCGCGTAGAGGGCGTCGGGCGTGCGGGCGTCCCGCCATTGGAAATAATTGTCCTTGCGGCGGGCGCGATATCCCAATGCTTTCACGCGTTTGAGACGGGCGCCTTTGAAATAGGGTCTCAATTCGGGATTGAACACGGGCGACGACACTTCGCAGATCATCTTGCGGTCGAAGTCGTCGAATGCGCATTGCGCGTAATAGCGGTGGTCGATCCGATGGTCGATATCCACAATCAGGAAGCGGTTGTCGAGGCGCGTAATAGTTGGCGTCTTGTGAATAGCGACCAGGTAAGCGAAGACCGGACAGCGGTAGAGATCGAGCAGCGCCGCGATGCGGTCGGTTGTAGGATCGGCAAAGGCGCGCGGCGCGAGACGAAGGCTGCACGCGATTAGGATCGCGAGCAGCGGCAAGGCACGAAAGTGCAGCATCTCCGTAGACCCCCGGGCATGATCGCAATTTTTTTGTTGCTTCTCAATTGGCATATCCGCGCCGGGCGATTAATCTCTCGTCGTCATGCCGAGAAAATCCCCGACTAAATCGAAGCGATCGTCCCGCCTCATCACCGCCTCGCGCGACCTCGTCGATGACGTGGCGCTCGCCAATCTCATCCTGTTCGATCACGAGATCCTGGATGGGTTCGGCCATGTCAGCGCGCGCCACGACAAGGATCCGCATAAATTCGTGATGTCGCGTTACATCGCGCCGGGCATCGTCACCCGCGCCGATATCCGCGAATTCTCGTTGGAGAGCGAGCCCTTGCCCGAGCGCGGCGAGAAGCACTATAGCGAGCGCTTCATCCACGGCGAGATCTATAAGGCCCGGCGCGATGTCATGGCCGTGATCCACTCGCACGCGCCGCCGCTCATCCCCTTCGGCGCGACCGGCGCGCCGCTCAGGCCGATGTACCATATGAGCGCCCATGTCGGCCTTGGCGTGCCGATCTTCGAGATTCGCGACTTCCAGAACGAAGGGCAGATGCTGATCCGCTCGGCCTATCTCGGCCGCTCGCTCGCCGAAACATTGGGCGACAAGCCGATGGTGCTGATGCGCGGCCACGGCGCGACCATCGTCGCGCCCTCGCTGCATGTCGCGGTCTACCGCGCGATCTATGCCGCGCTTAACGCGCGCCTCCAGATGGAGGCGATGCGTCTCGGCGAAGTCAACTATCTCTCGGACATCGAGGTCGAGAAATGCCTCGCGGGCGTCGAGAGCACGAACGAGCGCGCCTGGGCTCTGTGGAAGAAAGAGGCGGCCGGCAAGAAGCGATGACGGCGCTGATCGAGACCTATCGCGGCGGCGTCACCGTCCAGGAATGCGACGCCTTCGGCCATCTCAACATCGCCTATTACGTCGAGCGCTTTGCCGATGCGGCGCATGAGCTGTTGCAGCGCGCGGCTCCCGGCTCCCTGTGGCAGACCCGCACGGTCGCGACCCGCTATCTAACCGAGCTGCGCGCCGGCGATCCGATCTCGATCGCGAGCGGGGTCATCGCGCTCGATGCCGCCTCGCTTACAATCGGCCAGGTGCTGTCGAACGGCATGGGCGGGGAAGCGAGCACGGTCTGCGAGCAAGTTCTGACGCTCGACGCGCCCGACGGCGAGGCCTGGGTCGAGACGCGCGATCGTTTGACGCCGATGCTCGCGTCCTGGACCCATGACCGGTTCGCGCCGGTCGCGCTGCCCGCGGGCGAGGGTCCGCTTCTCGCCGGCCTCAACCGGGTCAAGACCTGGGAGGCGGACGCCGCCGGGCGGCTTTCGCTGTTCGGCTTCATCGAGCGGTTCTCGACCGCCAACCTTGTCAACATGAATGCGGCGGGTCTCACCAGCGCCTATATGCGCGCGCAAAAGCGCGGCTTCGCGACGTTCGAGACTCGGCTCGAGCTCCTGTCCGCGCGTCCGCAGATCGGCGACACGGTCGCGATTCAGAGCGGCATTCTCGAGCTCGGCAATTCCTCGGTGAAGATTCTTCACACGATGCGGCTGCAGCGCGGCCGGCGAGTCGCGCGATTCTACCAGGCGGGCGTTCATTTCGATCTCGAGGCGCGCCGCTCGGCGCCTTTGCCGCAAGCCCTGCGCGACAAGGCTCGCGAGCAGTTGATCCGCACGTAGCGAAAGGATATATGGCGCGCCAAGCTGCCGTCGTTTAAGGATGCAGAATGCATCGTCTTGGTCGGTTGTTGCTGTTGCTCCCGTTCCTGCTGCTACGCCCCGCCTACGCGGCTGAGCCGGGCGATTTCACGAGCTGGCTGCACGGAATGCGCCAGGACGCGCTGACCCAAGGGATCACGAACGCGACGCTCGACCGCGCTTTCGCCGGGGTGCAGCCCATCCCGCACATCATCGAGCTCGATCGCAATCAGCCCGAGACCACGCTGACCTTCGCCGAATATCTCGAGCGCGTCGCCTCGCCGGAGCGGCGCGCAGCGGCGCATGAGCAATATCTCGCAAACAAGGCGCTGCTCGACGCGATCGGCAAACGCTATGGCGTGCCGCCGCGCTACATCGTGGCGCTGTGGGGGATCGAGACCAATTTCGGGCAGCGCATCGGCTCCTATCCGGTCATCAGCGCATTGGCGACGCTCGCCTATGACGGCCGGCGCGCCGCGTTCTTCCGGCGCGAGCTCATCAACGCGCTGCGCATCGTGCAGGACGACAACATCGACCCGGCGAAGATGATCGGCTCCTGGGCCGGCGCCATGGGTCAGAGCCAGTTCATGCCGTCGAGCTTTCTCGCCTTCGCGGTGAGCTATCGCGGCCAGGGGGCGCCTGATATCTGGTCGCGCAAGGACGATGTTTTCGCCTCGATTGCGAATTATCTGGCGCGCTCGGGTTGGCATGGCGACCAGCCCTGGGGCGAGCCCGTCACCGCGCCCGCCAAGCTCGACTCGTCGCTGATCGGGCCCGGCAAGAAGAAATCGGTCGCCGCGTGGGCGGCGCTCGGGGTGCGCCGCGCCAACGGATCGGCCTTGCCGGG
The DNA here is from genome assembly GCA_035277525.1 of Allostellaceae bacterium. GTDB lineage: Bacteria > Pseudomonadota > Alphaproteobacteria > ATCC43930 > CGMCC-115725 > CAIKMD01. Next base: position 7,112 of record DATEKH010000263.1, read on the forward strand.
CGCGGCGCCGGCCGCTTCCTGGCAGGCCGCGCTCGTCGAGCCGGCGGGAAGCGATGGACCGAGCTTTCTCGTTTACGATAATTTCGGCGTCATCATGCGTTGGAACAATTCGAGCTTTTTCGCCATCGCTGTCGGCGCGATCGCCGACAGCGTCGATTGAAGGATTCGGGCGGCATGGGGTGGACGCGGCTCATGCTTTGCCTCGCCGCAGCGGCCGTTTTGCTCGGCGGGTGCGCGGGCCGGACGAGCGGTCCCGCCGGCGGCTCGCACGGCATGTACAAGGTTGGCGATCCCTATCAGATCAACGGCACCTGGTATTACCCCGCCGAGGATTGGAGCTATGACGAGACCGGGATCGCCTCGTGGTACGGCGAGGAGTTCCACGGCAGATACACCGCCGATGGCGAGTTATACGACCTCAACGCGCTGACCGCGGCGCATCGCACCTTGCCGATGCCCTCGATCGTGCAGGTCACCAATCTCGAGAATGGCCGCTCGATCGAAGTGCGGGTGAACGATCGCGGCCCCTTCGCGCGGGGCCGGATCATCGACCTGTCGCGGCGCGCAGCGCAACTCCTGGGCTTCGAAGCTCAGGGCACGGCCAAGGTGCGCGTGAAGATCCTTGTGCCGGAGTCGATCCAGGTGGCGAGCCTTGCCGGGCGCACCGGACCTGCCCCCATGGTGGCGGGGGTTCAGCCGCAACCGGCGCCGGTCGACAAGGTCGCAACCGAAGCGTTGCCGACGCCAGCCGGCGTCAGGGTCGCAGCGGCGCCGCTTCCGGTGCCGTCGCGGCCGCCCGCGCCCCCGCCGATGCCCAGCGTCACCGCCGCGCCGGCCATTCCGGAAAAAGTGACGGTCGTGCCGGTGAGGCCCTCGCAGATTTACATTCAGGCCGGCGCCTTCGCGAGCGTCGACCGCGCCTGGCGGCTGAAGCAGCAGCTCGAAAAGCTCGGCCCCGTCAGCGTGACGGACGCGAGGGCGAACGGGCTGATGCTTTACCGCGTGAGGGTCGGCCCGGTCGCGACGGTCGAGCAGGCCGATGGCTTGCTCGACAAGGTCAGCGTCACCTCGCCGGACGCGCGGATCGTCGTCAACTGAAACGAACGCACTTTTAACCATGTTGCCGCTATGCTGGCGGCGCCATTGCCTCTGGGCCTTTCGGGTGAGTTCGCATGAAACCAACGCTACTGCCGATTTTTGCCGCCGCGCTGATCCTCGCCGCCGCTGCGCCGATGAGCGCTCGGGCCGCGCTGCCGACGATCGATGTCGCGGCCAACACCGCGATCGTGCTCGATTACAACACCGGCGCCGTGCTCTTCGACAAGGATGCGGATAAGCGCATTCCGCCGGCCTCGATGAGCAAGATCATGACGGCCTATGTCGTTTATTCCTATCTCAAGGAAGGCCGGGTGAAGCTCGACGACACGCTGCCGGTGAGCGAGAAAGCCTGGGCCAAGCACAAGACCAACGAATCGAATATGTTCGTGCCCCTGGGCGCACAGGTGAAGGTCGAGGATCTGATCCGCGGGATGATCATCCAGTCGGGCAACGATGCCTGCGTCGTGCTCGCCGAAGGCCTGGCGGGCAGCACCGACGCCTTCGTCGATCAGATGAACCAGACGGCGCAGAAGCTCGGGCTAAAGGGCAGCCATTTTGCCGATGTCGACGGTCTGCCCGATCCCGAGGAGTACATGACGGCGCGCGACATCGCGACCCTGGCGCGCGACTTGATCCGCGATTTTCCCGAGTATCAGCATTACGATTCCGAGAAGGAATTCACCTATAACGGCATCAAGCAGGGCAACCGCAATCCGCTGCTCTACAAAGATATCGGGGTCGACGGCATGAAGACCGGCCATACCGAGGAGGCGGGCTATGGCATCACGGTCACGGCGCTGCGCAACGGCCGGCGCATCATCGAAGTTCTCAGTGGTATGAAGAGCATGAATGCGCGCTCCCAGGAGAGCGAGAAGCTGCTCGACTGGGCCTACCGCGAATGGGGCGACTACAAGCTGGTGAAGGCGGGCGATAAAGTGGACGAGGCGCCGGTGTGGCTCGGCGTCGCCGCGACCGTTCCGGTGACGACGGCCAAGGACGTGACGGTGAGCCTGCCCAAGCGCTCGCGCCCCCAGATGAAGGTGAAGGCGGTCTACGATCACGCAGCCGCGGCGCCGGTGAAGCAAGGCCAGGCCGTCGGCACGCTGCAGATCACTACCCCCGACCTGACGGAGATCGATGTGCCGCTGATCGCCGCGCAGCCGGTGGCGAAGGTCGGGCCGCTGGCGCGCGCCGGGCTCGCCGCGGGCTATCTCCTCTTCGGACATAAAAACTGACCCGCGGCCGCTTCATCACCATCGAGGGCGGCGAGGGCGCCGGAAAGTCGACGCAGCAGAAAATCGTGGTCGAGGCCGTGGCGCATGCCGGCTTCGAGGCGGTGGCGACGCGCGAGCCCGGCGGCGCGGCCGGCGCCGACGAGATTCGCGCGCTGCTCCTCAACGGCGCGCCCGAGCGCTGGGATGCGGTGAGCGAGGCATTGCTGATGGTCGCTGCGCGGCGCCGCCATCTCGTCGAGACGGTGTGGCCTGCGCTCGAACGCGGCGCCTGGGTGATCTGCGACCGCTTCAGCGATTCGACCATCGCCTATCAAGGCTATGGCGGCGGCGTCCCGCTCGAGCGCTTGGCCGAACTGCATCACCTGATTGCCGGCGATTTCCACCCCGACCTCACCCTCATCCTCGATGTGCCGGTCGAGCTCGGCCTCGAGCGCGCGGCACGGCGCGGCGGCGAGCGGCGCTTCGAGATGAAGGGCGCGGCGTTCCACAAGCGCGTGCGGCAAGGCTTTCGCGAGATTGCGGCGAAGGAGCCGCAGCGCTGCGCATTGATCGACGCGCGCGCCGATGTCGGCGCTGTCAGCGGGGCGATCCTGGCCGTGCTGCACGATCGCCTGGCTCTTCCGTCGTAAAAGCCCATGGCCGAGGATGAGGATCCCGAGATCGAGGAAAGCGGCTCAGCCGCGCCCGAGCCGCCGACGCCGCGCGCCAACCCGCTCCTCAAGGGCCAGGAGGCGGCCGAGGCCGTGCTGCTCCAGGCCTTCAACTCCGGGCGCCTGCCGCATGCCTGGCTGCTCACCGGCCCGCGCGGCATTGGCAAGGCGACGCTCGCCTACCGCTTTGCCCGCTTTCTCTTCGCCGAGGGTGTCGTTGATGCCGGCGGCCTCTTCACCGCAGCGCCGGCCTCGCTGGCCATCTCGGCCACGCATTCCGCCTTCCGGCAGGTGGCGTCGGGCGGGCATCCCGATCTCCTGGCGGTCGAGCGCGGCCTCGATCCGAAGCGCAAGCGCCAGCGGCGCGAGATCGTCGTCGATGATGCGCGCGGGGTCGCCGAATTTCTCCACCTGACCTCGGGGCAGGGCGGGTGGCGGGTTGTGATCGTCGACGGTGCCGACATGATGAATACCCATGCCGCCAATAGCTTATTGAAGATTCTTGAGGAGCCACCGAAACGCAGCGTGCTGCTCCTTGTCAGCGACAACCCCGGCCGGCTATTGCCGACCATCCGCTCGCGCTGCCGCGCGCTGCCGTTGAAGCCGCTTGCCCCATCGGTGATTATCGAGCTTTTAGAGCTCTATAGGCCCGATCTTTCCGATAGCGCTCGAACTGCTCTGGCGGCTC
>DATEKH010000264.1:0-5766 GCA_035277525.1 Allostellaceae bacterium
GGCGATCGCGAGCACGTTCTTCACCGCGCCGCCGATCTGCGCGCCGACGACATCGTCGGAGAGATAAGGCCTGAAATGGCGCGTGCCCATGGCGGCGATGAGACGCTGGCCCAGCTCGGCATCGGCCGCGGCGAGCGTGACGGCCGTGGGAAGGCCGCGCGCGACTTCGGAGGCAAAAGTCGGGCCGGACAGCACGGCGAACGCGGATTGCGGCAGGATCGCGCCGGCCGCTTCGCTCATCAGCGCGCCGCTTTCTTCCTCGATGCCCTTGGTGCAGATGACGATCGGCCCCGTGCGCCAGGCACGGGCGAGCGCGCTGCAGATCGCGCGCAAATGCTGCGCCGGGGGAACGAGCAGCAGCACATCGGCGCGCACCGCCTCACCGAGTTCCGTGGTCGCGCTGATCGCGGGGTCGAGCGCGACGCCAGGAAGAAAAGGCGCGTTCACGTGATCGCGGTTGATCGCGGCGACGGTTTCCGTCTCATGCGCCCAGAGCACGACATCACGCCCGGCGCGGCGCAGCACCTGAGCCAAGGCCGTGCCCCAGGCGCCGCCGCCGATGATGCCGAAGCGTTGCACGGGCCTAGGCTTTCACGCCGGCGCCGCGGACGCGCACCGCATCCGGATCGAGCGGCCAGCGCGGGCGCGGCGCGAAATCGAGCGCGTCGGTCAAGCCGAGCTTCAGGCGCTCGAGTCCGGCCCAGCCGATCATCGCGCCATTGTCGGTGCAGAGCCATGGCGGGGGTGCGACGAAAACGAGCCCGCTCTCGGCCGCGAGGGCTTGGAGGCGGCGGCGCAGGATTGCGTTGGCGGCAACCCCGCCCGCCACGACAAGGGTCTCACCGCTGGGGTAACGATCCCTGAAAATCTCGATCGCGTTGCGCGTGCGGTCGAGAAGACTCGCGATGATCGCCTCCTGCAGGCTCGCCGCCAGATCGGCCGCGTCCTGAGCGGCGAGCACGCCCGCCTCGGCCTGGCGCGCCACGGTAAGACGCAACGCCGTCTTCAGGCCGGAAAAGGAGAAATCGCAACCGGGCCGGCCCGCCATGGGACGCGGCAGCGCAAAGCGTGTCGCGTCGCCCTCCTTTGCCACACGCTCGATCGCGGGCCCGCCGGGATAGGAGAGCCCCAAGAGCTTCGCGCCTTTATCGAACGCCTCGCCCGCCGCGTCGTCGATCGTCGTGCCGAGCCGGCGATAGCGTCCGATCCCCTCGACGATGAGCAGCTGGCAGTGCCCGCCTGAGACCAGCAGCAGAAGATAAGGAAAGGCGACGGGCGCGATGAGGCGCACGCTCAAGGCATGGCCTTCGAGGTGGTTGACCGCGATAAAGGGAATCCCGCGTGCGAGCGCGATGGCCTTCGCCTCCATCACGCCGACGATGACGCCGCCGATGAGGCCCGGCCCGGCAGTGGCGGCGACGCCCGAAAGCGCGTCGAAGCCGATCTTCGCTTCGGCCAGGGCCCGCTCGATCATCCTATCGAGGTGATCGAGATGCGCGCGCGCCGCGATCTCGGGCACGATGCCGCCATAGGGACGGTGCTCGGCCGTCTGCGAGAACACGGCGTTGCCGCGGATGAAGGGCGGGTCATCGCTCACGACCGCGGCGGCGGTTTCATCGCAGCTCGTCTCGATGCCCAGCACCATCATAGGGGCGAAGCCTAGCCGCCGGGTTTCGCCGGGGCAACGTCCGAGCCCTTGCGCTGCCGCGGCCTGCGCCTCTTTCCTTCCCCGCCGTCGCACCCTAAGAAAATGGCATGGCCTCGCCTCTCCTTCGCATCGGCACACGCGGCAGCAAGCTCGCGCTCCGCCAGGCTGGCGAGCTCTGCGCGCGGCTCGGCCGCGCCCACCCCGAACTGGCCCTGCCCGGCGCGCTCGAGACGGTCATCATCCGCACGACCGGCGACCGCGTCACCGACCGGCCGTTGGCCGATATCGGCGGCAAAGGGCTTTTCACCAAGGAGATCGAGGAAGCGCTTGCCGAAGCCCGCGTCGATGTCGCGGTTCATTCCCTCAAAGACATGCCGACGCTCTTGCCCCCGGGGTTGTCGCTCGGCTGTTATCTGCCGCGCGAGGATGCGCGCGACGCGCTGATCGCGCCGGGCTTCGCCGCGCTCGCCGATTTGCCGGCGGGGGCGTCGGTCGGAACCTCGTCCATTCGCCGCGAGGCGCAGCTGCGTCACGCGCGGCCCGATCTCGCGATTGTGCCTCTGCGCGGCAATGTCGATACGCGGCTGGCGAAGATCGCATCCGGTGCCGCGGCCGCCACCGTCTTGGCCTTGGCCGGGTTGAAGCGGCTCGGCCGCGAGGCCGAGGCGAGCGCCATTCTCTCGCACGACGTCATGCTGCCCGCACCGGCGCAAGGCGTCATCGCGGTCGAGATTCGCACCGACGATGATCGGGCGCGCTCGCTGCTCGCTGCGATCGACCATCGGCCGACCGCCTATTGCGCCATTGCCGAGCGCGCGCTGCTGGAGGCGCTTGATGGCTCTTGCCGTACGCCCATCGCCGCCAATGCCCGGCTCGAGGGCAATCGCATCGCGCTCGACGCGCTGGTGATTTCGCCGGATGGGAGAGTCTGCCATCGCCTCGCGCGCTCGACCACCACGACCCGCGCGCGCGAGCTCGGGCACGAGACCGGGGAGGCGCTGCGCGCGCTCGCCGGGCCGCGCTTCTTCGATTTCTCGACCAGCCCGCCATGAAGGTGCTCGTCACCCGCCCCGAGGGCGAGGCCCAGCGCCTGGCCGCGACTCTGGCCGCGCGCGGCATCGAGTCGCTGATCGAGCCTTTGATCGCGATTCGCTTTCGCCCGGAAGGCGCCGAGGTGCTCGCGCCCTTCCTCGCCGACGCTCAGGCGGCGCTCTTCACTTCGGCGAATGGCGCGCGCGCCTTTGCCGCAGCCACCGCGCGGCGGGATTTCCGCATCTTTGCGGTTGGCGAGACCACGGCCTCAACCGCGCGCGATGCCGGCTTCACCCGGATCGAAAGCGCCAAGGGCAATGTCGGCGAACTCGCCGCACGCGTCATCGCCCGGCTGAAGCCCGGCGATGGCGCGCTCATCCATGCCGCGGGCAGTGTCACCGCCGGGGACCTCGGCGATGTGCTTGGCGCTGCTGGCTTCACGCTGCGCCGCACCGTGCTTTACGAGGCGGTCGCCGCCGAAGGCTTGAGCCCCGCCTTGCGCGACGCGCTCCGGCGGCGCGAGCTTGCCGCCGCGCTCTTCTTCTCGCCGCGCACCGCCGCGATCTTCGTGCACCTTGCCGCGGGCCTTGAAACCCATTGCGCGCCGCTCGTTGCGGTGGCATTCAGTCCGGCGGTGGCGGCGGCGCTCGAGCCCCTGCCCTGGCGCCGCATCGCGGTCGCCTCCTCGCCGCAAGAGGCGGAATTGCTGCGCGCGCTCGAACGGAGCCTCGAAACGGAACAATCGTCATGAGCGACGCGGCACCCCCGTCAAGCGTTGAGACGCCTCCTCCCGCAGCCAATCCGCCGCGCGGCGAAGCGCGCGCACGCCGCGGCCGCCGCCTGTTCGCCCGGCTGGGCCTCGCCCTATCGGCGGCGATCATCCTCGTTCTCGCGGTGATCGGCACTGCGCCCTTTTGGCAGCCTGCGCTCGCCCCGATTCTCAGGTGGAGTCCCGCGCCCGCGCCCGAAAACAGGGACGCGCAGGCGGCGCTCGCCGCGCGACTCGATGCGCTCGACCGCCGGGTCCAGGCGCTGCAATCGCTCGACAATCGCCTCGGCGCGCTCGAGCAGCGCCCGGTTCCCGACGCGCAGGTGAGTCTCGCGCCGCTGCAAAGCCAATTGCAGCGAATGAGTGCGCGGCTCGATCAACTCGATCAGCGCATCGACCAGCTGATCAAGGACCAGGCCGCGCGCGGCGACAGTGCGCAGCGCGTGCTGATCGTCGCCTTGGCCAATCTCGGCAATGCGGTTTCCTCCTCGCGGCCATTTTCGGCCGAGCTTGCGAGCGTCGAAGCGCTGGGCCGCGGCCGGCCGGATTGGGCGCAGAGCCTGCGTCCGCTCGAAGACGCGGCGAAGTCCGGCCTTCCCAGCACCGCGATTCTCGCCAAGCGTTTCTCGGACGAGGTCGCGCCGGCGATCCTGCGCGCCGATGCCGCGCCTCAGGGCGCGTCATCGAGCATCGGCCAGGCAATCCTCGCAAAAATCCGCGCGCTCGTCGTCGTCCGCCGCACCGATGGCGCGGGCGGCGGCACGCCGACCCAGCAGGCGGTCGCCACCGCCGATAGGGCCTTGCAAAAAGGCGATCTCGCCGGCGCGGTCGCCGCCTTGAAGCCGCTCGCCGGCCCGGCCGCGGATGCGGCTGCGCCGTGGCTCGGCCAGGCGCAAGCGCGCCTGGCGGCCGAGCAGACCGTCGCGCGCCTCACTCAAGAGGTTTCGGCCGATCTTGCCGCGAGCGCGGGCGGCGGCTGATGCGCGCCCTGCCGGCGATCATCGTCATGGCGGCGCTTATCGCCGGCGCCGTCTTCATCGCCGACCGCCCGGGCGCCGTCTCGCTCACCTGGCAAGGCTGGCGGGTCGATACCAGCGTCGCCGTACTCGTCCTCGGTGTCGTGCTCGTCGCCATGCTGTCGGCGCTGCTGTTTCATCTGCTGCGCAAGATCATCGGCGGCCCGCGCGCCTTCATGCGGGCACGGCGCGAGCGCCGCCGCCGCCGCGGCTACCGCGCGCTGACCCAAGGCATGGTTGCGGTCGCCGCCGGCGATGCGTCGGAAGCCAAGCGCTATGCCAAGCAGGCCGATGTTCTGCTGGCCGAGCCGCCGCTGACCCTGCTGCTCTCGGCGCAAGCCGCGCAGCTCAATGGCGACGAGAAGGCGGCGGAGAAATATTTCACCGCCATGATCGACCGGCCGGAGACCGAGTTTCTCGGCCTGCGCGGCCTCATCATGCAAGCCTTGAAGCGCCATGACGAGGCGGAGGCGCTGCGGCTCGCGTTGCGCGCCAAGCAGCTGCGCCCCAAGACTCCCTGGGTGCTCGCGAGCCTGGTCGAGCTTCAGGCCCGCGCCGAGAAATGGGGCGACGCCGAGGTTACTCTCGCTTTGGCGGCAAAGCGCCAGGCGCTGCCGCAGGCAGAATCGCGCCATCGCCGCGCGGCGATGCTCTATGAGCAAAGCCTCGGCGCACAGGTCGAGGGGCGCGAGCGCGACGCGGTGCGGCTTGTCGGCAAGGCACATGCGCTCGTGCCCGATTTCGCGCCCGCCGCGATCCGCTATGCCGAGCTCTTGAGCGCGGGCGGGCATCGGCGCCATGCGCGCAAAGTGATCGAGGCCGCCTGGCGGAGCGCGCCGCAGCCGCTGCTTGCCGCGGCCTATGACGCGCTCTTTGCCGATGAGCGGCCGCTGCAGCGCTTGAAGCGGCTGGAGACGCTGGCCGCGCAGAACAAGGATCATCCCGAAAGCCACATCATGCTCGCCGAGGCCGCGCTCAAGGCGCGGTTGTGGGGCGAGGCGCGCCGGCATCTGGCCGAGGCCGGCGGCGGCGAGAACGCGCCGACGCCACGGCCGCGCGTCTGCCGGCTGATGGCAGAGCTCGAAGAGGCCGAGCACAATGATCTTCCGGCGGCGCGCATGTGGCTGGCGCGCGCGACCTCGACGCAGGCGCAGGAGCCGGCGTTTTTCTGCGGCGCTTGCGGCGCCGAGGTGGCGGCGTGGGGCGCGCTTTGTCCGCATTGCCACGCATTCGATTCGATCGAGTGGCGCATGCCGGGGCGCGCGCCGACGCCGCGCCTCGATGCGGCCGCCGAAATGACG
>DATEKH010000265.1:0-21918 GCA_035277525.1 Allostellaceae bacterium
GTCCACGCTTCGCGGCGGCGACGGCCCGCGCTACCGGCCACCCGGCGAGGACGGCGCCCCTTATGAGACGATCAGTGTCGACAAGCTGACGCCGGTCATCGGCGCGGAGGTCGGCGGGGTCGATCTAGCGCGCCCGTCGAACCGGCAGATGGACGAAATCCACCGTGCGCTCGCCGAGAACAGCGTCATCTTCTTTCGCGACCAGCAGCTGACGCCCGAGCAGCACCTCGATTTCGGCTGCCGCTTCGGCCCGCTGCACTTGCATCCCGCCGCGCCACACGCGCCGGGTCATCCGGAGCTGATGATCATCCATGCCGACAAGGACAGCCCGCGCGCGAACGGCGAGGGCTGGCATTCGGACGTGTCCTGCGACCTCGAGCCGCCGATGGGCAGCATCCTCTACATCACGACGTGCCCACCGCACGGCGGCGATACGATGTTCGCCAGCATGTACGCCGCCTATGACACGCTGCCCGAGGCGATGAAGGCGAAGCTCGAACCCCTGCGCGGCGTCAATTACTACGATCCGACCAGCGATTACGTCGTGCGCAAGGGACCGCCTTCGGAAAAAGCGTTGCGCTGGACGCATCCGGTCATCCGCGTCCATCCCGCGACCGGGCGCAAGGCGCTCTACGTCAACCGCCTCATGACCTTCGGGATCGAGGGCATGGATCCGGCGGAAGGCGACGCGTTGCTCGCCTATCTCTTCGACCATCAAGAGCAGCGGCAATTCATCTATCGGCATGTCTGGCGGCCGGGCGACGTGATCTTGTGGGACAATCGCTGTACGCTGCACGCGCGCACCGATTTCAGCCCCGACGAGCGCCGCCTGCTGCGCCGGATCACCGTGCAGACCGAATCGGCGTAACGCCTCAGCGCCGCGTTTTCGCGACGATCCGCGCGCGCAACGAGCCGATTTGCGGCGAGCGAACCTCGACCCGATCGCCGGGCTTCAGGAAGAGATCGGGCGGCTGGCTGCCGTCGGGATTGACCGGGCTCGCATCGGCGGCGGTGCCTTCGCCGGTGCCGCTGCAGATGAGATCGCCGGGGTAGAGCGTCAGGTCGCGCGAAAGATATTCGAGATATTGGGCGAAGGAGAACGTCATGTCGCGCGTGTTGTGCGACTGCCGGCGCTCGCCATTGACGAAGGTCTCGATACCGACATTGGCGGGATCGAGCGCGCCGACAACGATGCAGGGACCGAGCGAGTAGGACGTATCGAAATTCTTGGGCGCCGCGAAATTCATCGGGCCCAAGGGCTCGCGCGGGCTGCGGATGCTCCAATCGCAGAAGAGGGTCACGCCCCAGACGAAATCCTTCAGGTCGCCGGGCCGCAAATCCTTGCCGGTCTTGCCGAGAATGACCGCAAGCTCGCCCTCATAGTCGAGCCGGTCGCAGCGCTCGGGGTAGATGACGTCGCCGTCGGGCGGCACGCCCTCATGCGGGATTTTCCAAAATCCCCAGATGAAGGGCGGCCGGACATCGCGGCCTGAGCGGCGGGTCATGCGCTCGCGATGGGTGGTGAAGTTCGAGCCGGCGCAGGCCATGCGCGTGCCTTTGGGGCGCGGCGCGTGAATGCGCACGGCATCGGCGGCGCGAACCACCGGTTCGCCGCGCGGGTCGTTGTGGTCCTGCGCCTTTGTGAAAAGATAGTCGAGCGCGGTTTGCGCATGCTCGAGCGCCGCCGCGCCGCCTTCGATAAGCCGCGCCAAATCGGACGGAACCAGCGCTTCAGCGAGTTCGAGCGCCCGCGGCGCCCCGCGGCGCTCGTGAAGATATTTGGCGTAGGCGAAGGAAAGATCGGCGATCTTGCCGTCCTGCAGGGCACCCGTCCGCTTATCCGGACCGAACACCACGATCTTCATGACATCCCCCTTCGTCGCGTCGCTCGAGCGACTCGCCTCTATCTTGGCTGGCCATTTTATGGAGCGCGTCCGGCGCCCGCAATCGGGCCGAGACGCTGTGACTTTTCCGTGTCATTACCGAGAGCTTAACGCGCGTGAAGAATCGCTTAACGGATTCCTGAAACCATTCAAAGAAGCCCCGAAAAGGGCCTTCTTTCATGTTGCCGCAGCTTATTTTCGCCAGGATCACCATCTTGTGGGGTCGCGTCGGGCTTGTGGCCGGCCGCCGGAAAGGGTCTAAATAGCTCGGTTGCCATGCAAAATCTGCTCTGGTGCCGCAATTGGGCCAAATTCGGCTGTCAGGCTCGGTCACAGCGCAGTCACGGCGAGGCTTTGCCGCGAGGCTGGCCCGAAGGATGGGGTGAGCCGTGGGGGGCGGTCGAGGGCCAGGACTTTGCAATGAGGTTTCAGCGCGCATGGCCGATCGCCGCAGCGTTGCGGTCGGCTCCATGACGGAGCGATGGCGTTGGCGGAGACAGGTATGAACTGGCCTCGCATTCGGCAGGGGCTCGGCTTCGCGGCCGTGCTGCTCACCGTCGGCTGCGCCAGGAGTTCGCCGCCCGCCGAGTTGCGCACCAGCATCCCGCTCGACGTCACGGGTCCGGCGGCCGCTGGCGTGCAGGAGCCGGCGCACGCGCCGCCCCCCGCGCGAAAACCCGCCGCGGCGCCGCCCGAGGAGTCCAAGAGCAGCGACAACAAGAGCGGGGACGAGAAGCACGCCGATGCCGGGACGCAAGGCGTCGATCGCTTGATCGGCTTGAGCGAGACCGAGATCGAATCGGTTCTCGGCACGCCGATGCTGCAGGAGGATCGCGCGCCCACGAAATTGTGGGTGTTTCGCAGCCGCAATTGTACGATCAACGTCACGCTTTATCCTGATGTCGAGACACGTCAGTTCCATGCGCTTTCTTACGAGGTGACCAGCGATGTCCATACTGCTGAACGAACGCGCCAATGCGTCGCCGAGTTCTCTTCTCGATTCTCTCAAAGATGAGCCGGGGCAGGGCGAACGCATTCGCGCGGTCTTCGTCGATGACGACGACGACTATCGCGAGGCGGCGACCGCGGAATTCGAGCATTTCGGCTTCGAAGTCGTGCCGTTCCCGAGCGGGGAGGCGATGCTCGACCACTTCGCGCGCGACCGCAACGCCGACGTGATCGTGCTCGACTGGAAGCTGCAATCCTGCCTCGGCATCGATTACCTCCCGAAGCTGCACGATATCGGCGTCAATCTTCCGGTCGTGTTCCTCACCGGCATGCCGACGACCGCCTATGAGTACGCGGCGCTCGACCGCGGCGCCGTCGATTTCGTCGACAAGGCTCGCGGCATCCCCATTCTGGCAAAGCGCTTGCAGCTCATCGTGCAGATGACCCGCGGTGCCGCGGCGCCCAGCAGCCAAGAGATCCTGCAATGCGGCAAGCTGGTCCTGAGGCCCGAAAGCAGCCGCGCGACCTGGGATGGCCAGGATGTCGACCTGACGGTGACGGAGTTCAAGATCATCTACCTCCTGGTCTCGCGGCCCGGCGAATACGTCACCTATCGCTCGATCTATGACTGCGTGCACCATGCCGGCTTCGTCGCCGGAAGCGGTGAAGAAGGATTTCGAACCAATGTCCGATCTTCCATCAAACGCATTCGAAACAAGTTCCGGGCCTTCGATGCTCGATTTTCCGAAATCGAAAACTACGCCGCGTTTGGATATCGCTGGCGTAGCGCGGCGCGCTAAGCTCGGCGGCCTCGGCCGCGCATTTCATTTTTCACACCGCTTCGCGGGCTCGCTCACCGCGAAGCTCATTATTTTGGTTGGAATCTTCATCGCGTTGCCGATCCTCGTTTACGGCCAGTTCGAGCAGGCGGATTCGAAGCTGCGCGAGCTGGTCACGCGCAGCATCCAGCATCGCAATTGGCTGATCGCCCAGGCGCTGAAGCCGATCCTCGACCAGCCGGGCCATCTGCCGAGCGGCCAGCTCAGCCAGGCGCTCGCGAAATACGGCGATGACGGAACGAATCTGCAATTGATGGTGCGGCCCGCGGCGGCGGGCAGCGCGCGGCGTTTCTATTTTGTCGCCGCCGCGCCGCCGGTTGCGCCCGACCAGGTCAACGCCCAGCTCGATGGCCTGGCGAGCCACGGCATTCTCGACCGGCTGTCGAAGACCTGCACCGCCGATACGCCGATCGACGTCCAATATCCCGGGCCCGACGGCAAGGACGAGATCCTGACCTCGCTCGTGCCCATCCAGACGCGCTGGGGATGCTGGGCGCTGGTCTCCTCGCATACGACCTCGGAGTTCCTCTACACCTCGATCGCGCGGCCGTTCTGGAAGACCCCGGAGGTGCGCATTGCCGCCTCGGTCTACATGCTGTTGGCGCTTCTCGCGGCGCTGATCGCCACCAGCGTGTGGCGCAACGTGCTGCATTTCCGCCATGTCGCGCGCGACATCCGCCAGGGGCGCGGCCGCAACGCGACCTTCGCCTCGCGCAACGTCATGCCGGAGCTCGCGAGCGTCGCCAGCGACTTCGACGGGCTGACACGCGACCTGCGCACGGTCGCGCGCGATATCCGCCAGGCGGCCGAGGATAATTGGCACTCCTTCAAAGGCCCGGTCGCCACCATCGAGGCCTCGCTCGAGACCGCCAAGCGCGGCATCCTGCCGAATGAAGAGCGCGCCCACCGCGCCATCACCCTGATCCAATCCTCGGTCGGCAGGCTCAAGGCGCTGATCTCCGCGGCGCAGCGCCTCGACAACGCGACCGCCGATCTGATCGAGGCGCCGCGGCCGCGCATCGATCTCACGAGCGTGGTCAGCAGCGTGCTCGTCCGCTATCGCGAGTTGCTCGCCGAGCGCGGTATCGGCGTGGTTCGCTCGCTGAAGGAAAAGGCCTTTGTCCAGGCGGGGCCCGAAATCCTCGAAGAGGTGATCGAAAACATCCTCGACAACGCCATCAGCTTCTCGCCGGCCGATGGCGCCATCGCCGTCACCCTCGCGAAGACCCCGCAAACGGTCGAGCTGCGCATCGACGATCAGGGTCCAGGCATCGATCCTAAGAAGATCGACCGTATTTTCGATCGCTACTACTCGCTGCGGCCGAGTGCAGACCAGGATTCGAGCCGCAGCGGAATCCTCCCGCATTCGGGTCTCGGCCTCTGGATCGTCCGGCGCAACATCGAAGCGCTGGGCGGCCACGTCATCGCGACCAACCGCCGCGAAGGCGGGCTGAGCGTGCGCGTCCTTCTACCCGCGAGCTGAATCTCGCCGCGGCGGCGCGGTTCGTTTGCAGCCGCGCGCGAAGCCCGGTAAAACCGCGCAGGGCGGCGCAAAGCGCGCGCAGCGGCCTTGCCGCGCGAAGCGCCACGCCGTTTCGGGAGGGACGCATGGGCGAATTCGCGTTGGGTCAGCCGGTTTCCCGCTTCGAGGATTTGCGCCTATTGCGCGGCGGCGGCCGCTACATCGATGATATGGTCCTGCCGCGCATGGCCTGGGGCCATGTGCTGCGCTCGCCGCATGCGCATGCGCGCATCCGCTCGATCGACACGGAGCGCGCCAAGGCCGCGCCGGGCGTGCTCGCGGTTTTGACCGGCGCTGATTGGCGCGCTTCGGGTTTCGGCGATCTGCCGGTGCCGCGCGGCCCCAAGCGGCGCGACGGATCGCCGATGTTCCGTCCGCCCTATCCCGCGCTCGTCTTCGATCGCGTGCGCTGGGTCGGCGACTACGTCGCCTTCATTGTCGCCGAAACCCAGGCCCAAGCGGCCGACGCGGCCGAACTCATCGCCGTCGAGTACGAGCCTCTACCGGCGATCGTCTCAACCGCCGAGGCCGCCGCGCCCGGCGCGTTGCGCGTGTGGGAGGATTGTCCCGACAATATCTGCTTTGTCCATCTCGGCGGCGACAAAGCGGCGACCGATGCCGCTTTCGCGGCGGCTACGCATGTGGTGAAGCAAAGACTCGTCATCAACCGCGTCACCGCGGCGACGATGGAGCCGCGCGGCTGTATCGGCGAGTACGACGCGGCCGATGACCGCTACACCATCTATTCGACCCTTCAGCGCACTCATGTGTTCCGCTCCGAGCTGGCGCAGAATGTCTTGAAGCTGCCGGAAAGTCGGATCCGCGTGGTCGCCGGCGATATCGGCGGCAGCTTCGGCATGAAATCGGCGGTCTATAACGAGGTGGCGCTGGTGCTGCTCGCTTCGAAGCTGTTGCGACGCCCGGTGAAATGGGTCGGCACGCGCTCCGAGGCCTTTCTCGGCGACGCCCAGGCGCGCGACAATGTCGTCGATGCCGAATTGGCGCTCGACCGTGACGGGCTCTTCCTCGGGCTCAAGGTGAAGAGCACGATCAATCTCGGCGCCTATCTGCAATCCGGCGGCCACAGCTCGGTCGGCAATCTCGGGACCTTGGCCGGCGTCTATCGGACACCGGCGATCCATGTCGACGTGACCGCCGTCTTCACTCACACCAACCCGGTTCGCGCCTATCGCGGCAATGGCCGTCCCGAGGCAGCCTACGTCATCGAGCGCATCGTTGATCTCGCCGCCGACCAGCTCGGCATCGCGCCCGCGGAATTGCGCCGGTGCAACCTCATCCCGCCGAGCGCGATGCCGTTCAAGACCGGCCTCACCTTCACTTACGATTGCGGCGCCTTCGAGAAGGGCATGGACATGGCGCTGGCAGCGGCCGAGTTCGACGGCTTCGAGACACGCCGCGCATTCTCGCGCCGCGACGGCAAGCTGCGCGGCATTGGTATTTCCAACAGCATCGAGCGCGCCGGCGCGCCGGGCTTCGAGGGCGCCGAGATTCGCTTCGACCGCTCGGGAGCGGCGACGATCTTCTCGGGCTCTGTCACGCAAGGCCAGGGCCACGAGACGATCTACAAACAGCTCGTCTGCGACCGGCTGGGCCTCGATCCGCTGAGCGTTCGCTATGTCCAGGGCGACACCGACAAGGTGTTTTTTGGCGAGGGGACCGGCGGATCGCGCTCGGCGACGATCGGCGGCTCGGCGCTGCTTCTCGCTACCGAGAAGATTGTCGGCAAGGCGAAGCGGATCGCAGGCAAGCTCATGGCGGTCGATCCCGAGGCGGTGAAATTCTCCGAGGGGATTTTCTCGGCGCCCGGCACCAATCGCAGCTTGACCCTGCCCGAGATCGCGAAAGCCTCGCTCGATCCCAAGGCGCTGCCCGAGGGCGTCGAGCCGGGCCTGGTCGCGACCGCCGTTTATGACGCCAAGGTCGAGAATTTCCCCAATGGCTGCCATGTCTGCGAGCTCGAGATCGATCCCGAGACCGGCCGCGTCGAAATCCTGCGCTATAACGTCGTCGACGATGTTGGGACGGTCCTCAACCCGCTGCTGCTCGAAGGCCAGATCTGCGGCGGGATCGTGCAGGGTCTCGGTCAGGCGCTGATGGAAAATATCGCCTTCGATTCGGGCTCGGGCCAGCTCCTGACCGGCTCGTTCATGGACTACGCGATGCCGCGCGCCGAGGATGTGAGCGCGGTCATCTTGAACAGCAATCCGGTGCCGACGGCGACCAATCCGCTGGGCGTCAAGGGCGCGGGCGAGGCGGGCTGCGTCGGCGCCTTGCCCGCCGTCGCCAACGCGGTCGTCGATGCGCTGTCGGTCCTGGGTATCCGGCATGTCGAGATGCCGGCGACGCCGGAGCGGATCTGGCGCGCTATTCGCGGCGCGCGTGGCAGCCGCGATTTATAGTCACGGCGAACGGCGCCGAGCATTGGTTGCGGCGGCCCGGCGCGTTATGTTTGACGAAACGGGAAGGGAGCGCGTTATGCCACCTCAAGCGAGCACCGTCAAAATCCGGGACGTCAGCATCAAGCTCCACCGCGCGGGCAAGGGCGAAACCGTGCTTTACTTGCACGGTGCCGATGGGCTGACGCAGTGGCTGCCGTTTTTCGACGCGCTCACCGAGCGCTACGAGCTGCTCGTACCCGAGCATCCTGGATTTGGCGGCTCGGACGATCCGCCGCTCATCCGCAGCGTCTCCGATATGGCGATGTTCTACCTCGATTTCCTTGAAACGCTGGAGCTCAAGAACCTGCACATCGTCGGCCATTCGCTCGGCGGCTGGATCGCGGCCGAAATGCTGATCCGCGATCGCGCGCGCGCCCGGAGCCTCGCGTTGATCGCGCCAGCTGGCCTGCGCGTCGAAGGCGTGCCTTCGGGCGACATTTTCATCTGGAATCGCGAAGAGCTCCTGCGCAACATTTTCCACGATCCGGCCTATGCCGAAATCGCGCTCGGCTTGAAGCTCAGCGAGGATCAGGTTGATCTGATGCTCAAGAACCGCTTCACCGCGACGAAGCTCGGTTGGCAGCCGCGCTGGTTTGATCCCGATCTCGACAAATGGCTGCATCGCATCAAACGGCCGGCCTTGATCCTCTGGGGAGCCGAGGACAAGGTGATGCCCGCCGCTTATGCGAAGGCGTGGCAAGAGCGGATTCCCGGGTCGCGGCTCGTGATGATCGAGAAATGCGGACATGTGCCGCAGGTCGAGAAGCTCAAGGAGACATTCGCGCCGCTGGACGCATTCCTCACGGAGGTCGCGCGATGAAATTCATCTCCTTTCATTTGATGCCGTACCGCCAGCTCGATCTCGAGGAGGCGGGCAAGCATCGCTCGACCTGGGTCGTGCTGCCGAACCGGCTCTACGATCCGGTGAAGGGGGCCGAGGAATATGCCGCCTATATCGATTTCCTCGTCGACTGCGAAAGACTGGGCTTCGACGGCATCGGCGTCAACGAGCATCACCAGAACGCCTACGGCATGATGCCGGCGCCCAATTTGATCGCGAGTGCGCTCATTCAACGCACCAAGACGATCAAGATCGCGGTGCTGGGACGGGCCTTGCCCATTGTCAGCAATCCGATTTTCATCGCCGAAGAATATGCGATGCTCGACAATCTTTCGAAGGGCCGCATCATTTGCGGCTTTGTGCGCGGCATCGGCGCCGAATACCACTCGACCGGCATCAACCCCTATTTCTCGCATGAGCGCTTCCACGAGGCGCATGATCTCATCATCAGGGCCTGGACCCAGCCGGGACCATTCTCCTTCGACGGGCGGCACTTCAATCTGCGCTATGTGAATCTCTGGCCACGGCCTTATCAGACGCCGCATCCGCCGGTCTGGATTCCCTCGCAAGGCTCGAGCGAGACCGTCGAATGGGCGGCCCATCCGGACCGCAAATATCCCTTCCTCGTGACCTTCTCCTCGACCGATCTCGTGACGCGCTATCTCAATAGCTATCGCGATCAGGCGCGCAGATACGGCTACGAGCCGTCCGACGGTCAATTCGGCTGGGCCTGCCCGCTCTATGTCGCCGAAACCGACGAGCGCGCGCGCCAGGAGGCCGGCCGCGCGATCGAGACGCTGTTCAACAATTTCCTGCGCATGCCGATGGAGATGCTGATCCCCCCCGGCTACACCTCCTTCAACTCGATGAAGAACTTCATGCGGCTCCGGACCTCCATCGGCGGCAAGGTCTCGACCGCGGACGAGCTCATCGCTTCGGGTACGGCGGTCATCGGCAGTGTCAAGACGGTGCGCAGCAGGATCGAAGAGATGCGCGAGAAGACCGGGCTCGGCATTCTCCTGCCCATGTTCCAGTTTGGGGTTCTTTCCGACGAGCTGGCGCGGCGCAACATCGAGCTCTTCGCTGCCGAGGTCATGCCGCATCTGCGGAAATAGCCGGCTGGCGATTCTGCGCGGTTCGGCGCTAAGCTCGCTAGAGCGCATAAAAGCGAGGCCCCATGACCATGGACAGAGCCGATACGCCATCCGAAGCCCGGTCCGATGCCGCGCCGGCGCCGCACGAAACTGGAATCGCACCGCTCAATCGCCCCGTCATCCTGTCGCACGGGACGATAACCTGCCGCAATCTCGAAGCCTCGCGGCGCTTTTATGAAGAGTTCCTCGGCCTCGATTGCGTTCAGCACACGGCGCGCGGTCTGCTTCTGCGCAAGGGCGGCTATTGCGCGATCGTCTGCCTCGAAGTCGGCGAGCATGTACGCCCGGTCGATCGCCAGCATCATTGGGGGCTCGATCTCGGCTCGCGCGAAGAGGTCGATCGCGCGCTTGCTTTGGCGCATGAGCTGAAAGATCGCTACGGCATCCACCAAGTCTCGCGCATCACCGACCATCATGGCGGCTATTCGTTCTATTTCCGCGATCTCGACGACAATTATTGGGAGTTCCAATATGTCGGCGAGGGTCAGGATCGCGGACAAGGCCATTACGACGAATATTTCGCGCGCGGCGACATCGCCAAGCCCTGAGCATCCGGCCCGCGGGCCAGGCCAGACCGTCCCTCGAATGTCGCTTGACCCGGCGCCGCGCCGAGGCGCAGTCTCGACGCGGGAGGGCTTCGCCCGCCATCGCCGGTCGAAGCAATACGCCTGATCACACAACTCGCGACGCGAGAGAGGGAGGCGTTCATGGCCATTTCGACACCGGAATTCGCTGCCGCACCCGCGGCTGCGACCGATCGCTGGACCGGGTACAGCGCCGCGGTTCTGGGCATCTGCATTCTCGCCTGGGCGTTCGATGTCTATGAAATGACGGTGATGCAGCTCATCACGCCGCTCCTCATCAAGGAGTGGGGGATTTCGCCCGCGACGATGGGGAACATCACGACGCTCTCGCGCTGGATCGGCCTCATCGGTACCTTCACCTTTCCGGCGCTCGCCGATCTCTACGGCCGCAAGCCGGTGCTGATCTTCTCGATTCTTGCCTTTTCGCTGTTCTCGGGCCTGACCGGCTTCGCCATGGGCCCGCTCTCCCTGTTGATCTTCTCCTCGATCACGCGCATCGCGCTCGCGGGCGAAACCCCTGTCGGCATGGTGATGGTGAGCGAGACGGCGCCGACGCGCTGGCGCGCGACCGCCTTGGGCGGCCTCGTCGGCGGCTATCCCTTCGGCTACATGCTCTGCTCGCTCGCGGCGATCGCGGTGGTGCCGCTCTGGGGCTGGCGCGCGCTCTACTGGCTCGGCCTCTTGCCGGCGCTACTGGTGTTCTGGGTGGCGCGCGGCGTCAAGGAAAGCCCGCGCTTCAGCCATGTCACCGCCGCCATGGTCAAAGAGGGCTTGAAGAAGCAGCTCGATATCTGGTCGCCGGTGCGCGATTACCCGCGCGAGATGCTGCTCGCGACGCTGATCTACTTCTTCTATCTCTTCACCTGGATCGGCTGGTCCGCCTGGATGCCGCAATTCCTCGCCAATGAGAAGCATCTGGGCTTCCAGGCCACGGCAAGCTTCCTCTCGGTCTGGATGTTCGTCGCGATTATCGCCTATTGGATCTGCGGCGCCTTGTGCGACCGGTTCGGGCGGCGCTACGTCATACCGGCGTTCGTCATTCCGGCGGCGATCTTCCTCGTCATTCTGGGGCAGCTCAATTCGCCGGCGAGCCTCTTCTGGGTCGGGCTCGTGACCAATTTCCTCATCACCGGAAGCTTCGGCACGGGTCTCGGCTACACGACGGAGATTTTCCCGACGCAGATCCGCGGCACCGCGGTTGGCGCCGCCTTCGCCTTCGGCACCGCGGCGGGCTCGACCGCGCCGGCGATTCTCGGCTGGATCGCGACCAGCCATTCGATCGCCGCCGGGCTTCCCTTGCTGGCGCTGTCCTTCTTCCTGTTGGGGCCGGTGTTTTTCTGGTTCGCCAAGGAAACCACCCGCCGCGAGCTGAAGGATTTCATCGGCGAGCGCGCCTGACGCGTAGCACAGCCCGCGCGGCGGCGCGGGCGTCGTGCGAAGCGAGAGGGAGTTCGTAGCACAGCTGGGCGGCGCGGGCACCGTGCGAAGGGTGACGCGCGGCGCTATTCTCGGCCTGATGAGCACCGCACCTGTCCCCAATTGCTCTGCGCCCGCCGCGGGGTTGCTTGCGCGCGTGACCGGCCGCCGCGGCGACACCGAACATTAGCGCTGCGCGTCGACGGCGATCCTCCGCCATGCTTGCCATCCCGCTTTACGACGACACGCCCCGACTTCGGCCGCCGGTTGTCACCTCCGGCCTGATTGGCGCTTGCGTGGTGATGTTCTTATGGCAATCGGCGCTCGGCCCCGACGCGGGTGACGCGGCCGCGCTGAGCCTCGGCATGGTCCCGGCTGTGCTGTTCGGCTATGCCCGGCTGCCGCCTACGCTGCAGCTCGTGCCGGCTTGGCTGACGCCGATCACCTGCATGTTCCTGCATGAGGGCTGGCTCCATCTCGGCGGCAACATGCTCTATCTCTGGATCTTCGGCAAAGGCGTCGAATCGGCGCTAGGCGCGGTGCGCTATACCGCGCTCTACCTGCTCTGCGGCGTGATCGCGGCTTTGACTCAGGCCATGGTCTCGCCGCAATCGACCGTGCCGATGATCGGCGCGAGTGGCGCGATTGCCGGGGTGCTGGGCGCCTATCTCGTGATTTATCCGCGCAGCAACGTCGTGGTGTTCCTTTGGATCATCATCCTGGTGCGGCTCTTGACCGTGCCAGCGGTGATTCTGTTGGGTCTGTGGTTCCTCATCCAACTCTTGAGCGCGAGCGCCGCGCCCGCAGGCGAGGCGGGCGTCGCGTTCTGGGCGCATGTCGGCGGCTTTCTCGCCGGCATCGTGCTCGTTCTGGTGCTGCGCCGGCGCGACGTCGCGATGCTGCAGCCGCCGCGTACGACATCCTTCCAGATCGCGCGGCCGCGCGACGCGCGCCAGCGTTTCGGCCGCGGCTCGGTGCCGAGCGCCGGACGGCCCTCGCGGCGCGAGCCTTGGCGATAACGCGCGCTTTGCCGTCGCGGTGCGACTTGGTTGACAGAAGGCATTGCGCCGGACGAGTATCACTCAACCAATAAGAGACCGATTGCGTCTCATGCCGCACAAGGCGCGGCCTTCAAAGGGAGGTGGTCCATCGTGTACGCATCCAAGCTTTTGCTGTCGTCGCTCGTCGCGGGGTTCTTGGCGCTACCGGCGCTCTCAGTCTCGGCCGCCGCCAATGAGAAGGTCACGGTCGGCGCCGTGGTCGGCTACACCTCGCTGCATCTGCCGAGCTATGTCGCTTTGGAGCGCGGCTTCTTCAAGAAAGAGGGGCTCGATGTTACGCTGGTGAAGCTCGCGCCGAGCCCGCTCAAGGTCGCGGGTCTCTCCGGTCAGGTGGATTTCGTCCCGATCCCGACTCCGGCCGCGCTCGCCGCGCTCCATGGGGCGCCGGTGGTTTTCCTTGTCGGCCAGAGCCTCAGCTCGCAATGGGAGATCGTCTCCGAGAAGAGCATCACCAAAGCCGAAGACCTCAAGGGCAAGACCGTTGCCTATGGCCAGCCCGGCGGCGCCTCCTATGACGAAGGCGAGAGGACCCTGTCGGAATTCTTCCATATGGTGCCCGGCAAGGATTACAAGGTGATCTCGTTCCAGGCCCAGCCCGACGAGCTGGCCGCGCTCATCAAAGGCGATGTCCAGGCCGCGCTCCTCACCACGGCCGAGGCGGTCAAGGCGCAGAAAGCGGGATTCAAGGTCCTGCTCACCACCAGCACCTACCTTCCCCGCATCGGCGGCGAGTTCTGGACGATGCGGCCCTTCGTCGAAAAGCATCCCGAGGCGACCAAAGCCTTCATCAAGGCGATCGCCGAAGCGATCATGTATATCCGCACCAACAAAGAGGGCACGATGCCGATTTTCAAAACCTATCTCGGCATCGACGACCCGCAAGAGCAAAGTCTGCTTTGGGACAGCATTCATGACGGCTATGACGCGACGCTCCCGCCGAAGCTCTTCAAGGAAATTTTCGAAGCCCGCCGCCGCGAAATGATTGCCTTGGGGCAATGGCCCAAGGACAAGCCCTTGCCGGATGTCGAGTCTTTCGTCGCTCGCAAGTTGCTCGACGACGCGCTCAAGGAGGTCCATTACGTTCCGGCCAAAGCGGCGGCCAAGCCGGCGACGACGAACTGAGCGGCGCGGCCAATTCGGCTGCCTGTTGAATACGGGAGATACGGCAATGCGTGCAGCGCTCTTTGTCGCGGCGGCGGCGTTGGCGGCAGCGCTGTCTCTCGCCGCACCCGCCTCGGCTGAGACAAAGATCACGGTTGGCATCGTCCCCGGCGGGACGACGTTTCATCTGCCGACCTATGTGGCGATGGAGCGCGGCTTCTTCAAAAAGCAAGGGCTCGATGCGAGGTGGGTCCGGATCAGCCCCAAGGCGCTCGTCACCGCCGGGATCACCGGCGAGCTCGACTTCGTGCCGGTCACCGTGGGCGGCGCCGTCGCCGCGCTACACGGCGCGGCGATCGTCTATGTCGTCGGACAAAGCTCGGGCTCGCCCTGGATGATTGTCGCCGACAAGGACATCAAGGCGCCGGAGGAGCTGCGCGGAAAGACGATCGCCTACGGGCAGCCCGCAACCGCCAGCTACGACGAAGGCGCGACCGTTCTGTCGCGTTTCTTCCACATGGAGCCGGGGAAGGATTACAAGGTGATCTCCTTCCAAGGGCAGCCCGACGAGATCGCTGCACTCGAGAATGGCAGCGTTCAAGCCGCGCTGCTGACGGTGGCGGATGCGGTCAAAGCCGAGAAGGCCGGGTTCGGCGTCGTGGTCGATACTGGCCGCTACATGCCGCGGCTCGCGGGACCCATCTGGGCGTCGCGGGCCTTCGTGGACAAAAATCGTGACATCGTGGAGGCGTTCATTCGTGCCATTGCCGAAGCGGTCACGTACATCCGCGACAACAAGCAAGGCACGATGCCGATCTTCAAGACCTATCTCGGCATCGACGATCCCGAAGAGCAGAGCCTGCTTTGGGACCGGCTCCACGACGTCTTCGACGCGAAGCTGCCGGCCAAGCCCTTCGAAGCGATCTTCGAATCGAGCCGTCTTGGGATGATTGGAACCGGGCAATGGCCGAAGGACAAGCCTTTGCCCGACACCGAGACGTTCCTCGCGCGTCCGCTCCTCGATGCGGCGCTGAAGCAGGTTCAATACGTTGCGCCGCCAGCGACGGCCAATTAACTGGCGAAGGGTGCGGCGCGTGCGCGTTCGTCACAAGACGATTGGACAGGAGCGCAAGCCATGAAAAGAACACACATCTCGCTCGCGGCCGCCGCCGCGGCATTCTTGTCGCTCTCCTCGATCGCCGCCGCTGCGACCAAGATCACGGTCGGCGATGTCCCGGGCGGCAATACGCTCTTCCTGCCATCCTATGTCGCGATGGATCGCGGCTTCTTCAAGAAAGAGGGGCTCGACGCGAGCTGGGTGAGGCTGGTCGGCAAGAATCTGGGAAACGCCGCGCTGGCGGGCCAGGTGGACTTCGTCCCGATCAACACGGTTGCGGCCTTGGCCGCTTTGCACGGCGCGCCAGTCTTGTACGTCGCCGGCCAAAGCCTCAGCTCGCAATGGACGATCGTCTCGACGAAATCCGTCGCCAAGCCGGAGGACTTGAAAGGCAAAACCGTGGCCTATGGTCAGCCCGGCGGCGCCAATTACGACGAGGGCGCGCGCCTGCTGTCGCGCTTCTTTCACATGGACCCCGGCAAGGACTACAAGGTGATCTCGTTCCAGCGCCAGGCGGATGAAGTCGCCGCGCTCATCAACGGCGACGTCCAAGCCGCTTTGCTGACGCCGGCGGCGATGGTCAAAGCCGAAAAGGCGGGCTTCAAGGTTCTGATCCGCACGGGCGAATTTTTGCCGCGCCTCGGCGGCACGCTATGGACGATGAAGCCCTATGCGGAGCAGCACCCCGACACGGTCAAGGCTTTTATCCGCGCGATCGCCGAAGCGATCATGTATATCCGCACCAACAAAGAGGGCACGCTGCCGGTCTTCAAAACCTATCTCGGCGTCGACGACCCGCAGGAACAAGGCCTGCTGTGGCAAGAGCTTCACGATCTTTACGAGGCGACCGTGCCGCTCAATCTTTTCAGCGACACTTTCGAGGCGCGCCGCAACGAAATGATCTCGCTCGGCCAATGGCCCAAGGACAAGCCTTTGCCGGATCTCAAGCAGTTCCTTGCCGAAAAGCTTATCGACGAGGCGCTGAAAGAGGTCCACTACGTTCCGGCGCCGACGAAGCCGGCGAA
Source organism: Allostellaceae bacterium (assembly GCA_035277525.1). Lineage (GTDB taxonomy): Bacteria > Pseudomonadota > Alphaproteobacteria > ATCC43930 > CGMCC-115725 > CAIKMD01. The sequence goes on from DATEKH010000265.1 coordinate 15,951, forward strand.
CTGACCGCCGCGAAGACGGCGAGAGAAGCCCCCCTACTCGCCGACGCGCTGCGGCCGCCAGCGGCCAAGCCGGTTCTCCAGCATCTTGACCACGCCGGTCATGGCGAGGGAGAGCGCCATGAACACGATCATACCGGCGAAGACGATGTTGACTTTGTACTGACTCGCTGCCTGGACCATCATCACGCCGAGCCCCTCGTTCGAGCCGAAGAACTCGGCGACCACCACGCCGAGGACGGCGCGGCCGATCGCCAGCCGCAGACCGGTGATGATGTAGGGCAAGGCGTTCGGCACCACGACGAGCCGGATGATGTCCCATTCCTTGGCGCCAAACGAGCGGACCACATTGATGAGCAGCTTGTCGGTGTTGCGGATTCCCTCGTGAGTGTTGATCAGCAACGGGAAAAAGGCGCCGAAGGCGACGATCACCACTTTCGACCACAGCCCAAGCCCGAACCACAGCAGCACGATCGGGAGGAAGACGAGGCGAGGCGTCGCGTTGAATGCGGTGACGAAGGGTTCGAACAGCGCATTAAACGTCTCCGACCGCCCGATCAGGATGCCAAGCGGCAAGCCCACCGCGATCGCGATGGCAAGCCCGACGGCAAAGCCTGCCGCGCTGACGCCGAGCGGAGCCCAGATCGTGCCCGTGGCGAAGAGATCCCACAGCGTGGCGGCGACTTCGCTCGGCGGCGTGAAGAACAGCCGCGTCCCGGCTTTCATGGTGACGAGATAGGGAACCGCCTGCCAGAGAAGCAGCAGCACGACGATGCCAGAGACGCCGAGAAAAGCCGGCTCAATCCGCCGCCAGCCGCTGACGGTTGTTGCCGCGCTCTCCGCTGGCGGCGCGCCGGCTTGCGCGAAAGGCACTTCGAGGCGGTTGATTTCGGTCATCGTCCTATTGCCCCGCGCGCCAAGGGAAGGCCGTCTGCTCGGCCCACCGGATGCCGCGTGTCAGCGCGACGGCGATGAGCGTGACCACGAGAATATAGGCGAACATGCTGTCGAGCGCGAAGAAGTTGCCGAACCGCACGATCCCGTAGCCGATGCCTTCCGACGCGGCGAAGAACTCGCCGATGAGTACGCCGATGAGCGCCCGGCCGACGCCGATGCGCGCTCCGGCGACGATGTAGGGCATCACGCTCGGAAGGATCACCTTGAGGTATAGGTCTCTCTCCTTGCCGCCGAACGAGCGCACGACATTGAGCAAAAGATTGTCGACCGCGCGCACGCCGGCATAGGCGTTGAAGACGAAGTCGAACACCGTCAATAAAAAGACGATGAACGCTTTTCCGGTAGCGCCTACGCCGAGGAAGATCACGACAAGCGGCGCGAGCGCGACCAGCGGACTCGCATAGAGCGCGGTCAGAAGCGGATCGAGGGAGAGCCCGACGCGTACGCGCCAGCCCATGAGAATCCCGAGCGGCACGCCGACGACCACCGCCGCGCCGAGACCCCAGAAAAACGGCGCGGCGCTCGCCCGCAGGTCGAAAAACAATTGGCCGGACGCGGTCAAGCGTCCAAGCGCCTCGAACATCAGCGAGGGCTTGGTGATGAACAACGAATTGAACGGCACGAGCAGGAACACCGCCTGCCAGGCGATGAAAAACACCCCGACAGACAGGCTTCCCAGCAAAATCTTGCGATTTTGCCGAGCGAAGCTCGGGCGGGGAGCGGCGGCGTCCGTCATTGCTCGACCGAAATCTCGTCTTTCAAGGCATTCCAGATCTCGAGCTTCAGATCGTTGAATTCGGGCGTCACGCGCATCTCGTAATTGCGTGGGCGCGGCAGATCGATCTGGAAAACGGTCTTGGCTCGCCCGGGCCGCTTGGTCATTACCAGCACGCGGTCCGAGAGATAAATCGCCTCGTCGATCTGATGCGTGACGAAGAGAACGGTCTTGCGCGCCGCCTGCCAGATGTGCAGCAACTCCACCTGCATCAGGTCGCGCGTTTGCGCGTCGAGCGCGGCAAAAGGTTCGTCCATCAGAAGCACGTCGGGGTCGGTCGCGAGCGCCCGCGCCAGACCGACGCGCTGCTTCATCCCGCCCGAGAGCTCGTGGGGATAATGCCCCTCGAAACCCTTCAACCCCACCATCTCGATGAAGTGCTCGACGGTTTGGCGGCGCGTCGCCGCAGGGACGCCCTTCAGCTGCAGACCGAGCTCGACATTCTGCTCGACCGAGCGCCAGGGCAGGAGCCCGAATTCCTGGAATACCATGGCGCGATCGGTGCCGGGCCCGCGAATCGGCCTGCCATGCAGATCGAGATCGCCGGAATCCTGTTTCAACAGACCCAGCAGGATCGAGAGAAACGTGCTTTTGCCGCAGCCGGAAGGCCCGACGATCGACAGGAACTCGCCCTCGTTGACCTCGATGTCGAAGCCTTGGAGCGCCCTGACTGGCGCGCGGTTCGGCGGCCTGAAGGTGAGGTTGACGTTGCGGCCTTGGATATAGGCGGTCATGACGCCGGTTTCGCTCCCTGCGAGTTCGATCTCTCTCGGCTGCGATCTTCCGGCCCGCCCGCTGTCGCGGCGTCGCGGCGTCGCCTTCTCGGGAAAAACTCTAGCGGTTGGAGAGCGCCCAAGTCAAAGGCGTCGCCCCGCTCGTCCGTGCTTTAGACTGGCGCGCCTTAACCCCTATAAGGCGCGCCTCGTCCGTCGGTGATCCCCTCAATAGGGCGTTTTGTTGATCTGCCCGGTCGCCGTTACATACCAGTGTTCGCTCGGGAAAGGCTTGCCGGCGAGCCGATCCGCCATCCAATCCGCGACGAGCCCCGGCGGGAACGGCCCGAGATTGGCCGCGGGCACATTGCCGACGGAGTGGCGCGAATCCTGATAAACCACCATGCGCTTCGGGCCTTTGACCGTGCGGACGAGGCGCTCGGAATGCTCGAGCGGGCTCAATTCTTCGGCTTCGCCCGCAACGCAGAGAAAAGGCGCCTTGATCTTCTCGGCATGGCCTTCCCAGGTGATGGTCTGGCGGAACGCGTCGAACTTCGCCTCGTCGGTGATGCCGGACATATACATGAAGCGCTTCTTGAAGGTCGGCGACGCTTCTTGAAAGATCGTGTGGCAGCCGGGCTCGTGGCACACCGACATGACGGCGCAAGCGCGGATGCGGGGATCGCTTGCAGTAAGAATGGTGCCGAAGAACGAGCCGAAGCTGGTGCCGGTGACGCCGATGCGGTCGGCGTCGATCTCCGGCCGCGCCGCGAGCCAATCGACGATGGGCTTTGCCGCGGCGACCCAGTTTTCGACGCTGAAATAGACGCCGAGTATCGGCGCCTCATATTGCCCCGGCCCGTCGATCGCCAGGACGGCGATGCCGCGATTGAGCCAGCGGTCGCCATAAAGCGCGACATTCACTTCCTTGAAGCTGTCCATGCCCGGGATTGCGATCACCGCGGGCACGCGGCCGCCCTTGTAGCTCGGCGGCAGATGGAACCAGGCCGGCACGACCTTGTCCTCGAATGGAATCCACGCCGCTTCGACGCGGTGATCGGCAAGCTCGGCGTATTTGCCATAACATTCGCGCTTCTTCTGATTGTAGGCGATGTTGGTCTCGTCGTTCTGGTCATAGGGCCATTGCGCGGCACCCCAATGCACCGCGGCCATGAAATAATTGTCGCGCGATGTGACCAACTGCTCGGCCTCGGCGGCAGCCTTGGCCTTGGCTTCGCGTCGCCGCGCCACCGCCTCGAAGGCCGGGCCGATATCCGCCATTTTCTGGACGCGCTGGCGGATCGCGGCGAAATCGGCATTGGCCTCGAGGCCGCAGGGCGCGCTCAGATAAAGCGAGCGCGGCTGGTCCCAATCGATGCCATTCGCGCGGATGATGTTGTCGATGAGCCAGCGCTGCTCGCTCCAACGCTGCACATGCGGCTCGCCGCGCTTGTCGAGAATGGGCTGGAATTGACGATCCATGGCTTTCCTCCTCTTTCGGGCCGGCGGTTTTTGCGTCTTGCAGCCAAAATACCCGCTTCGCGCCGAAAGAACAACGCGGGCGCCGCTCGCGGTTGACAAGCAAAGCCGCGGGTCCTAGCGAGCCGACCATTATGGCGTCGCATCCGCTTTTCGTCGCTCGTCCGATGCAGCGTATCGAGGATCCACCGCTGCTGCGCGGCCAAGCACGTTTCGTCGACGATATCGAAATCGAAGGCATGCTCCATGCCGCCTTCCTGCGCAGCCCGGTCGCGCATGCCCGGCTGAAGCGCATTGATTGTGCCGCTGCGCGCGGCATGGCGGGTGTCCACGCGGTCTTGACTTATAGCGAGCTGCGGCCGCTGCTGACGGCCGATCGCATTCCCCTCGCCGTGCCGAGCGCGGCGATCCGGTTTCCTGTCGATCCTTATCCCCTGGTGCGCGACGAGCTTTCTTATGTGGGCGAGCCGGTCGCGCTCGTCCTTGCGGAGACCCGCGCGGTTGCCGAAGACGCGATGGCGGCGATCGAGCTCGACTTCGAGACGCTGCCCGCGGTGGTCGATCCGGCGGCGGCGCTCGAGCCTGGGGCGCCGCGCGCGCGGCTCGACTGCCCGGACAATCTCGTCGCGCGCCACCGCATCGATTATGGCGATGTCGAGGGCGCCTTCGCCAAAGCCGCGCATCGCTTCGCCGAGCGCTTCCGGCTCAACAAGGGCGGCGGGCATTCGATCGAGACGCGCGGCATCGTCGCGCGCTTCGACGCGGTTGAGGACCTTCTCACCTGCTGGGTCAACACCCAGCTGCCGCATCGCGCCAAGGGTGTTCTGATCGAGGCGCTGGGCTTGAGCGAGCGCCAGCTGCGCATCGTCGTTCCGGATACGGGCGGTGGTTTCGGCACGAAAGCGGTGTTCCATCCCGAGGAACTTGCCATCCCTGCGGCGGCATTGCTGACGCGGCGGCCGATCAAATGGATCGAGGACCGGCGCGAGAATTTTATCGCCGCCGCACAGGAGCGCGAGCAGGTCTGGGACGTCGAAGCCGCGGTCGACGCCGAGGGTCGTCTGCTGGGCATTCGCGGCCGGCTCGCGCATGACCATGGCGCAGCGACACCCTATGGCGTGGCATTGCCCTACAACGCCGCGACCAACCTCGTCGGGCCCTATGCGCTGCCCGCCTATCGGCTCGATATCGCGCTCTGCCTGACCAATTTCACGCCAGCGGCGCCAACCCGCGGCGCTGGCCGGCCGCAGGGAACCTTCGTTATGGAGCGCCTGCTCGACCGCATCGCCGCGGCGCTGGGCCTCGCCCGCGACGAAGTGCGCCGGCGCAACATGATCGGGCCGGCACAAATGCCCTATGTCACGCCGATCGTCACGCGCGACGGTGCGCGCATGACCTATGACAGCGGGGATTACCCGGAATGTCAGCGCCGCGCGCTCGCCGCCGCCGGATGGGAGGCGTTTCCGGCGCGGCAGCAGGCCGCACGGCGCAAGGGGCGTTTCATCGGCATGGGCCTTGCCAATTACGTCGAAGGCACCGGCCGCGGTCCGTTCGAGAGCGCGAGCGTCAGCGTCGGGCCTTCCGGCAAGGTGGTCGTGACGACCGGCGCCACGGCGCAAGGCCAGGGCATCAAGACCATGCTCGCGCAGCTGGTCGAGGAGGTGCTTGGCGTACGCGCCGCAGAGGTGACGGTGATCGCGGGCGACACGGCGGCGATACCCTTGGGCCAGGGCGCTTTCGCCAGCCGGCAGGCCGTGACCGCAGGCAACGCGATCTTTTTGGCGGCGCAAGAGGTTCGCGCCAAAGCGCTGAGCGCTGCGGCGGACATGCTCGAAGCCGCGTCCGAGGATCTCGAAGTCAAGGACGGGTTCGTGCAGGTGAAGGGCGCCGCTGGTCACGGCCGCTGCCTTGGCCAGATCGCGCGCGCTTTGGGCGGGCTTCCGGGCATGGCCTTGCCCCGCGGTGTTGCGCCCGGGCTTTCGGCTTCGGCCGATTTCCAGCCGCCGACCCTCACCTATTGCAACGGCACGCATGTCGCCGAGGCCGA
>DATEKH010000266.1:0-21935 GCA_035277525.1 Allostellaceae bacterium
GTCCTATGCCCCACGGGTCTCATGTCCCGGGCGTACGCGCTTGCATTTGAAGCGTTTAGCGAGACAGAAATCCAATCGATGTGGCCACCAAGCAAGCTGGCCATCTTAGCCGTCAGCGAAGTGCCGTTAGTGGTGATCCTCAGACGAACTGCGGGGTTTATCTCAAAAACCCACCTCAGAAATTCGTTTAGACGAGGATAGAGAAGAGGTTCGCCGATTCTACCGGAAAGACCAAGATACTTTGCCGCCCGAAGGGGTCGCTCCAATTGCTTCAACTTCTCGATATCCGTGAAGCCGCCATTGTCCCCCGTCCGCTTCACTTCCGCTTCGCGTCCGCAAAATGTGCAATTCAAATTGCAATAATCGGCAAGCTCGAGATATATCGTTTCCGGAAGGCGGGCAGCCGAATGATTCAATCGCTGTTGTACCAACACGGTTGATTCGGGCCTCCGTAACTCCATGCTCGATTGCCCCTTCGATACCGTCCCGGGATGCCTATTAAATATAGTGTGAGGCTGCCGATAGGACAAGCAAGCCGGCCTGATATGACACGATCAGTTCGGCATGATAGCGGTTCCGCGACAAAGGATCAGACGATTTCGCGGCACCTCGCGCAAGCCAATTCATGACATCAACTCAGAAGATCGATCTCGATGGTAAGACTCGTGCAAGCTCGCGGAAGGGCTTCAGGATTTCTCTTGATTTCGCGACTCGATGCGAGCCTAGCCAGCGGCGCACAAATCAGAAGCGCCGCTAAAAGCCCAAGGAGCCCGCGGAGGGTCGAGGCATCGAAGCGCTGAAGGGCCCGGCGCCACCACTGCATAGCCCATTTACCGGGAAGGTTTCCGGTGAAACAAGCGCGCGACCGGCCGGTCAAAGGGAAGACCGATCGCGTGAATTGAAACGTCTCTTGGTCGAGCGAGCGCAAACTTTCGTTAAGGTGAAATAGGACCACTCGGGCGGGATATTCTGCGAGTGACCGAATTCGGTCCATGAGTACTCGAAATTGCACAAGATCAGAGAATGCGAGATCGCATATAATCAAATCAAATTTTTTGTCACCAATCAAATCATCAGCGTAGGCTTCTAGCAGAAGCGTTTGCGGCGGAATTGAAAGGTGCTTTTCTTCGGTGCCAAGGCAAGCCGCAAGCAATTGACCCCAAATCGTACCAGACGACAGCACGAGCACGCGCGGCGCTGGCTTGACGCGCCTCTGGACGGCTGCCCTTGCGTGCTGGAGCGGGGCGTGGAAGGGATGCCACGGAGTTGTCGATGTCAGGCGGCCGAAGCACCGCCGATATAGTTTGGCGCAAAAGCGAATCAATTTCTCGCTCGTTGTCTTCGGGCGTGCCGTGTTTTCCAGACCAGCCAGCTCCGCCACTGCCGCCGCAGTACCGATAGGGTCTCCAGTCTCGTCGGTCGAAAGTGAGATCAAGCCCGGTTCGATCAGAGCCTGACGTTCCAGCTGATACTCGGAACGTACTTCACTTAAAGGATTGAGTTTCAAACGGCTTTCTTCTTCGACCTGCGCGATTTCGTAATCAATCAGGTCGCACTTACGAACGCATTCCGCTTCGATCGCGGCCCTTTGCGCCCTCAAGCTCAAGATCTTGCTGTCCGCCTCTTGGGTTACAATTCGTAACTGCTCATCAATCTGTGCCTCCAGTTTGTCGATCTGACGCAATCGCTCCAGTTGCGGACCATCGATTTGGTCGTTGTACCGGTTCTCTATCCCATGGATTAATTTGAGACGCTTCTCGTCGGCGGAAGCCTTGAAATGTGGAAAGGAGTTCATCCAAAAGGGATGATTCCGATAATCGATTGCCGGCCCAAGGCGATCGTCGACATCATCGATAAACGCCTGAAACCTCGCTGTTTCCACGTCGATTTGGCTGGGGAGCTCGTCGCTGTGAAGCTTGAGAACATAGCGGCCATAGTCTCTGTGGTCTTTGGTAGTGAATGAGGACAAATCCGCTGCGATTTCCGCCGGCGTCGGCCAGCCGAGATGAAGCAAGTCGGCAAACGTGCCTTCCTGGCGCATCTCTGCCATCAGGAATTCATCCGAATCACTGAGCACGCAGGGCGTAACGGTGGGACAATATTCCGAAATTGCTCCGTAGTCCCAAAAGGTCGGCAGTTCAGGGAGAACTCGCTCAGGTCGCATATAGACGATCGCAATCGGCATTTGTCGAGCGAGAAGCGTGCTATCGTCCACGTACCAGTAGAACTGATCGTAGCGATGAATACGGAAGAGCCTTTGGTTCGCCGTCTTGGCACGAATGGTATTGTGACGATCTGCTATGATGATTGCTGCCATCTCTCGCCGCGGAACGGCGACAATTCCGGTCATTGGGTCGCGATAGGTTAGAACTTTCGTCATGGCGGACTCGGACACGACGCAATAGCTCGGCGCGACGACCAGCCGCTCGCCTGCGAGAATTTTCTTGCCAAGAGTCCTGTATGAGCCGTCGGCCACGAGAAAATCGCCGTTGAGGAATACCAAGTGCGTCTTGGTCATGGCTTCACCTAAATCGGCGAAGCCGCGGACATAGGCATATGTCAACGTGATGCCGTAATGGCTCGTAAGTAGGTCGTCGATGGGCATGAGCCGAAAATGAGCGTGCTTCAGAAGTTCCGAAATGATTGCCGACGTTAGGATCCGATCGAACAAACGTGTTTCGGTCACGACCACGACTTCGCAGTCGAAATGTTCGGCGAGCGCCGGGACATTACCGGGTCCAAGAAGGGCAGGGATCGTAAAAGCGAGCAAATCATCGACATACTGGTCTCCCCAAACCAGAGTGACGACACGCATTGGCTCCGTTTCTCCCGACGATAAAGTCGAGCGGGTGAGACCTTCCGGGTCGGGGGGGCGACGATTCAACCGTAGACCGCCCTCAAGCAAGCTAGCTTGCGAGGGAGTCGGCAAGGCTGATAGTGGCAAATCAGTCTCGTTCATTACGCGAAAACATGTACTCTACAAATTCCATAACTGTCGTGACGGACTTATGGTCGATCGAAAGACAGACCTGCTGAACAAATTTTGCCGCGCGCTTCAATAGCTTGGGGCGAAAGGGAATCCGCTGATGTCGTCACGCGATCCATTCAGAGAAGCTCGACATTCATCGTGAGGCTTGTGCAATATTTTGGCAGTTTGCTGCTGCGTCTCCGCCCTTCGAGCCAATAGGCAAAGCGCGCGAGCGGAGCGCATAGGCTCAAAGTGAGCGCGAGAATCAGCGGGCCCTTGATGCCCGAAAGACTTTGGCTTCGGACGGCGCGCTCGAACCATCTCGCGACGATCGCGCCAGGCAGAGAGCCGGAAAAGCGGATTTCCGACTCGCCCGTAAGCGGAAATACCTTTTGCGTAAACTGGTATGTCCAGAGGCCGAGGCTCACGCCTGCGGCATTCGAGTGGAATACGACAATCCGGCTGCCGGCGTGCAGATCGGGCCTAACTGCATCGAGAATCGTTCTGAATCGCAAAAGATCGTCGAAGGCGAGGTCGCAGATACAGAGATCAAATTTCTTTTCGTTCTCAGCCGTGCTCAGATAGAGCCGTCTCTCGGCCATTGCTGGCGTAATGACGACCTTTCGCCTACCGACGTCGCGCGCAAGCAAAGAACCGAATGTTCCACCCGACGAGATTATGAGAATATCGCTGTCGCTATCGACGGCAGCAATTGCAGCGTTCACGTGGCGCAGTAACGAATGATAGGGGTTCCAAGGCGTCGTCCGCGGTATGCGTCCGAAGAGCCTGTGATATAGCTGTACGAATCGTCCAACGCCACGTGCCGCTCGCGGCGCGCTTTCGCTGGAAAATGCCGGTGAAGTTGCGGGCGTGCTTGCGCCGTCCCGATCAATTCCGGCCATCAAGCGGGCGATTTCATCTTCAATCTTTATCCGCTGCGCGGCTAAGGGATCGCCAGGAGATATGCCCTCGTTTGGGACCAGTGGCAGTTCGCGCTCCAGTTCCTTCTGTCGCACCCGGAATTCTTTATCCAGCTCACGAAGGCGGCTGTTTCGATACTGTGTCGCTTCCGCCCAATCGTGCTGCGCGATCTCGAGCCGTACTTCGCGAAGCTCTTGGCGCAACCTCAGCACACAATCCCAGGACCTCGCGCCGGCACCGGTCCTGCGTGAAGCCAACCGGCGGCGCAATTGCTCCTCAAATTTAGCTTTCTGATCGGCATTGTGGTTTTGAAAGGCGGTGAAGGATGCGCTCCAAAACGGGTGATCGCGATGACTGATCGGGGGAGACAGGTGCCGATACACGTCGGCGACGAATTGGTCAAATTTCTTCTTTGCTGCCGGGAGCGATGCCGGAATATCACGTGAATGGAGCACCAAAGTATGTTGTCCGTAATCATGATGCTCTTGTGTCGCGTAGGAGGAAAGATCCGCGGCGATCTCCTCAACCGAAGCCCAGCCCAACTGAAGAAACTCGCGCGCTGTGCTCTCGGCGCGGAGTTCTCCCATCAGGAAGTCATCCGAATCACCCAGTACGCAGGGCTTCGTGTTGGGGCAAAGCTCGGCGATCACCCCATAATCCCAGAAGCCTGGGAGCTCATCGATGACCCGCTCCGGTCGCATGTAAACGACGGCGATCGGCAGCTGCCGGCCTAGCAAAGTGTGGTCGTCGACATTCCAGTAAAACTGGTCGTAGCGGTGGATGCGAAAGAGACGCTGATTGACAGTCTTCGCGCGAACGGTGTTGTGCCGGTTTGCGATCGCGAGCGCCGCGAGTTCGCGCGGTGGAATGGACAACGAAGAGGTCGAGGCATCATACCTCGCACGCAGCAGGTCAACAGTATCTTCTAGAACCATGCAATAGCTTGGCGAAACTGCCAAGCGCTCGCCGCGCTTTATCGCCTCCGCGAGCTTCCGGTACGAACCGTCGGCTACGATGAAATCGGCGCATACGAAACAGAGATGCGTGCTCGTCATGGCGGCACCGAGGTCTCGGAAGCCGCGGACGAGCGCATAGGTCAGTGTTATACCGTAGTGCGGCGACAGCAAATCATCGATTGGAAGGAGCCGCACATCACAATATCTCGTAAGGTGCGTGATAACGGGCTCGCAAACGAGCCGATCAAAGAAGCGGCTTTCGGTGACGATGACGAATTCGCTTTCGAATTCCGCTGTGAAGGCAGGCAAATTACCGGGCGCTAACAGAGCGGGCAGGGTAAGCGATAACAGATCCTCAATGTAACGATCGCCCCAAACCATCGTAATTACACGAGCCTTCTCCCGCTGCTTCAGGTCGCGATCGCCCGCATCGCTTCTGTCGGGGTTCGCGCTGGTGAAGCGAGCGCTCAGTTTGCGTCCTCCTCCATCGAGTTCCGTCTCTTCGATATGTGCGGCGCGACGCCCCGTGAATTGAGAGCAGTCTCTTTCAGCTGGCAATACTGGCGCCAGGCCGAGGTGTTGAGGCAGCTCATCTGACATGTGGGCCTTTTTCCTTTTCACATTTCACCGGCGTGAAGCCGGCACCGCGAGCGGTTTAGGAGTTTGGCGAGGACCAGAGTCCACGAGCGAGTCCAAAATCGGAAATTGTAGTGAAGTATTTTCTCTCCACGGAGCTGAGAAGTTCGCGAATAAACTTTGCGGCGCCGCTTGGCCGCTTGCACAAAAAGGACTCCGATTCGATCGGCTCGTGGTAGTGCGGTCGATATTTCAGGTAGTCATCGACGCTCGACATATCATAATAGATGACGTTTGGATGAAAATTCATCACGAAGAGATTATCGGGTGCTAGGACCGCATCGGTCAGCCGCGCATCGGCAAGCGACCAGCTGTAGCCCGGCACGCGGAGCATCTGCGAATCCATGAAGCGGTTCACCAGGACGACGAAGCCATCCGGGTCGTTTAACGCAAAGGGTGGCACGTCGACTGGAAAAACGCGACATTCCAGCTCATAAAGAAGTCCATTTCTCGCCGCCGCACATGCGAACGGCCAGCCGGTGCATCCGTTATGGGAACGAAATCCTCGCGCATTTGGATAGTGCGCCCGAAGGGCCTGTAACACGGCGTCGCCTTCGGCTATCGAAGCGAAATGTGGATGAAGGCCGAGTTCGTGTCGGTCTTGATAGCGCCCAGCGAGCGAAGAGCTATTGCCTGACCGGTCAGTATCCGGGTTCGTGCAGAAAAGCGTGACGGGTATCTTGTTTCCTTCAAACAGGCTCATCACTGCGTCAACAATCGGATCCGGGGACCAGTCAATATCGAAGGTGATGCCGATCATCAGCCTGCGTTACCGCCGAGGGTCTACACAGAGGGCCCACAAATAGTGCGCCATCGGATAGTAGCCGGTATGAATAACCTCATCGTTCATCGAGAAGATGAATACGTTGTGGAAATGCGCACCGAGCGCTTTTTTGAGTGCCTTGTGATCTTTAAGGTTCACATGACCGAGACGCGAGTTTGGCGATGCGAATGCTTCGGCGGCTGCATTGGGCGTGCCGAATAGTCCAATACCGTGCTCCGTTAGGCTCGCCGCGATGTTTGCAAGAAATCGCTGCTCTTCTGTCGGATAGATGTGCTCCAGCACATCGACCGCGAAAACCCCCGCGACAGGGTCGGGATAGTGCTTCAGTCGGAAATCGAAATACTGGAACTCAATGTTGGGGAAAACGCCTAGCCGGCGGCGATTGTCCTCAAGGGTACCGGTGTGAATGTCTGTGCAAACAACACGCCCCGCCGTTTGAGCGACGAGGGGCGCACCAAAGCCATCACCGCATCCTACTTCAAGGACGACATCCGCACCCTCTATCATCTTTGCAACAAATTTGTAGCGTGAGGCTACAAAGGCGACCATTTTCGGATCGGTCACGTAGGCAGCCGCCATTGCCCGCCCCAAGGCGATCTCGTGATTGGGCATCTGGCTATGCACTTTTTCCCACAAGTCCTTCGAATCGTTGGGTCGGTCTCCTGGGTTGCCAGTGCCGGTCATTGTCCAACGATCTCCGCTGCAGTTATCGCTCGGTACCTCGGGCGCCCTCCGGCCGAACTCGAACGATGAGGATACCATAAACTATTGCGTTAACCCCAAGTCAAGTAATGAAATCGATGTGTCTCGAGTCAATGGGAAGGCAAAGGCAGCATTCTTGACGTAGCTTGAATCCGGGCGCTACGTTGCGGTTTGCGCAAGGTAACACGTTGCCTCCGGATTCGGCGACGCGAGGCTGTGCGCTCAGGCGGGCTCTGAGCCCGGACCGTGCGGGTCCACAACGGGCCGTTGCTCTACTTTACTTCGAATCCCCTGCAGGACGATGCGGGATGCTCTTCAGCGAAATAGTGGCGGAGCGGATCGAGAATATTACAGATGCGCCCACTACAGCTCATGGTGTTATCCGGCTTAACCCAGGCGCGCGGATCGTAAGCTCGCGTATCCAGGGGCCTGCCTACCTGAACCGCTATTCGCATGTCGGGCCGGATGTGACGCTTGGAAAGTATTTCGGCATGAACGAGCACGGCTTCATCGCCCGTGCGAGCGTCGGCGCCTTCTGTGCGTTTGGCGCCCGGAATGCCATCAATCCCTTCAACCATCCAGCGGATTGGCTGAGCATCCACGAATTCCAATATCACCCGCGTTCCTTCGACTGGATCGAGGAATACAATAACTTCAAACGGCTCGAGCGGACGCCCGATATGTTCGCGAGAGTCGAGATCGGCAGTGATGTGTGGACGGGTCACAATGTCAATATCATGCCGGGCGTACGCGTGGGCGACGGTGCGATCATCGGCGCCGGCTCAATCGTGACCAAAGACGTCCCTGCTTACGCCATCGTCGCGGGGGTACCGGCCGCAGTGAAGCGGTTTCGTTTTTCCGAAAAAATCATCGAGCGCTTGCTGCGCCTCAAATGGTGGGAGCTCGAGCTCTCCGACTTGTCCGGCCTGCCCTTCAGGGATGTCGAGCGCTGCCTCGACATGATCGAAGAAATCCGTACACGCAAGGGACTTCCGATCACGTGAGCCGCGCTGTGGATCCCGAGCGCTCGGCGGTAAAGCAGCTGCTTCAAGAGGCCCGCATTCCGGGCGACGGCGTTCTCTTCGTCCATTGCGCGTTCCGAAATCTCCGCGCCCGGGGCTTCGACGCCGATCGGTTCATCGACGCCCTGCTGGGAGAGAGGGAATCGGGCACTTTGGCGATGCCAGCCATGTCGTGGCGCATTGTCACGCCGGCAAACCCGTTCTTCGACGAACTCGAAACGCCGTCCCATGTCGGCGTCCTCGCCGAGCGCTTCCGCACGCGCTTCGCAAGCCACCGCAGCCTTCACCCCACCCATTCCGTATCGGCCGCGGGGCCGCGCGCGGTCTATCTCACGGGCGGTCACCATCTCGAGGAGACGCCGGTCGGGCTGGAAAGCCCCTATGGCCGCGCGACGCGCGAAGACGCGTACGTCCTGATGCTCGGCATCGGATTGGAACGCTCGACAGCAATCCACCACGCGGAAGAGCGAATCGCCCCCCTTGTCTATCTCCATGGACCTGAGGCGGCCGAGCTTTATGAATGCCGCGCCCGCAATGGCACGGTGCACGCCGTGCGCCTCCGGCGACACTTGAAACTCAACCGCGACTTCCCCCAGTTCGAGGAGCCTTTGGCCCAGAGAGGGCAACTGGTGCGCGGCGATCTCGCGGGCACGCCCTGGCTCGCCGTTTCCCAGCGCGATCTCCTTGCCGAAGTGACCGCGGCGCTCGAGCGCGATCCTCGAGCCATCATCGCGCCGCCGGGCGCGCCCGTCATTCCGTGACGCAATCGGCCAATTTCCCGCTGCTGGCGGGTACGGCGCCGCTCTACCCTGGTGACGCGGTGGCCGCACTCATCTTGGTTGAGGGCTCGGGATACTTGATGCAGCTTCGCGATTCGCGGCCCGATATCTGGTATCCAGGCCATTGGGGCCTCTTCGGCGGGGGTGTAGAACCTGGCGAGGATCCGCTCATGGCGCTTGCGCGCGAGCTCAAAGAAGAGCTCGAACTCGAGCTGCATGCGCCGGAGTTTTTTGCTGAATTCCATTTCGATTTGAGAGAACTCAAATTGGAACGCTATTTTCGCCGCTTCTACATCGTGCCGATTAGCCACGCAGTGGCCACCCGTCTCGTGTTGCATGAGGGGGCGGAAATGCAGATCTTCGCGGGCGAATCGATCTTGAGGGAACCCCGGGTGACGCCTTACGACAGTTTCGCGCTCTTTCTTCACTACAGCCGTCATCGACTCGCCCCGAAAGGGGCTTGCGGAATCCGCAACTGAATTTCTATAAGCCCGGGTAATGCGAGGAGCATCAATGATGCGCGATTGGTCGAAAGCCGAGTGGGTCGACCCCGCCTACAATTGGAAGCCGTCGCCCGTACCAGATCTGCCGGACCGGCTTCTCATCGATTTCGCGACGCGCTGCAATCTGCGCTGTCCGATGTGCCCTGTTTGGGGATTGGAGGATGAGAGCCAGATCGACCCGCTGATCGGCGCGATGGACTTGGCCGCGGCGCGCAAACTGCTCGACGCCTTCACCAGCAAGAAGCCGATGGTTGCACCCAGCATCTATGGCGAGCCCCTGCTCATACCCAAGATGCGCGAGGTGCTGAGCGAGGTGAAGAAGCGCGGCATGGCGCTGGCGCTCAACACCAATGGCCTTACCTTGACCGAGAGCATCGCCGAATTTTTCTGCGAGATCAAAGTCGACTCGGTGATGTTCAGCCTCGATGCGGTGACCAAGGAGACGCTGAAGAAGGTACGCAGCGTCGACAAGCTCGAAAAGATCGAGGCGGCGGTCTTTCGCCTCATGAAGGTGCGCGGTGACCGCGAATATCCGCGCATCGGCGTGTCGTTCACGCGTCAGGACGACAATCGCCACGAAGAGGAGGCTTTCGTCGCACGCTGGGTGGGCGTCGTCGACGTGGTTCGCATGGGGATCGTCTTCGAGGATGGCAAGTTCCCGGAGATGACGGAGCCTCCGAAACGCGTCGCCTGTCCGGTGATCTACAAGACCATGCCGATCCATCATGACGGGAGCGTGCGGCTCTGCTGCCTCGACGGGCTGCGCGCGACCGATATGGGCAACGTCTTCAAGGAAGGCGTGCGAGAGGTCTGGCATGGCGAAGCTTTTGCTAAGGCACGCTATTATCACGAGACCGGCCAGTGGGACAAAGTGCCGTTTTGCAAGCCGTGTAACGGCTGGGCGCAATACGATTACGAGGAAGAGGTGCGCGACGGGCTCCTTATCCGCCGATCGCCGGAATACACTTATTACAACACGATCAATCGCCTCAAGAATTGGAAAGGCAATCTCCTCGGCGGGCACAGGCCTCCTTCGCCAGAGCTTGTGCGAGCAGCCGAGTAAGGCTAGGACGTGCCTCGCGGCGAACCCCATGCAGGAGTGGCGCTGCTGGTTTTCAAGCTGCGTACCGGCGGCTTAAGTTGGCTTTTCGATCGCCTGAAGCGCGAATGGCAGATGCCGACGACGAGGCTGGGCCGCTCCCTCTACCGTGGCGCGCGCCCGCTATCACGCAGACGAAGGCGCATCGGCGGCGCTCCAACCGGAACGCTGTACGCTTTCTATGATCTCGGCATCGCGCCGATCACGTTCGACTTCCTCTGGTTTCTTGCGGGTGCCGAGATCGAGCGCCGGCGTCTCGCTCTTCCGACCATTCATGTGATCATCGTGCCTGGCCGCGAAGAGGGACTGCGTCGCGAACGAGAAGATTACGACCGAGCAATCGACGCCCAAGAGCGTCGGCGTCGCATCGACTCTATCCTGATGCCCGCGGCGGCCTTACTGCCGACTGTCGCGGGAGTCGCAGCCGCCGCCACCCGCCTCGAAGCGGAGGAGATCCGCTGGAAGGCCGGACAGAGCGTGTTTCCTCCGAAATACGAAATCGGCGCTCCACTTTACACTGGCGCGCTTTTTTGCCTTGCAGCGCCGGCTGACACCCCAATTGCGAGCCTGCGCGCCGTTGCGTCCGACCTGAAGACGATCGACGAATGGCTTGCGGCGCATGGCGCTCATGGCCGCGTCGTGACGATCACTCTGAGGGGCTACCGCTACATGCCCGCACGCAACAGCAATCTCACTGCATGGAGTACTTTTGCGCGACGTTTAACGAGTGAGGGCTACTGGCCGGTGGTCATCCCCGATACCGACCAGGTCATTGGAGGACTGCCCGCCGAGCTGGAGGGGCTTACCGTCGCGACCGAGGCCGCCATCAATGTGCGACTGCGAATGGCGCTATACGAGCGCGCC
The DNA here is from genome assembly GCA_035277525.1 of Allostellaceae bacterium. Lineage (GTDB taxonomy): Bacteria > Pseudomonadota > Alphaproteobacteria > ATCC43930 > CGMCC-115725 > CAIKMD01. The sequence goes on from DATEKH010000266.1 coordinate 11,235, forward strand.
TGGCTCAATCTCGGCGTCAATGGCGGACCCATGGGGCTTTGCTGGCTCAATGAACGGACGCGCTACATTACGTTCAAGATCCTTACGCAGGGAGTCCCGCAAGCCAGCGCCAGCTACGTCGCGTCACACGGCTTTGCTCTGGGCAAGTCACTGCCCTTCGCAACCGCTTTCCAAAAATGGGTATGGGAGGACGATGACTTGCCTGTGATCGAGCGCGAATTCGAGAAAATGGCTCGGCTGATCGACGAGCGGACATCTGCGCTAGAAAAGCCACGCGCCACAGCGTGATTCTGGTAACCGAGGGAGAACAGCGATGGGGCACGCAAGAGCCTATCTCGACCAGGCAGGCGAAATATCCAAGAAGTTGGACGCTGAGGGAGTCGAAAGACTGGCGGCTGGGTTGGCCAGACTCAGAGAACGTGAGGGACGGCTATTCATCCTCGGCGTGGGAGGGAGTGCCGCCAACGCCTGCCACGCGGTCAATGACTTCCGCAAGCTGTGCGGAATCGAGGCCTATGCGCCAACGGACAATGTTTCGGAACTGACCGCGCGTACCAACGACGAGGGATGGGAGACGGTCTTTGCAGCTTGGTTGAAAACCAGCCGTGCCTCGGCCAGGGACGCGATTTTGGTCTTCTCGGTCGGCGGCGGGAATCTCGAACGCAATGTCTCAGCCAATATCGTCCGTGCCCTTGAATACGCGAAGGCGAACGGCCTGAAGGTGTTTGGTATCGTGGGTCGCGATGGCGGCTTTACCGCGAGAGTAGGCGACGAGGTCGTCGTCATCCCGACTGTCGATCCATCGCACGTGACGCCGCATACCGAAGCTTTCCAGGCGGTCGTTTGGCACTGCTTGGTCTCGCACCCCGAACTTCAGATCAATGAGACCAAGTGGTGATGCGGTGCCGGCGATTGAGCACGCACGCACGCGCGATTGGTTCTCCGCCCGCGAGCGCTGATGAAACTGCGGCCAAGGCCGAACCGGGATGATTGAACTTTATCGATATATTCTCGCTGCAGCCGTTGCGCAGACGCATCTTTGGCCGCTTGGGGCGGATTGGACCGGGCAAATCTCGGTTTTTGCGTTTTATACCCTCAGCGGGTATCTCATGACGCGGGTTCTCAATGATCGTTATGGCTTCACGTTGCGCGGAACGGGCGCATTTATTCTTAATCGTATTCTACGCCTCTGGCCGGCCTATCTGGTGATTTTGAGTCTCGCGCTTGTTGCTCTCCGGTTTCTGCCCCTGAGCAATTTTTTCTTCTTAATTCGAATGCCCAAGAACCTCGAAGAGGTCGTCACTAACCTTACGATCGCGGGACAGGTAACGTTTGACTTTCTCCAGTGGCTTCCCCTCGCAAAACCGCTCGTTACCTCGTGGTCGCTCTCGATCGAGGTCTGTTCGTACGTGCTCTTGGCCTTTTGGTTCGCCAAATCATCGAGGCGTCTTTGGATGTTGGCGGCGCTCGGCGTGATAACGATGGCGATTTCGACCGGCTGGTGCGAGGTAAGTATCAATCCCGCCGCCTACGGTCCGTATTGCTTTCAGAACCGCTACGGCGTGATTCAGGCGGGATTCGCGCCGTTCGCTTTTGGCGGGCTCTACCATTTCCATAGAAGGACGATTTCGCAGTGGATACTGGGGCATCGGCGGTCAACAGTGTGCCTAATAAGCGTTCTAGTCGGGACCATGTTCACCGGACCTGTTGTGACCACGACGATAGGGCCTTTCATTGGGGTGCCCCTTATGTGGATGCTTCTGGCGAATACGCGTGACGCCAATGCCACCAAAACCCAAGATTTCTTCGGCCGTGCCTCATATCATCTGTTTATCGCTCACATGCCGACGGGCGCTGTCTTGGCGATCGGCTTCCATGTCCGCGCGCAGAGCATCGCTATTTACTTGGCCACGCTGGTAGTGTCGCTCGGCTTGAGCGTTTTTCTCGTGCCAATGGAACATTCTATAAACAAGCTCAGACGTCGAATAGCACGAATTGAGCAGCGAGAGCCCTCAGCCGATACGATGCCCGCAATTCGTGCAACGGTTGACGTCCCTTAAGCGAACGATCTGATAGTTTTCGTCCTTTGGTACGGGGCGCCGTGTTGAGCGCGGTCCATATCCATGAGCGAAGGGCAAATTGCTTTCGGCTCATTTGGCTTCCGCCGCATTCTCAACGAACCAGCGATAGGCGTCGGCGAGGCCCTCGCGCAGCCGGATTTTGGGCTGCCAGCCGAACCCGCGCATGAGGCTCGTATCGAGCAGCTTGCGCGGCATGCCGTCGGGCTTATCGGTCGCATAGCGCAGCCGCCCCTTGAACCCGACGACTTCGGCCACGAGCGCCGCGAGCTCGGCGATGCTCACATCCTCGCCCCAGCCGATATTGACGTGGCTCTCGTCCGAATACCGCTCCATCAGGAAGATCAGCGCATCCGCAAGGTCGTTCACATGGAGGAATTCCCGCCGCGGTTTGCCGGTGCCCCAGATCTCGACCTCGGCCGCGCCGGTCGTCTTGGCGCGATGCGTCTTGGCGATGAGTGCCGGAATGACGTGGCTCGCCTGGAGATCATAGGTGTCGCCCCGCCCGTAGAGATTGGTCGGCTGGGCCGAGATGAAATCGCTGCCATATTGCCGGCGATAGGCGGCGCAAAGCTTCAGCCCCGCGATCTTGGCGATGGCATACCACTGATTGGTCGGCTCGAGCGCGCCGGTCAGCAGATGCTCCTCCTTCATCGGCTGCGGCGCGAGCCGCGGATAGATGCACGAGGAGCCGAGGAAGAGCAGCTTCTCGACACCCACCTGTCTCGCCGCCTCGATGAGGTTCCCCTCGATCATCATGTTGTCGTAGAGGAACTCGGCGGGTCTTGTGTCGTTGGCAAGAATCCCCCCGACTGTCGCAGCCGCAACGAACACGGTATCGGGCCGCGCCTTCTCCATCCACGCCTCGGTCTCTTTCTGGCGGCGCAGATCGACCTCGGCATGGCTCGCCGTCAGGATCTCGCAATCGGCGCGCTGCAAGCGGCGGACGAGCGCGCTCCCCACCATGCCGCGATGGCCCGCGATGAAAACGCGCTTTCCCTTGAGCGGATAGATCGGCGGAAGCATCCGGCTCAACTCGCCGAAGCCGCGCCGCGCGAAGCTGTCTTGAAGCCCGCCTGCTTCAGCGTGCGCTCCTGGCGCGCCAGGTCGAGATCATGCGCAACCATCGCCTTGATGAGCTCCTTGAAGCTCATGCGCGGTTTCCAGCCGAGCCGCGTGCGCGCCTTGGTCGGATCGCCCTGCAGAAAATCGACCTCGGTCGGGCGCAGATAGCGCGGATCGAACTCGATATATTTCTTCCAGTCGAGCCCAACCTCGGCAAACGCGATCTCGACCATCTCGGCGACGCTGTAGGATTCGCCGGTGGCGATGACGTAGTCGTCGGGCTTGTCCTGCTGCAGCATCGCCCACATCGCCTCGACGTAATCGCCGGCAAAACCCCAATCGCGCTTGGCCTCGAGATTGCCGAGGAAGAGCTTCTCCTGCAGCCCTTCCTTGATGCGGCCGACCGCGCGCGTGACCTTGCGGGTCACGAAAGTCTCGCCGCGCCGCGGGCTCTCATGGTTGAAGAGAATTCCGTTGCAGATGAAGAGCCCGTAAGCCTCGCGATAATTGATCGCATACCAGTGCGCGGCGACCTTGCTCACGGCATAGGGGCTGCGCGGATAAAACGGCGTCAACTCGCTTTGCGGCGGCTTGGCCGCGCCGTACATCTCGGACGAGCCCGCCTGGTAGCAGCGCACCGGCTTGCCGCCATTGGCGGCATAGTCGCGAATCGTCTCAAGGAGGCGCAGCGTTCCGAGCGCGTCGACATCAGCGGTGTATTCCGGCACGTCGAACGAGACCCGAACATGGCTTTGCGCGCCGAGGTTATAAACCTCGTCGGGCTCGACTTTCTCGATCACCCGCCGGAGCGCCGTGCCATCCGTCAGATCGCCGTAGTGAAGGCTGAGGCTCGCCCCACCGACATGCGGGTCGTGATAGAGGTGATCGACCCTGTCGGTGTTGAAGAGGCTCGCGCGGCGCAGCATGCCGTGAACCTCGTAGCCCTTGCCGAGCAGGAATTCGGTCAGATACGACCCGTCCTGGCCCGTGACGCCGGTAATGAGAGCCCGCTTCGCCATCGCTCGCTCGACCTGTCTTGCCGGGCGGCCGCGTCCGCGCGTCGCCGCCTTGCGCCCCACTTGACTTAGCTGATATTCCCGGGCTCCGCCAAGGGGGCACGGACGCAATCGCCCCAATCCTTGTTAGAATGCCGGGAAGCGATGAATTAACCTTGAATGTCGGTCAAGCGATTGGCCGGGTTGGGTAAGTGGGGAGGCCGAGTCCATGGACTGGAAACCGCGGCGCGAGCGATTTCGAGCTTTGCTTGAGGGAACGGCTTGCGTTCACCCGGCCTCGGTCTTCGACCCGATTTCGGTGCGGATCGCCCAAGATTTGGGCTACGAGATCGGCATGTTCTCGGGCTCGGTCGCTTCGCTCACGGTGCTGGGCGCGCCCGATATCGTCGTGCTCACCCTCTCGGAATTCGCAAGCCAGGCGCTCCGTATCAACCGCGCGGCCGATCTGCCGCTGATGACGGACGCCGATCACGGCTATGGCAATGCGCTTAACGTCAAGCGCACGGTCGAGGAGCTTGAAGTCGCGGGCGTCTGCGGCTTGTCGATCGAGGACACGCTTCTGCCTGCAGCCTATGGCGCGCCCGACAGGCCGCAGCTCCTCTCGATCGACGAAGGCGTCGGCAAGATGCGCGCGGCGCTCGCCGGGCGGCAGGACAAGAGCCTCGTCATCGTCGGCCGCAGCTCCGCGATCGGCATCACCGGCCTTGCCGACACCATCGCTCGCGCCAAGGCCTACGAGGCGGCCGGGGTCGACGCCTTCTTCGTCGCCGGCGCCAAAACCCGCGCCGAGGTCGATGCGGTTTCCGCCGAGATCAAGATTCCGCTGGTTCTCGGCACGCCCGCGCCCGAGCTGCAGGATCTGGCCTATCTCGGCGCGCAGCGGGTGCGCATCTGCATCCAGGGGCATTTGCCGATCGCCGCGGCCGCGCGCGCAGTCTATGAGACGATGAAGGCTCTGCGCGAGGGCATGCGGCCAAAGGACGTGCCCGGCGTCGCCTCGCCCGAGCTCATGAAGCGCGTGACGCGCGACGCGGATTACCGGCTCTGGATCAAGGAGTTTTTGGGCGGCGCCTGACGCCGCTGGATTGGATTCGAACCATGCGCATCCGCACCATTGTCGTCGTGATCTTTGCTGCCTTCGCCCTGGCCTGGGGCATCGGACGCGCGATTCTCGGCAATCCCTCGACTGTCGATCGCTACGTTGTTATCGACGGCGACACCTTCGCGCTGCTGCCCAAGAGCTGCATCTACACCGCGATTGATCTTGGATGTCCGGCGCAGCGGCTGCGGCTCGCCGGAGCGGACGCTTTCGAGAGCAAGCAGACCTGCCGCGATGCCAACGATGTCGAGTGGCCCTGCGGCAAAGCCGCGACCGACCGCCTGCGCGAGCTCGTCAAACGACCCGATTTCAGCTGTCGCATCGACCCCGAATTCGTCGACCGCCATGCGCGCGAATTCTCGATCTGCTACACGGGCGGGCGCGATGTCGCGGCAATCCTCGTTCGCGAAGGCCTTGCCTTCTCCTATGGCCGCGACGACCAGTACCTGCCGCTTGAAAACGAGGCGAAAGAGGCGCGGCGGGGCGCCTGGGCCGGGCGCTTCGTCCGCCCGCAATATTTTCGCCAAGGAGCGAGAGGCTAGACTCCTAAGCGCCGGTTGCCTTGGCGAAGCTGCGCGCGAGCATCGCGTGGAGGCCGATCGGCTCGACACCGAGACGCTCGCGCATCGCCGAGATATCGAACGCCTTGTCCTCGATGAGGCGCAGGACCTCGGCCGATTCGATGCGCCGCCCAATCGGCACGATGCGCGTCAGCGCAGCCGCCGCGAGCAGCGCCGGCGCGGGGACCGAGACGATCTTCACCCGTCGCGCGATCACCGCGGCGATGGCTTTGACGAAATCGCGATAGGCGACCGCATCGCGCCCGGCGATCACGATCGGTGGCCAGGCCGTGGCGGCGCGGTCGAGCGCGCTTTCCAGGCAAGCGGCGACGTCCTCGACATGGATTGGCTGCACCAACGCGTCGCCATGGCGCGGCAGCGCAATGACGCCGAAGCGCCGGATCAGCGCGGCGAGACGCTGCACATTGTAGCCTTCGCCCTCGCCGACGATCATGGTTGCGTGAAGAATGACGCCCGCCCGGCCCGAGCGCGCAAACGCCGCCTCGGCGCCGAGAAGTGCCGCGCCGAACGCGCCCGGATAGCGGCTGAAGCGCCGCGTCGAACCGGTGAGGATGATACGCGACACGCGCTCGGGCGCGGCTGCGAGAATCTGCGGCGCGATCGTCAAGGGCGCGCAGCTGACAATGGCCTCCGCATCGCCGAGCGCGCGGGCGAGCGCGACGGCATCGCCGAAATCCACCGCGCGAGAGGGTGCTGCGAGCGCCGCGAGACGCTCGGCCGAGCGGCCGAGTGCAACAACGGCCATCCCGCGCTGTTGCAAGCGTGAGACGAGGCATCGTCCGATCCGGCTCGTAGCGCCGATGACGACGATTTTTTCGGGCGGCGGCATCAGGCGAAACGGATCGCCAGATCGGGCGCGCCGGGATCGTTCGGATAGTCGAGACCTTCGAGCGGCAGCCGGTCGCGCCAGCGACCGCTCGTCGGAAAGCGTTTGTTGAGAAAGGTGATCTCGAGGCATTCGGGCAGATCATCGACGGCCCGGCCCGCGATATTGTTGCCATGGAGGTGGACGATATTGAAGCGAGCGAGGACGGCCTTGACCTGCGCTTCGAACACTTGGCGCAGCGGATCCGTGTCGTGAAACTCGACCGTCATCAGGTCGATGCGGTCGGCCTCGGCGAGGATTTGCGGGATGACGCGGTACTCTGCGCCCTCGATATCCATTTTGAGAAAAATATGACGGGCGGCGCCGATCCGGTCGAAAATCTCGGCGATGGTCGCGTCGTTCGCGTGTTCGCGGCGGTTGAACACCCGCTCGCGGAAATGCGCTCTCTTTCCGGTGAAAGAGCGGCGGTAGCCGGCAACGGTCTCGTAGCGCTGGCGCAATTCCGCCAGAGAGGTCTTGCCGGAGAGAAGCTTGACTGCCGCGCTTTTGAGCGAGCGGCGAAAGGACTTGGCGCTGACAGAATGGTCGTAAACATGGACGGTCAGCGTGTCATTGCGGCGGCAATGCTCTTCCTCGAGCGACCAATCGGTCGAGAGGTTGAAAGAGATGACGGCGTCGATTCCCGACAAGGCGCCAGCCGGCAGAACATAGCCGCCGTCTCTCGCGTTGCCGAAACGGGCGAGGTCCGCGACGATCTGCGGGCGCAAATAGGAAAGGCTCGTCGGCAGGAGCGGCGAGCTGTCGGTCATCGCCGGATCAGGCGCCGCTTCGCCGCGCGGCGACCGCATGATCGCCATACCCGTCGGCAACCTCGCGGTAAGCGGCGAGGATCGTCGCCGCAACGGATTCCGGACGATAGAACTCGGCCTTCGGTGCAAAAGCGTCGACCATATTCCAACCTTGCTCTTCGTGGTCGAGAAGAAACTGGATGGCGCGCGCGAGGTCTCTCGGATCGGTCGGATCGTGAAACAGCATCGGGATGTCGGCGAAGACTTCGCGCTTCACCGGGATGTCGCTGACGATCGCCGGCGTGCCCGCGGCGAGCGCTTCGATCGGCGGCAACCCTAAGCCCTCGAACAGCGAAGGCGCCAGCGCCACTCGCGCCGTCTTGACGAGCGCGGCCAGCGCTGGGGAGGGAATCTCGTGATGATGCTCGATGCGAAAGCGGCGAAAGAAGCTGCGCGGCTTGTGCTTGGCTTTGCCGACCCAAATCATCGCCAGATCGGGCGGCGAGCGCAGAAGCGACAAGGCTTCGATCGCGAGGCGGCTGTTTTTGAGCGGGTCGTCGAGGCGGCCCACGATCACCGCCAGATTGCGCCGCTTGCGCGTGCGGAACTCGTCGAGATCGGGATCGAATTGGAGCGGCTGGCCGGCAATGATTGCGCCGCGATAGCCCCAATAGCGCTCGAGCTGGCCCGCGACGAAGCGCGTGTTGGTGGTGACGCGGTCGGCGTGGGCGAGCGTCTGGTCGCGATAAGTCTGTAGCTCAGCGATCGTCTTGGTCTTTGACGTGTTCTCGTAAGCCGGCAGATCCTGGATGTGGCGAATGAGCGGCTTGCCGGTTTTCTCCTTGCACGCGATCGCGCCGCGGTCTTGCAGGAGCTCGTTGCTGTATATGAAATCGAACGCCTCTCCTTCGCCGGCAATCTTGCAGCCGATGCGCCGGAAGCCCTCCTCGATGCGCCCGATCTGGCCCCACAAGCCGCGAAAACCAAAGGTTCTGACGGTTGCGGTGCTGCTCATCGGGCCCGCCGCTTCACCATCACGACGCGATTCGCTCCGCGGCCAACGCCATCTCGGTTTTCTTGGCCGCCAGCATTTCGCGGATCACGTCGCTGAACCTGGTTTGCGCGTGCCAGCCGGTGACCTCGCGAATCCGCGCTGGATTGCCGGCGCTGCGCGAGAGATCGGTGCGGCGGATCAGGCTCTCGCTGGTCTCGACATGCTTGCGCCAGTCGAGGCCTGACAGCGCGAAAGCTTGCTCGACCATGGCGAGCAGGCTGTGGGTTTCCCCGGTGGCGATGACGAGGTCGGTGGGAGCGGGGTTCTGCAGCATGCGCCAAGCCGCGTCGACATATTCGGGCGCCCAGCCCCAATCGCGCTCGACTGCGAGATTGCCGAGCCGCAGTTTGTCCATCCGGCCGGCGGCGATATCGAGCGCCCCTTTGACAATCTTCTGCGTGACGAAGCGCTCGGGCCGCAGCGGCGATTCGTGGTTGAACATGATTCCCGAGCACGCCTTCATGCCATAGGCCTCGCGGTAATTCGAGACCGCCCAGAAGGCCGCAGCCTTGGCCATGGCATAGGGGCTGCGCGGATTGAACGGCGTCCTCTCGTCCGCCGGCATGGCCGTATCGCCGAAGCACTCGCTCGAGGCGGCGTGGAAGGATTTGGTCGGCCGGCCCAGCAGCCTAACGCATTCGAGAATGTTGATCGTGCCGACCGTGATGCTCTCGAACGCCTCGACCGGCAGCTCGAAGGACAGCGCAACCGAGGTCTGACCGGCGAGATCATAAATCTCATCCGGCATCACCTTGTTCATGGCGCTGAAGACGCTGCGGAATTCGGTCAAGGCCACGGTGTGCAGCTTGACGCGATCGAAAATGCCGAGGCGATGGAGGCCGATAAACGGATTGCTGGCCGAATCGCGCGAGGTGCCGTGCACCTCGTAACCCTTTTCCAGCAGGAGCCGCGCGAGATAGCCGCCATCCTGGCCGGAAATGCCAAAGATGAGCGCGGTTTTCTTTTCTGGTGCGGGCATGGCGGACATTGGTTCGGGTGCGGCGGGCTTTCTCGCGCAAGCCGAAGGCGGCGTTGGCCGATTGGGCGTCCCCCGGCGCGTTCGCTGGCTTCTACCGGCTGCGCGGGGTCAAGGCAAGCCGCGCTCCGTCAGACCAAGGGCACTTCGCGCTTGCGCGGCGGGTCCGCGCCCCGCAAATTCGTCCGGTGCGGGGCGTAACATCGCCGCGGCTGCGACTCGAAAGCTATGGCCGCGCGCTTCGGATCATCGAGAGATCGGATCGAGCTCAATTGGCCAATTCTTCCGCCGCGACCCAAAAGGGCGTCAGCTATGTCGTCACGGTTTACAACAAGCGCCCTTTCCTCACTCAGGTGATCGCCGGCCTCGCGGCGCAGACGGGCGACTTCGCGCGGGAATTCGTTTTCATCAATGACGGATCGAGCGACGGCTCGGCCGCGGAGATCGCGCGCCTCACCGAGAACTGGCCGTCGAAACGCATCATCACCCAGGAGAATCGCGGTTCGAGCCACGCGACCAATCGCGGCCTCGCCGAGGCGCGCTATCCCGTCATCAAGCTGGTCGATGGCGACGACGTGCTGTTGCCGCACGCGACCGCGGTCTTGCTCGATGCGCTCCAATCGACGCCGGGCGCTGTTCTCGCCTATGGCCGCACGGGGCTCTATGCCTCGCGCGAGGCGGCGCTCGCCAGATTAGGCGACGCGAGTCCCGCCCTTGCCGCGAGGCGCGCGATCGCCGAACCGCTGCCGAGCCTTCTGCTCGAAGGCTTCTCGATCGGCCCAAGCAACAGCCTGTTCTTGGCCGGGGCGGCCCGCGCGGTCGGGGGCTGCGATGGCCGCGTCTTTACCCAGGACTATTCGCTCGTGCTGCGCCTTGCCACAAGCGGCGGCTTCGTTGCGGTCGATGACGTTGTGGCACTCTGTCCCGCCGCAGCCGAAGGCCGGGTCAATGACGGCGGGCCGCAGATCCTCCACGATATCAATTTGAGCATCGCCTATTTTCTCGAAGAGCATCGCCTCGCCCCTGCGCTGACGCGCAAGGCGGTGCAGCGCGCGGCGACGCGTGCCTATCACTGGGCCCGGCGCCGGGAGGGAGCCGCCCTCATCTCCTATTGGGCATGGCTAAGGCTCCTGGCCGAGCTTCCTCATCCGCCGGCCGATCTCGTGCGCCGCAGCTGCGCCGCCTTCACTTTGAGCCGCGCGGTGCGCCGCGGCTCGG
>DATEKH010000267.1:0-17739 GCA_035277525.1 Allostellaceae bacterium
GCGACCGGCCGCGGCAGCACCGGCTCGGGCGGCGGCAAAAGCTGCTCGACCTTGGCCGCGCTCTTGCCCTCGCGGTTCAAGAGCGCCGAATCCTGGTCGGGCACGACCATGCCGCCGGGATTGGCCGGCGCTTCCTTCACCGGCGCCGCGTCGGGGTGAATTTCCGGAACGAAAGCCGGCGATGTCGGCGGCTTGTTCGCCTCATAGACCCACCACGCGCCCAGCGCGACCGCGCCGGCGATGAGGCAAGGCGCGATGACGCGCAAGCGCAGCCGATCGCGCAACCGCGGCGGCGGATCGGGGTAATGCGGGCGATCATCGTCGGGATCGAATTCGATACGCTCGATCATGCGCGCATTTCCTCGGCGGGCGCGACGCCGAACACCTGAAGGCCGGAGGCGACGACGAAAGCGACCGCGCGCACCAGGGCGAGCCGCGCCAAGGTCAATTCCTTGGCACCGCTTTGAATGAAGCGCAAGCGCGCCTCGTCCTTGCCCTTGTTCCACAGCCCGTGAAACGCGGCCGCGACCTCTTGCAGATAGAACGCGATGCGATGCGGCTCATGCGCCTCGGCCGCACCCTCGACGATTCGCGGCCATTGCGCCAAGAGGCGGATGAGCGCGATCTCGTCGCGATCCTCGAGCAGGGCGAGCGAGGCGCTCGCCAGCGCTTCGGGCGCGAGCTCGTCGGGCGCGAATTCCTCGGCGGCGTGGCGCATCACCGAGGAGGCGCGCGCATGCGCGTATTGCACATAGAAGACCGGGTTGTCCTTCGACTGCTCGACCACCTTGGCGAAATCGAAATCGAGCGCCTGGTCGTTGCGCCGCGTCAGCATGACGAAGCGGAACACATCCTTGCCGACTTCGTCCACCACCTCGCGCAGGGTGACGAAGGTGCCGGCGCGCTTCGACATGCGCACGGGTTGGCCCTGATCGAACAGGTTGACGAGCTGGCAGAGCTTCACGTCGAGCGCGGCCTTGCCCTGGGTCAAGGCCGTCACCGCCGCCTGCATGCGCTTCACATAGCCGCCGTGATCCGCGCCCCAGATGTCGATCATCGCGTTGAAGCCGCGCTGCACCTTGTCGAAATGATAGGCGATGTCGGCGGCGAAATAAGTCCAGCTGCCGTCGGACTTCTTCAACGGCCGGTCGACATCGTCGCCGAACTTGGTCGAGCGGAAGAGCGTCTGCGGCCGCGCCTCCCAATCCTCGGGCAGCTTGCCCTTGGGCGGCTCGAGCGTCCCGACATAGATGAGGCCCAGTCGGTCGAGCGCGCCGATCGCCTTGTCGATTCCGCCCGCGGCGACGATCTCGCGCTCGGAGGTGATGACCTCGTGCTCGACGCCGACGGCTTTGAGGTCCACGCGGATCATCGCCATCATCGAAGCGATGGCAAAATCGCGGAACTCGCCGAGCCAGGCGGCTTCGGGCGCGGCCATCCATTTGATGCCGTCGCGCTTGGCCAAGAGCCAGGCCGTGTCTTTGAGATACTCGCCGGGGTAAAGCCCTTCGGGGATCGCGCCGATCGCCTCGCCATTGGCTTCGCGATAGCGCAGGTAAAGCGAGCGCGCCAGGACATCGACCTGCGCGCCGGCATCGTTGATGTAGTATTCGCGGCAGACCTGGAACCCGGCCTTCTCCAAGAGCGCCGCCAGCGCATCGCCGACGATCGCGCCGCGCCCATGCCCGACATGCATCGGACCGGTCGGATTGGCCGAGACATATTCGACATTGACGCGCTGCCCCTGCCCCAGCTCGCTGTCGCCATAGGCGACGCCCGATGCGAGAATATCGGCGAGCCGCGCATGCCAGAACGGATCGGCGATCTTCAAGTTGATGAAGCCAGGGCCCGCGACTTCGGCCGCGACGATGTCGTCCTCGCCTCGAAGCCGCGCCGCGAGCTTTTCGGCAAGCGCGCGCGGCGCGAGCCCCGCGCCTTTTGCCAGCACCATCGCCGCATTGGTCGAGACGTCGCCGTGACTTGGATCGCGCGGCGGCTCGACTGCGACGCGCGCGAGATCGAGGCCTTGGGGCAGCACGCCCTCGCGCGCAAGCTCGCCGAGCTCGGCGATCACGACCGAGCGGAAATGGGCGAAGAGATCCTTCACGTCGTCGCGTACCTGTCGAAGAGGCGGTAATGCTCGTCGAGCGCGAAGCGGTCAGTCATGCCGGCGATGTAATCGGCGACGACACGCGCCGTTTGCCGCTCGCCCGGCGCCAGCGCCTGCAGCCGCCACTCGGTCGGCAGGCATTCGGGCTCGCCGAGCAAAAGCTCGAACAGCTCGCGCACGATGCGATGCGCTTTCGATGCCATGCGGTTGACGCGGTAATGCCGGTACATGCGCTCGAAGAGGAAGGCGCGCAAGCCGCGCTCCGCCTCGCGCAATTCGGGCGAGAAGCCGATCACCGGGTACTTGAGGCGGCGCAGCCCCGCCGCGCTGTTGACGCCCGCCGCTTCGATGCGGCGGCGCGATTCCTCGACCACGTCGGTCACCATGCGATCGATCAGCCGGCGGATCGCTTCGTGGATGAGCCGCGCCTCGTCGAGCCCCTGATGCAGCCGCTCGACCTCGGCGAATGCCGGCCCGACCAGGGGCACGCCGCGCAGATCGGCGACGGCGAAGAGCCCGGCGCGCAGACCATCGTCGAGATCGTGATTGTCATAGGCGATATCGTCGGCGAGCGACGCCGCCTGCGCTTCGGCCGAGGCATAAGTGCCGAGCTCGAGATCGTGCCGCGCGACATAATCGGCGATGGTCGGCGGCAAGGGCGGCGTCACCGGGCCGTTGTGCTTGACCGTACCCTCGAGCGTCTCCCAGGTGAGGTTGAGCCCGTCGAAGCCGGCATAGCGATGCTCGAGCTTCGTTAGGACGCGCAAGGTCTGGTCGTTATGCGAGAAGCCGCCGAAGGGGCGCATCGCCTGATCGAGCGCGTCCTCGCCGGCATGGCCGAACGGCGTGTGGCCCAAATCATGCGCCAGCGCCAGCGCCTCGGCCAAATCCTCCTCGAGCCGCAGCTGGCGCGCGATGCTGCGCGCGATCTGCGCCACTTCGAGGCTGTGCGTCAGCCGCGTGCGATAGTGATCGCCTTCGTGATAGACGAAGACCTGGGTCTTGTATTGCAGCCGGCGGAACGCCGAGGAGTGGATGATCCGGTCGCGGTCGCGCTGAAACACCGTGCGCGTCGGGCTTTCCGGCTCGGGATTGAGCCGGCCGCGACTGTCCTGGGGATGACAGGCATAGGCGGCAAGCGCCGGATTGCTCATGGGCGGAAACCTAATCCGCGGCAGCCCCAGGTGCAATGCGTACCTGTGGATCGCGATCGGCCCTTTCGGTAAACTGGGCCATTCTCCTTTTCACCTCATCCCGAGCTTGTCGAGGGACGCAGGATCGGAGTGCAGCGAGAGGTCGATGGGCACCTTCGTCTACATTCTCCGCTGCTCTGACGGTTCTTATTACACAGGAAGCACACGCGCTTCCCTTGAGGACCGCGTCGCGCAACACAATGCGGCGAGCTTCGACGGCTATACGGCCCGCCGACGGCCGGTTGAACTTGTCTTTCATCAGGAATTCGATCGCATCACCGATGCCATTGCCGCCGAGCGACAAGTCAAGAATTGGAGCCGGGCCAAGAAGGAGGCGTTAATTCGAGGTGATTTCGAGTCGCTCCGCCGTCTCGCTCAAAGCAAAAACCTCGCGCTGCAATCCTAGCCTGCGTCCCTCGACAAGCTCGGGATGAGGAATAGGATTTCCGGCATCCACCAGCTTAACAAAACTGCCCCCGCTGGCTGGTTGCAAGCGGCGCGCGGCTCGGGGATGATCGCCGCCGAAGAGAAACAGGGAGGGGCCGGCGGCATGGCGAGCGGGTTGAGCTACGACTACATCATCATCGGCGCCGGCTCGGCCGGATGCTGCCTCGCGCATCGCCTGACCGAGGACACCGACGTCCGCGTGATGCTGCTCGAAGCGGGCGGCTGGGACCGCGATCCGCTGATCCATATTCCGCTCGGCTGGGGCAAGATTTTCGAAGAGCGGCTGCATGACTGGATGTATTTCACCGAAGCGGAGCCCGGGCTCGAGGGCCGCAGCATCGAGTGCGCGCGCGGCAAGGTGATCGGCGGCTCCTCCTCGATCAATGTCATGGGCTATGTCCGCGGCAATCGCGGCGATTACGACCGCTGGGCCGAGAGCGGGCTGACGCAATGGTCCTATGCCCATGCTCTACCCTATTTCAAGCGCCAGGAAAGCTGGGAAGGCGGCGCCAGCGAATATCGCGGCGGCGACGGGCCGATCGCGACGCGCTTCACGCGCTATGAGGACCCGCTGATCGACGCCTTCCGCGACGCCGGCAAGCGCCTCGGCCATCCCTCGACCGCGGATTACAACGGCGCGCAGCAACACGGCTTCGGCAGGACCCAGGCGAATATCGTGCGCGGCCGCCGCGCCAGCACGGCGACGGCCTATCTGCGCCCGGCCTTGACGCGCAAGAACCTCCAGGTCGAGACCCAAGCGCTGGTGACGCGCCTCCTTTTTGAAGGCAATCGCGCGGTCGGCGTCGAATACGAAAAAGACGGCCAGACCGCGAGCTTGCGCGCCGAGCGCGAGGTGCTGCTCTGCGGCGGCGTCATCAACTCGCCGCAGCTCCTGATGCTGTCGGGCATCGGCGATCCCGCGGAGCTCGCCGAGCACGGCATTCCCGTGAAGGTCGCGCTTAACGGCGTCGGCAAGAATCTGCAGGACCATCTCTCGGTCGGCGTCGAGTATGCGCGGCGCGAACGCGGCCCCTTTCCCGGCCGGCTGCGCATGGACAACATCGCGCGCGAGATGGCCCAGGCCTATCTCTTCGGCACCGGCCCCGCGACCGATCTGCCCGGCGGGGTCATGGGCTTCATCAAAACCGCGCAGGCGAAGACCATGCCCGACATCCAGATTCTGTTCCGCATGGCGCCGACCGGCTTGAAGCCCTATTGGCCGTTCGTTCAGCGGCCGGCCAATGACAGTTTCGGTCCGCGGGCCGTGCTGCTCAGGCCGACCAGCCGAGGGTCGGTCAAGCTCGCCTCGGCCGATCCCAAGGCAAAGATGCGCATCCACCAGAATTTCCTTAGGACCGACGCCGACATCAAGCTCATCCGCGAAGGCGTGCGCATGGTGCGCGAGATCTGCCGGCAAAAGCCGGTCCAGGATTTCGCTTCGGCCGAGCTTGCGCCGGGCCCCGGCAAGGAAAGCGATGACGAGATCGATCAGCATGTGCGCAAGGTCGGCGCGACCGCCCATCACCCCTTGGGCACCTGCAAGATGGGGGTCGATGCCGACCCGATGGCGGTGGTCGATCCGCAATGCAAGGTGCGCGGCATCGACGGCTTGCGCGTGGTCGATGCCGCGGTCATGCCCGATCTCGTTGGCGCCAATATCAATGCCACGGTGATCATGATCGCCGAGAAAATGGCCGATATCATCCGCGGCAGGCCCACCCTCGCGCCGGTGAATGTGTGACGGCGGCGCTTTTCCAGGCGCCGCGGACGCCCTTCGCGGCCGTCTTGCTTGCCGCGCTGCTAGCGGCTTGCACCGCGCCCGGCGAGACGACGAGCCTTTCTTATGCCTCGGGCGAGGTCGGCAAGACCTTCGCGCTGCGAGCGCCGCGACGCGTCTATGCCTGTCCGCGGCCGATTCCGGACTCCGTCGCCGACTGCGTCGTGCGCACCTATGGCTATTTCACCCTCGACAATGCGACGCAGCAGCCGAGCGACGGCCGCACCATCCTGCATCTCGTCTTCGAGGACGGGCGCGCGGGCTGGATGGGCTATGACGATTTTCTGCGCCAGCATTTCGTCAATCCCGTCAAGCTCGGCCTGGTTGCGCGGCTCGGCATGAGCGAGGACGAGATCAAGGCCAGTTGGGGCGCGCCAGCCTCGATCGGCACCGAGCCCGCCCATGGCGCGCGGCGGCAAAAATGGATTTACCCCGGCATCGGCGAGCTTTATTTCGAGGACGGCAAGCTGGTGGAGCTGGGCTTGAGCCGCGCTTTGCCCATCGCGCCGTGAGCGGCCGGCTTGGGCGCAGCGCCCCGCCCAGGCTTTGCGAGGTTTGACAAAGGCTTCACCCTCCCCACATAGAATAGGCCCGAGAACCGATAGGATTGTGGCTCATGCCGGAAGGCGCCGCCGATGCCCCGATGCAGGTGACCTTGACCGCGAGCGCGGCCAAGCGCGTCGCGGCCTTGAAGATCCAGGAGAACACGCCGGACGCCTTCCTGCGCTTGGCGGTTTCGGGCGGCGGCTGCTCGGGCTTTCAGTACGGCTTCAGCTTCGATACAGCCACGGGCGCGGATGACCGCGTCTTCGAGCGCGACGGCGTCGCGCTCGTCATCGACCAAGTCTCGCTCGATCTCGTCAAGGGCGCCGAGGTCGATTTCGTCGAGGACATGATGGGCGCGTCTTTTCAGGTGCGGAACCCCAACGCCGCCTCGTCCTGCGGCTGCGGCAATTCCTTCTCGGTCGGCTGAACGCCGCGCCGGGGCTTCATCGCCGCCTTTCGCAAGAAGCTGATAATTTACCGAAAATAAAATCTATAACTATTTGAATTTCAAAATTTATTTTATCTCAAACGCGCCGTGCGACCGGGCGCGTTTACGGCCCGTTTACCAAGCCGCGTCATTGATGGATCGAAAGCGGAGGCGGCGATGAGCGATCGAGCGGCAAAGCGTGTCCTGGTGGTCGAAGACGACGCGCCCTCGCGCGGCATGATCAAGGGCATGGTCGAGGCCGCGGGCTTCGAGGTGGTGGCGGCCGACGGCGTCGCCGCGGCGCTCGGCGCGCTCGAGGGCGGCGACACGGTCGATCTCGTCATTACCGGCATCGGCCTGCCGGCCGAGCCGGCAGCCGCTCGCCCGCTCGCCGAATTGGCCAAGGCCGGCGCCAAGGTCATCTATCTCAGCGATCCCGCGCGCGAGTCGGCCGGTCCCGGCAACGACAATCAAATCCTGCAGAAGCCGGTGATGATCGACGCGCTGCTGCGCAAGATCAGCGCGGCGCTGGGGCCGCAGCCACCCGGCTGAGATGCGTAGCACGCTGGCGCTGTTCCAGAGAGTCGGATCGTTTAATATTGACGTCATGGCCGGGCCTCGTCCCGGCCATCCACGTCTTCGAGCCTCGAACATCAAAAGACGTGGATGCCCGCGCCAAGCGATTAACGAAAGACGACCCCGCTTCAATGAGCGAGGCGCGCCCCTCACTTCTCGAGCGCGTCGCGCAACGCCTGCGCCAGGTCGCGCCGGCGATAGGGCTTGTTCAACAGCACGAACTCGTCCTTCCAGCCACTATCATTGTCGAACTTCATCTGCGGAAAGCCCGAGGTCAGCACGATCGCGATATCGGGCCGGCGCTGGCGCACCTCGCGCGCGAGCGCGTAGCCGTCGGCGCCGCCGACCAGAATCACGTCGGTGAACAGCAGATCGACCTTCTCGCGCGCGCACAGCGCCAGCGCTGCGGCGGCGCTATCGGCCTCGAGCGTGCGATAGCCGAGATCATGCAGCTGCCGCAGCACGACGCGGCGCAGCGCGGCGTTGTCCTCGACCGCGAGCACGACCTCGCCGCGCCCTTGGGCGAGGAGGCCGCGCTCGATCGTCGCCTCCGCCTCCGCACCGTCGGACGCGCGCGGCAGATAGAGGCGGAAGGTCGTGCCGACGCCGGGCTCGCTATAGACCGTGATGTGCCCGCCCGATTGCTTGACGAAGCCGAACACCATGCTGAGGCCGAGGCCGGTCCCCTTGCCCACTTCCTTGGTGGTGAAGAACGGCTCGAATATCCGCCCGATCAGCTCCGGCGGAATCCCGGTGCCGGTGTCGCTCACCTCGATGAGCGCGTAATCTCCGGGCGCGATCTCGGGAAAGAGCGAGGCGTAATCGGCATCGAGATGGCGGTTCATGGTCGAGATCAGGAGCTTGCCGCCTTGGGGCATCGCGTCGCGCGCATTGGTCGCGAGATTGGCAAGGCTCGCTTCGAGCTGCGCCGGATCGATCACGATCGGCCATAGATCGGGCGCAAGGTTGAGCGAAATCTCGACGGCCTCGCCCAAGGTGCGGGTCAGGAGCTTGATGATGTCGCCGATCAGCGCGTTGAGCTCGACCCGCTCGGGCTTCAGGGGCTGGCGGCGCGCGAAGGCGAGCAGGCGCCGCGTCAGCTCGGCGCCGCGCAGCGCCGCATCGAGCGCCTCGCCGACCAGCTCGGCGGCATCGCCCGGAAGCGCCTTCGCGCCGCGGGCGAGATCGAGATTGCCGATGATGATGCCGAGAAGATTGTTGAAGTCATGCGCCATGCCGCCGGTGAGATTGCCGATCGCCTCCATCTTCTGCACCTGGATGAGCTGGCGCTCCAGCGCGTTGGTCTGGGTCGCGTCCTCGAGCATGCCAACGACGGCGCGCAGGCGGCCGTCTTCATAGACCGGCCCGCCGCTGAAGCGGATCTCGACCATGGAGCCGTCCTTGCGCTGACGGCGCAGCGCGAGATTGCGCAAGATCTGGCCCTCGGCCATGCGCCGAACGATCTCGTCCGAGGCGGCGCGCTCTTCCTGCGGCACGATCGGCAGAATATGGCCAATCGCTTCCTCGGCGCTAAAGCCGAAGATGCGCTCGGCCGCGCGGTTCCATAGCAGCACGGTGCGATCGGGCGCCATGGAGGTGATGGCAAAAGGCGCCGCTTCGAGCGTCGCCGCGACGAGAATCTGCGTTCGCCGCAGCTCGGCCTCCGCCTGGCGCCGCACCTCGAGCTCGCGCGCGAACTCGGTATTGGAGCGCGCGAGCTCTGCGGTGCGGCTTTGCACCAGGCTCTCGGTGGCGAAGCGCCGGCCCCGCTCGCGCTCGATGTAAAGCGCCAGCAATGCGGTCAGCGCCAGGCCGAGGCCGAGCCAGTACCAGCGATCGGCGCTGCGCAAGCGATCGACGAGCTCGGGCGCGAAGGTCAGATCGAGCATCCAGCGGCGGCCCAACGAATCGAAGGAGCGCGCGAGCGTGATCGCGCCCGACCGCGCCGGCGCGGCTCGCGGCGCGATGAGGATGCCCGCGGTGGCGCGATCGAAGCGCGCGACGCGGACCGGCTGTCCATCCGGCGAAGCGGGAGCGATGAGGAAATCGATCGATTCATCGAGCTGCGGCTGGTTTGCCAGCATCTCCGCCAGCATCCGGTCGAAGCGGAAGCGGGCGAGCACGATACCGCGGAACGCGGCGCCGCGCTGGTCGACCGTGTCGAGCGGCGCAGCCGCGGAATAGACCGGCGCCAGCACGGCGAAGCCGAGCGGACGCTCATCGCCCAATGCGAGATGAAGCGGCTCGCTCATGAAGGGCAAGCCGCTGTCGCGCGCGGTCGCGACCCAAACTGCACGCGCGGCAAGCGAGAGCATATCGAAACCGATCGGATCGGGCCGATCGTCGAACACGCGCTGGAACAGCATCGGCAAATAGGCCGGGCGATCAGGCTCCTCGACCAGGCGATTGCCGCTGCCGCGCGCGAGGATGCGGAAATCGGGCACGCCGGCTGCACGCGCCTGCGCCGCAAAGCCGGCGCGCGCCGAGGCCGGGATCCAGGGCGCCCACGCGATCGAGCTCGCGAGCTCGTCGCCGTCATGCATGAGGGAGGTGAACGCTGCGAACTGCGCCGCGGTGACGTGCTCCTGCACCGACATGTAATGAGCGAGCGATTGCACGGAATCGATCTCGCTCGCGAGCCTGCGCTCGATCGCACGCGCATGCAATTCGCCGCGCAGGGCGAGGAGGTTGCGAACCCGCGCCTCGTCGGCGCGCCGCGCGAGGTCCGCGGCGAACAGCGAGATCGCCACGCCAAGGACCAGCACCGCGAGCGCCGGCAGGTGGCGGCGGAAGCTCGGCGTCGCGCCGGCGCGGCGCGGCGCGGGCGAAGTGCCTGTTTCAGAGGGTCTGTCCAATCTCGTGCTAGTTACCAGCGTGCGGGAGCGAGATCAAATGGAACCTTCGAAAGTCGCAGAGGCACAGAAATGCGCCACCGGATCGATCCGCGCGATCAGCGCGCCTCGGCCTCGAACACGCGGATCGCCCGCTCGATCATCGAATCCGACGCGGTGAGGCTGACCCGGAGGTAGTCGGGAGCGTTCATCACGCTCCCCGGCAGAACGAACACATCCCGGTCCGCGAGACGATTCCAGAATTCGTCCGGGCGGCCGCGCGGCCATTTGCTCCACAGATAAAACGTGCCCTCGGGCCGCAGCACGTCATATCCCGCCGCGAGGAGCGTCGTCGTCATGCGGTCGCGCCGCCGCGCGAGGGCCGCCAGATCGATCGAAAGATTTTCGAGATCGGGGACGGCGTATTGCATGATCGCGTTGGGAAAACACCAGCCAAGCGCCATCTGGGCCGAGACCATCACGTCGCGCAGCGCGCGGCGTTCCTCTGCCGGCATCAGCGGCGAGAGGGCGAGATAGCCGAGGCGCTGGCCCGGCGCGAGCAAGACTTTGCCGTAGCTGTAGGAGACGAGCGTCCAGGGATAAATCGCGGCGGGGCTCGTGTAGCCGCGGCCGTCGAATCGGAGTCGGCGATAAGGCTCGTCGGAAAGCAGGTATATTCGACGACCGAATCTCGCCGAAGCGCGCTCCAACAATTCCGCAAGCTCGCTCAAGATTGCCGGGCCGTAAATCCGTCCCGTCGGATTATGCGGCGAATTGATGATGACCATGCGGGTCTTCGGTCCGATCGCCGCCTCGATCGCGGCGAGATCGAGATCGAAGCTCGGCGTCGTCAGCGACACCTTGCGTGGCACAAGATCGGCGGCGAGAAGCATCGGCTCGTAGCAGAACCATGCCGGCTCGGAGAAGACGACCTCGTCCCCGGCATCGAGCACCAGCCGAAAGGCAACCGCGATGGCCGCGAAGGCGCCGGTCGTCAGCGCGATGTCGGCGTGCTCGAAGGCAAGACCCAGCTCTTCCCGAAGTCTTTCGGCGAGAAAACGCTGCGGATCCTCTTCGCTCGTCTTATAGGCAAACCAATTCTTGTCATGGGGCACGGCACGCTCGCGCAGCGCGGCGACCAAGCCGGGCAGCGGCATCTCATGCGGGTTGCCGAAGGTCAAATCGCATATAGAAGGGTCGCCGCGGCGTTCGCCGTAACGCGAGGTGAAATAGAAATCCCTCACCGCGGCGAACGCCGCGTCGGCGGCCCTTGCCCTTATCGAGGCGTTTGGCATGATTCACCCGGGTTTGCCGCGTCTCGTTCAGGCGCGGAGCTGCGCCGCGGGCGTGGAGCGGGAGATTTCCAGCTCCTCGGCCGTCATATCGGCCGGTACATCGGCAAAGAGCGGCGTGCTGAGATAGCGCTCGCCTGTATCCGGCAGCATGCAGAGAATGGTCGATCCCTTCGCCGCCTCGCGCGCGACGCGCAAGGCGCCGGCAAAGCTGGCTCCGGCGCTGATCCCGACAAAGATGCCTTCCTTCGTCGCAAGCTCGCTGCTGCAATGAAGCGCTTCCTGGTTCGGAATGGGGACGATGCGATCGATGACCTTCATGTCGACGACATCGCCCGTGAGCTTCGGGATGAAATCGGGCGTCCAACCCTGCATCACATGCGGCTTGAAAGCGGGATGGCCCGAAGCGGGCGAGCCGTCGGGATTGCGCGGTTGCGCCGTGCCGCTACCCAAGAGCTGCGCCTCCTGCGGCTCGCAGACGACGATCTTCGTGTCCGGCCGCTCCTTCGCGAGGACGCGCGCAACGCCTTTGAGCGTGCCCCCCGTGCCATATCCGCTTACCCAATAATCCAAGGCCTCGCCTTTGAAGTCCTCGACGATCTCCCGCGCCGTCGTGCGTGAATGGATGTCGGGGTTCGCCTCGTTTTCGAATTGACGGGTCAAGAACCAGCCATGCGTTTTCGCGAGCTCGACCGCCTTCGTCACCATCCCCATCCCGCGTTCCGCTGCGGGTGTGAGAATGACCTTGGCACCCAGAAAGCGCATCAGCCTGCGCCGCTCGACGCTGAAGCTCTCGGCCATGGTGACGACCAGCGGATAGGCTTTTTGCGCGCACACCATGGCGAGGCCGATGCCGGTGTTCCCGCTCGTCGCCTCGATCACGGTCTGCCCGGGCCGGAGCTGCCCGGACTTCTCCGCGGCCTCGATCACGCCGAGCGCCAGCCTGTCCTTGACCGAGCCGAGCGGGTTGAAGGCCTCGATCTTGACGAAGAGATTGATGCCCGGTGGCGCGAGGCGATTGATCCGGACGACCGGCGTGTTGCCCACCGTCTCGAGGATGCTCGAATATTTTGCCATCGTATGATGCCTCCTCGAAATATTCTGAAAACATCGAGCGCGATCTAACTATCGTGATCGGCCAAGCCGGAGAGGACAGTGGCGCAAAGCCGTGCCAAAAGCTTTGTGCCGCGCTTGATTTATTCTTGAGAGAGGATTGATTATCGAATGATGGTCGGCGGCAAGGATTGCATACCCGCTAACCAAGGACCGCGAGCGCATTCTCAACGCGCTTGAACTGAGCCGGCGTGATGAGGCTTTTCAAGATCGTCTGGAAGCGCGGATGTGTCGCGCCAGAGAAGATGTATTGCCAGCGATAAGCCTTGAGAAATTGTTCTGCCAGACGACCGGCCTCCTGGCGCTGCACCGTGCGGCCACAATTGGCGGTGAAGTAGCTGCCATCCGCCTTGGCCTGGGACTGAAGGATCGCATCGACCGCCCCGACGAGCGCGATGAAATCATCGACGGAGCGGTCGCGCGCCTCGGGCGTCAGCGTCGCGTCGTGGCGCTTCAACTCCAGCTCATCGAGAACGACGTGCTGACACTCGTCCTTCCAGTGGAAGAGGAACACGTCCTTGAACAGTTCCGACAGCGCCTCGTCCGGTTCGATGCTTTGACGATAGTGGTTCTGCACGAAGATCTCGATGTGGAGCGTCAGCACGAGCACGGCCCAAGTGCTCTTGTCGAGCACGGCGCGTGCGACCGCATCGGGATCGACGTCGAAGCGATAGCCTGCCGGCAAGGTCGCGCCCATCATCTCGTTGATGCGGCGGAAGAGCGCCTGGTGTTTGAGCTCCTCGTCGCTGAAACGTACCAGCGCTTCAAGGGCGTTCTGGTCGCCCAGCGAATGTTCGTGGCCGACCTCCAAGAGCTTCGCCGTGATGAACCGCTCGACCAGGCCGAACATGTTGGCATAGGTGCGGCCCTGGATTTGACTGGCGAAGCGCTTCTCGCCATCGGAAAGCGTCGTCATTTCCTGAGTGAGAGAGAGACCATCCGGCAGATACTTCTTCGCCCCGTCGAAGCGGCGGCCCTTGATCACATCCTCGTCGATGTCCCAGCGGATGGCCTTGGACGCCTTGATGCAGCGCACATACTTCTCGGTGTCGGCAAATTGAACGATCGCGTTCATGTCTGTCTCCTGCTCCTCGATTGTCGTAGTGGCGCGGCGCTTCGCCGTTGCCGGATGCAATTAGCTCTACTGACGATCGAGGAGAGGGTCTATGATCGGGCCTCCGGAAGAAATGATAGAAACTCCGGATCGCGGGTCTGCGCATGGACGCTCTATCGGATGTGCTGAGAGCCGCGCAATTAAGTGGCGGCGTTTTTCTTCACGCCGAGTTCACGGCGCCTTGGTGCATTGCGACACGCGTGACGCCGAAGCTCTGCGCACCGTTCCTCGGCCCGGCTGCGCATCTCATTCCCTATCACTATGTTGTCGAAGGCGAGCTGTTCATCGCGGTAAAGGGCGGCCAATCGCAACGCCTGCAAGGCGGCGAGGTCGTCCTCTTCCCTCAAAACGACGAGCATGTCATGGGCAGCGACCTGAGGCTCCCGCCCGTCCCGGGCGCGGATGTCATGCGACTGCCCGAGCGCGGCGGGCTTTACTGCATCCGGCACGGCGGCGGCGGCGCCCGGACGAAGATGGTCTGCGGATATCTCGGCTGCGAGACGCCCTACGGCAACCCCGTTCTAGCCACCCTTCCGGCACACATCACGCTCAATCTCGAAGACGCAGGCCCCGCCGAATGGATCCGCTCCACATTCCATTACGCGGCTGGCGAAGTCGCGAGCGGCCGCGCTGGATCGGAGACCGTTCTGGCAAAGCTCTCGGAATTGCTCTTCGTCGAGGCGGTGCGCCGCTACGTCGAAAACCTGCCGGCTGAACAGACCGGTTGGCTCGCTGGCTTGCGCGATCCGGCGGTCGCGCGCGCCCTCGCGCTCATCCATGGCGATATCGCGCGCGCCTGGAATGTCGACGAGCTCGGGCGCGAGGCCGGAATGTCGCGCTCCACGCTCGCCGAGCGTTTCACGCGCGTCATCGGAATGGCACCCATGCATTACCTCGCGCATTGGCGCATGCAAGTGGCCGCGCAAAAGCTGAAAGGAACGAGCGCCTCGCTGGCGCAAATCGCAGGAGCGATCGGCTACGAATCCGAAGCAGCCTTTTCCCGTGCGTTCAAGAAGAAGTTCGGCAGCGCTCCGGCAACGTGGCGGCGGAGTTGATCACCATTCTGCGGAGGCGAGTCGGTGATCCGCCCGTGGCGCAAAGGCGGGTCAAAAGCTTCGTGCCGCGCTTGATTTCTCCTTGAGAGAGGATTGATTATCGTATGAACGTTAGCGGCAGCACCCATTGCTCGAGCCGCAACGGAGGGGAGATAGGCATCGCCTTGACCAAGATCGCGACCTGGAACGTCAACTCGATCAAGGTGCGCCTCCCGGCCGTGCTCGACTGGCTGAAGAGCGCTGCGCCCGACATCCTCTGCCTGCAGGAGATCAAATGCCCGGCGCAGGATTTCCCCGCGCTCGAGATCAGATCGCTCGGCTATCATGTCGAGGCGGTCGGCCAGCGCAGCTATAACGGCGTCGCCATTCTCTCGCGCGAGCCGGCAACCGACATCCTGCGCGCGCTGCCGGGCGATGCGAATGACGATCAGGCGCGCTATCTCGAAGCGACCATCGCCGGCTTGCGCGTCGCCTCGATCTATCTCCCCAACGGCAATCCGGTCGAGAGCGACAAATACCCCTACAAGCTCGCTTGGATGAGGCGCCTCGCCGTGCACGCGCGCGAGCTCCTCGAGCGCGAGCAAGCGATCGTGCTCGCCGGCGACTACAATGTCTGCCCGACCGACGACGACGTGTACGATCCCGAGGGCTGGCGCGGCGACGCGCTGTGCCGCACGGATTCGCGCCTCGCCTTCCGCGCCTTGGCCAATCTCGGCTATGTCGACGGGTTCCGCGTGCTGCACGCCGAGCCGCATCGCTACAGCTTCTGGGATTATCAGGCGGCGCGCTGGCAGCGCCACGAGGGCTTGCGCATCGACCATCTGATGCTGAGCCCGCAGACGGCCGACCGGCTCGAGGGCTGCGACATCGATGAGGGACCGCGCGCCAAGGAGAAGGCCTCGGACCACACGCCGGTCTGGTGCACGATCGGCGCGGTGCGCAAGCCCCTGCTGATGTGAGCCTCGGCTACTTTGGCGGGATCGCGAAAGCCGGCCGGGCCGCGAGCACCGGCTTCAACCGCGGCCAGGCGAGGATCGCCTCGGGGTGGCCGATCACATAGGGCCCGACCTCGTATTCCTGGAAGAGGATGCCGAGCCCGCTTGGCTCGATCGCCCAATTCTCCGGCTTGACGACGCCCTTGCGCAGCTCGGCCGCGCTTTTGGTGAACAGCATGGCGGCGTCGATCTGCCGCTGCAGCTGGGCGAAAGCGAGCTTCGCCAGCGCGTCCTGCCGCGCCTTGCCGCGCGCGATGAGATCGGCGGCGGCGAGAGCGCGCCGCGCCTTGAGCAGCCAGTTGAACCCGATGGTCGCCTCGCCGCCATGCGCCGCGCCATGCGGGTAGCGGTAATCGAGAATCACGGTCGAGATCAGCGACGGCCCGGTGCTGGCGAGGCGGTAATCGATCCAGCGATCGCCGACCACCGGGCTTTCGGGCGCGGCGATCGCATCGATTCGGCGCCGGATCGCAATGTTCCAGGCGCGCTCGGCCGCGTTCTTCGGCCGGTCGATCTGCGGCCAGGCGATATCGCGCTCGGCGAAGCCGTAGCGATCGCCGCTCGGCGCCGCGGAGAAGCGCTCGTGGCGCGCGACGACGAAACCGGGCCGCTTGATCGTCGCGTGCCCGAGCTGCCGCGCGCGCACGCCATAGCGCCGCGCGAGACACGCCGATGGCGTCTCGCGATCCTTGACGGCGGGCGGAATCTCGGGGCTCCCCGTGCCGCAGAGCGTGTCAACGAAACGCAGCCAGGCGCGCTGCGCCTCGTCGAGCGCCTGCCGCGCGCCGGGAGAGAGCGGCTCGAGCGCCGCGCTCAACGCAGCCGCGACCGCCGCGTCGGCGGCCAGGAGCTTCGGCTCGGCGCAGACCAGCTTCTCGCGCGCGGTCGCGGCCGCGGCGCAATCGACGGCGGCCGCTCGCGCGCCGGCGCCGAGCGCCAAGAGCGCGGCGAGTGTGAAGGCGAGGAGCGGCCCGATGTCCCTGGTCACGCGCGGTGCGTCACTTGCCGAGCCGCTTCGCCGCCT
Source organism: Allostellaceae bacterium (assembly GCA_035277525.1). GTDB lineage: Bacteria > Pseudomonadota > Alphaproteobacteria > ATCC43930 > CGMCC-115725 > CAIKMD01. The sequence continues at coordinate 16,501 of DATEKH010000267.1, forward strand.
CCTCGACGAGGCTGAGATCGGCGTATTTGTGGGGATCGAGCGCGGATTTGACGAAGCCGAGCTCATGCGCCGTGGCGATGTTGCGCTGAAGCGCGTTGAGATCAGGCATGCCGTTCGGCACGTGGTAGAGCTCCTTCGCGGTGAAGAGCCAGCCCGACCACAGGCTCTCCGGCGTCTTGGTGAAATCCGCGACGATCTTGATCGCCTGGGCGTGATGCGCCGGATCCTCGTACCAGTGCAGCTCGCGCAGATTGTCTTCGAGGAAATCGACCAGCGCGGCGCGGTTCTGCTTGATGAACGCTCCGCGCGCGCTGAGCACGATCATCTGCGAGACCCCGATCGCCTCTTTCTGCGTGAAGAGCGTGCGTGAGGCCGCTTTCAGCTCCGGGTCCTCGCTGAAGGGCTGGACGCCGGTGATGAGGTCGACCTTATGGCTCAACAGCTCCGCCTTCATGTTCGGGAAGAAGGATTCGATCGTGGTGTAGTCGCGCCCCGCGACCATCCCGTGCTTCTTCATCATCGCGCGCATCGCGATATCGACCGCGCTGCCGGCGGCGTTCGAGGTGAGCACCTTGCCCTTCAGATCCGCGATCGTCTTGATCGGGCTGTCCTTCAGCACCAGGAACTGCGTGGTGTAGTGGTCGTCGACGCCGTCCTGAAACACGTCGGCGAGGATGCGCAGATCGTCGAGCCGCGCGTTCTCGACCGAGAGCGCGAAGGTCGAATAAGCGAAGGGCACGAGATCGATCGCGCCCGAGGAGAGCGCCGTGATCATCGACGGCGTGCTGGTCATATGGATGAAATCGAGCGTGTAGCTCTTGCCCTCGTGCTGCGCGATGCCCGGCTGATGGAAGAGCGCGAGCGGCGCGTCGCCCGCGGGAACGATCCAGGCGATGCGCAATTTCACCGGCTCGGCTTTCGCGGCCGGAGCCGACGCCCCCAACAATGCGCAGACGGCAATGGCCGCCAGCAACGGCTTCACGCTAGGCATGACGAACCCTCCCCGAGACATTTGTTCGGCGCTTTCCATAGCATGGCGCAGCCGCGCCGGCCAGAAGTCCGCCGGAACAATCGAGGAACTGCCTCGCCCGCCTTGAGCTTCGTATGCCGCCGCGCCATCCTCGCGCCTTGAGCCAGTCGATCAATGAAACCCTTCTCCGCCCTGGAGGGCGGAGAAGGGTTTGGGATGAGGTGGGCTGCCCCGGTGCGAGACTTGCGACCGAGAACCATTCTTGCGAG
>DATEKH010000268.1:0-39313 GCA_035277525.1 Allostellaceae bacterium
CGGTGCGTGCGCGCCGGCACCGGCGCACGCGCCGGCGCGCGATCTATCTCGGCGGCGGCGTGCTGGGCGCGGTGGCGCTGTTCGCCGCGGGCTGGCACGTCACCCGCAGCGGCATGCTCGGCGCCGCGCTGGCGCCGCTCGAAGCGCGGATCACCGCGGAAAGCGTGGCGCTTCATCTTACCGTCCAAAGCGTCGAGGTGATCGGCCGCCGCCGCGCCGATCGCGGTGCGATCCTTGCGGCGCTGCGCGTCCATCGCGGAACGCCGATCCTCGGCGTCGATCTCGATGCCGCCAAGGCGCGGCTCGAAGCGCTGCCCTGGGTGCGCTCCGCCGCGGTCGAACGTCAGCTCCCGCAGGGAATTCTCGTCCGCCTGGTCGAGCGCCAGCCGCTCGCGATCTGGCAGCATGAGCGCCGCTTCGACGTCATCGATCAGTCGGGCGCCGTCATCCCCCAGGCACGCGCCGAGGATTTTCCCAACCTGCTGCAAGTGGTCGGCGACAACGCGCCGCGGGCGACCGGCGATCTTCTCGCCTTGCTTGGATTGGAGCCCGATCTCGCCCGCCACGTCGCGGCTGCGACGCGCATCGCCGGGCGGCGGTGGAACATCGCGCTCGACAATGGCATCGAGGTCGAGCTTCCCGAGAACGCGCCCGGCGCAGCCTGGCACCGTCTCGCCGCGCTCGATCGCAGCGACCGCCTGCTCGAGCGCGATGTCACCGTCATCGACATGCGGCTCGCGGATCGCCTGGTGCTCCGCCTTCCGCCGGATGTCGCCAAATCGCTGATCAAGAAACCCGGGCCAACGAGGCCGAACGCATGACAAAACTGAATTTGCGCTCCCGCAACGGGGTGGTCGGCGCCGTCGATATCGGCACCACCAAGATCTGCTGCTTCATCGCGCAGCTGGACGAGAACGGTCCGCGCATCACCGGGATCGGCCATCAGGTCTCAAAAGGCGTGCGCAACGGGGTAATCGTCGACATCGAAGCCGCCAGCCGCTCGATCCTGCATGCGGTTCATACCGCCGAGGAGATGGCCGGAACCACTTTGGATGACGTCGTCATCAATATTTCAGGCGGGTATGGCGCCTCGCGTCTCGTCAAGGCCGAGCTTGCGCTCAATGGCCGCGAGGTGAGCGACACGCTGGTAAACCGGGTTCTCGATCACGGGCATCGCATCAAGGACGCGCCCGACCGCACCCTCATCCATTCGATCCCGGTGGGATTCTCGATCGATGGCGGGCGCAGCCTGCGCGATCCGCGCGGTCTCTTCGGCCAGAAGCTCGCGGTCAATATGAACATCGTCACCGCCGCCTTCGGCGCGGTGCGCAATCTCTCGAACTGCGTCGCGCGTTGCCATCTCGAGACCGCGGCGATCGTCGTGAGCTCCTACGCGTCGGGCCTCTCCTGTCTCGTCGACGACGAGAGCGAGCTCGGCGTCACCGTCATCGACATGGGCGGTGGCACCACGACGATCGGCGTCTTCTTCGACGGCAATCTGGTTTTCGCCGACAGCGTGCCGATCGGCGGCAGCCACGTCACCAACGATATCGCGCGCGGGCTTTCGACCCCGATCGCCCAAGCCGAGCGGATGAAAACGCTTTACGGCAACGCGATCGCCTCGTCGGCCGACGAGCGCGAGATGATCACCGTGCCCCTGGTCGGCGAGGACGATGACGGCCACGCCAATCACGTACCGCGCTCGCTCCTCGTCGGCGTCATCGCGCCGCGCATGGAGGAAACCTTCGAGCTCGTGCGCGACCGCCTCGAGGCATCAGGCTTCGACAAAATCACCGGCCGCCGGGTCGTCTTGACCGGCGGCGCTTCGCAACTCCCCGGCGCACGCGAACTGGCCGGGCTCATTCTCGACAAGCAGGTTCGCGTCGGCCGTCCGTTGCGCATCGACGGGCTGGCCGAGAGCACCCAGGGTCCGGCCTTCGCGACAACGGCCGGCCTCATCCACTTCGCCCTTTCCGAACGCGCCGAGGTCCCGCGGCGGGGCCGCGCGCTGACGGAGCAACCGAACGGTCTCATCGGCCGGCTGGGACATTGGGTTCGTGAGTATCTCTGACGTCTTCAACCCGCCCGACGCCGATGGGGCAACCAAAGTTACGCAGCATTTCCGGAGGGAAGCATGACGATCAATCTCACCATTCCAGAAGAAGAGCAGGACTTGAAGCCTCGCATCACGGTGGTCGGCGTCGGCGGCGCCGGCGGCAACGCGGTCAACAACATGATCCGGGCCAACCTTATCGGCTGCGAGTTCGTGCTGTGCAACACCGATGCGCAGGCGATGAAGCAGAATCTGTGCGAGAACCGCATCCAGATGGGCATCGGCGTCACGCGCGGCTTGGGCGCTGGCTCGCGGCCCGAAGTCGGGCGCGCCGCCGCCGAGGAGGCGCTTGCCGAGATCATGGCGGCGCTCGAGGGCTCGAACATGGCCTTCATTACCGCCGGCATGGGCGGCGGCACCGGCACGGGCGCGGCGCCGGTCATCGCGCGAGCGGCGCGCGAGAGCGGCATTCTTACGATCGGCGTCGTCACCAAGCCGTTCCAATTCGAGGGCACGCACCGCATGCGGCTCGCCGAGGCCGGCATCCTCGAGCTGCAGAAATACGTCGACACGCTCATCATCATCCCGAACCAGAATCTGTTCCGGGTGGCCAATGAGCGCACCACCTTCGCCGATGCCTTCAAGATGGCCGACGACGTGCTCCATGCCGGCGTCGCCGGCGTCACCGATCTCATGGTGAAGCCCGGCCTCATCAATCTCGACTTCGCCGACATCCGCGCGGTGATGAGCGAGATGGGCAAGGCGATGATGGGGACGGGCGAGGCCGAGGGCGACCGCCGCGCGATCGATGCCGCCGAAGCCGCGATCTCCAACCCGCTCTTAGAGGACGTGTCGATGAAAGGCGCGCGCGGCGTGCTGATCAACATCACCGGCGGCCCCGACATGACTCTCTTCGAGGTCGACGAAGCGGCGAACCGCATCCGCGAAGAGGTCGATCCCGAGGCCAACATCATCTTCGGTTCGACCTTCGAGGAAGAGCTCGCCGGACGGATGCGCATCTCGGTGGTGGCGACCGGCATCGAGGTCGACAAGGCGGTGCAGCCGCGGCCGCTGATCTCGCTTGTCAGCGACCGCAGCAAGCCCGAGGCTGCGGCCAAGCCCTCGGCGCCGGCGACACCGGCTTCCTCGCCAATGCCGGCAGCGGAAGCCCGGATGGCGGCAGCGGAAGCGCGCGTTCCCGAGCCTCCCGTGCCGCCGCAGGCGCAAAGCATCGAGGCGCGCGCGATGGGCCAAGACACGTTCGTCCCGCCGCGCGCCGTCGAGACCTTGGTCCGTGCGAGCGTGCCGCAGCCCGCGCCCGCACCCAACGCGCTCGCCGCCGCGGCGATCGAGAATGGCGGCCGCCCGCCGCAGAAGCCGACGGCGCCGCGGACGCCGAGCATCTTCGAGCGCATGACCAAGGCCGGCCGTCTGCTTCACCGCGAGGAGCCCGCCCCGCCCGCCCGCGTCGCGCCGCCAGCACCCGCCGCGGCACCGGCGCAACCCAAGCTCTCGCCGCTGGAGCCGATGGAGCGGCCCGGTGCCAAGGAGGAGGATCTCCTCGACATCCCGGCGTTCTTGCGCCGGCAGGCGAATTAGCCGGCGAATCGCCCTTTGGGCGCGGCCGAAAGCCCCCTTTTGGGCTCTCGGCCGCAAGCCCTCCGAGTCGCGGTAACTTTTTGTAAATAAATAGAAATCCCTGTCACAATCGGAAACAAAGTTTGATTTGTCGGATGGTGTGGCGATGGTAAACCTGAGCACCTTGATGCATTGCAGCAACCGCGGTGAAGCGTGATTCCGCCCGTCGACGTCGCACGTCAAAAGACCTTGAAGAAACCGATCCATTGCCGCGGGATCGGGCTTCACTCGGGCGCTCGGATCAACATGGCGCTTTACCCGGCGGTGCCGGGAACCGGCATCCTGTTTCGCCGCAGCGACCTCGGCAATCTCGAGATCGCCGCAACTTGGCACAACATCGTTGATTCCACCCTGTGCACCACCTTGGGCGATGGCGACGGCGCGAAGATTGCGACGATCGAGCATCTCATGGCTGCGCTGGCCGGGCTCGAGGTCGACAATGTCGTGGTCGAACTCGACGGGGCCGAAGTGCCGGTCATGGACGGCAGCGCCGCGCCCTTCGTGTTCCTTCTGGAATGCGCGGGCCTCGTTGAGCAGCACGCGCCGCGCCGCGCCATCAAGGTGCTGAAGCCTGTGAGCGTCGGCGACAAGGGCAATTCCGCAGCGCTCCTCCCGGACGACGAATTCCGCGTGAGCTTCGCCATTGATTTCGCGAGCGGCGCCATCAATCGGCAGGAACTTTGCTTTACGCTCGATACGGAGAGCTTCAAGCACGATATCAGCCGCGCTCGCACCTTCGGCTTCCTGCACGAGGTCGATCAGATGCGGGCGGCCGGCCTTGCCCGCGGCGGCTCGCTCGACAACGCGGTGGTCATCAGCGGCGATCAGGTCTTGAACGAAGAAGGCCTGCGCTATGGCGACGAATTCGTCCGGCACAAGGTGCTCGACGCGCTCGGCGATCTCTATCTCGCCGGCGGCCCGATCCTGGGCCATTTCCACGGCGTGCGCTCGGGCCATGCGACGAACCGGCAATTGATCGAGGCGCTGTTCGCCGATCCGACGGCGTGGTGCGCCACCACCATTTCCTGCACGACCTGGGAAGAAACGCCGCAGCGCGCACGCGCATAGGCTTGTCCCTCGGGTCTGTGCTATAAGGGCTGATCAAAGCTCGCTCGGGGGGTAGCTCGGGGTTCATGAAGTCGGCTTCTCTGCGTCTTGCCGTTGTCGCATGGGCTGGGGCGCTCGCCCTTGCGGGGTGCGCGAAGACCAACGACACCTATGTCGAGCGTCCGGTCGAGACGCTCTACAACACCGCGATGGATCAGCTCTTCGACGGCGACTACAAAGACGCCGCCAAGAGCTTCGATGATGTCGACCAGCAGCATCCTTATTCGGTCTGGGCGACCAAGGCGCAGCTGATGAACGCCTATGCGCTCTATGAGGACAAGCGCTACGACGAATCGATCGTCGCGGCCGAGCGCTTCATCCAGCTGCATCCTGGCCATCGCGACGTCGCCTACGCCTATTACCTGAAGGCGCTCGACTATTACATCCAGATCACGGATGTCGAGCGCGACCAGAAGACGACGCAGGAAGCGTATGATGCGCTCGCCGAAGTGGTGCGCCGCTTCCCCGGCACGAACTATGCCCGCGACGCACAATTGAAGATGGATCTTGCGCGAGACCATCTGGCCGGCAAGGAAATGGAGATCGGCCGGTTCTACGAGCAGCGGGGCGAGTATCTCGCCGCCATCAACCGCTTCCAAACGGTCGTGAACAAATACCAGACCACGACTCACGTGCCCGAAGCGCTGACCCGCCTGGTCGAGTGCTATTACGCGCTCGGCCTCAATGACGAGGCGAAACGCACAGCGGCGGTGCTCGGCTACAATTATCCCGGCACGTCCTGGTACAAGGCGACCTACGCGCTCGTCACCACCGGCAACGAAACGCCCAAGCCGCCGGGCCGCGGCTGGCTCGCGCGCGTCGTCGATCCTTTCGGGCTGTTCTAGAAAACCCTTCCCAAGCGCGGCCCGCTCGGCGCGTTCGAGCGCGGCCCGCCCGCTGGTTTCGCCGCCCGCGGGCGACTATCATCGCGCGCCATGCTGCTCGGGCTTTCCATCCGCGACGTCGTGGTGATCGACCGGCTCGACCTTGCCTTCCACCCCGGCCTCTGTGTTCTGACCGGCGAAACCGGTGCCGGCAAATCGATCCTGCTCGACGCCCTTGGCCTGGCGCTGGGCATGCGCGCCGAGAGCGGGCTCGTCCGCCCCGGTGCCGAGCAAGCCTCGGTTTCAGCCGAATTCGATTTGCCCGCGACGCATCCCGCGCGCCGCCTCCTTGCGGAGGCCGGGATCGCCAGCGCGGACGCGATCGTGCTGCGTCGCGTCCTCAACAGCGACGGCCGCAGCCGCGCCTTCATCGATGATCAACCCGCGAGCATCGGCCTGCTGCGCCAGCTTGGCGACACGCTGATCGAGATCGAGGGACAATTCGCCCAAACCGGGCTGCTCGATCCCGCGACCCACCGCGACGCGCTCGACGAGTATGGCGTCGCGCGCGCCGCACGCGGCGCGCTGGCGGGCTGCTGGGATCGTTGGCACGCACTTGCGGCCGAGCGTCAAGCGGCCGAGGCGGCGCTGGCGCGGGCCCGGTCGGACGAGGATTTCCTGCGCCACGCCGCGGCGGAGCTCGAGGCGCTCGATCCCAAGCCCGGCGAGGAAGCCGCGCTCGCCGAGGAGCGCGGCCTGCTGATGAATCGCGAAAGGCTGAGCGAGGCGCTGGCCGCCGCCAGCGAGGAACTCGCCGGCGACAAGGGCGGCGAGCATGCGCTCAACCGTGCGGCACGCGCGCTCGAGCGCCTCAAGGACAAGGCCGGCGGCAGGCTCGACGCCACGATCGCCGCGCTCGAACGTGCGATCGTCGAGACGCGCGAGGCGATCGCCGAGCTCGAAAGCGCCGCACGCGCCCTGGGTCATGGCGGCGGGAGCCTCGAAGACATCGAGGAGCGGCTCTTCGCCCTGAGGGCGCTGGCGCGCAAGCATGGTGTCATGGTCGAGGAGTTGCCGCGGCTGCGCGGCGAGATCGCCGCAAGGATCGGGTCGCTCGATGATGGCGGCGCGGCGATTGCCACGCTTCGGCGCCGCGAAGACGAGGCCCGCCAAGCCTATCTCGCCGCCGCCGAGACCGTCACCAAGGCGCGCGCCGTCGCCGCAAAAAAGCTCGACGCCGCGATCGCCAAGGAGCTGCCGCCCCTGCGTTTGGAGAAAGCGCGCTTCCGCACGGCGCTTGCGCCCCTCGGCGAGGCGGAATGGGGCGAGCATGGCCGCGAGGCTGTTCATTTCGAGGTCGCAACCATCGCCGGCGCGGCGCCCGGGCCCTTGGCGCGAATCGCTTCGGGCGGCGAGCTGTCGCGCTTCATGCTGGCGCTCAAGGTCGTCTTGGCCCGCGCCTCGGCGGTTCCCACGCTGGTGTTCGACGAGGTCGATAGCGGCATCGGCGGCGCGACGGCGGCTGCGGTCGGCGAGCGCCTGTCGCGGCTGGCGCAAGAGCGCCAAGTGCTGGTGGTGACCCACTCTCCGCAAGTCGCGGCGCGCGCCGCGCATCATTGGCGGGTGGTGCGCAGCGAGGGAAAGAGCCGCACTCTCACCCGCGTCGACGAGCTCGATGACGGCGCCCGGCGCGAGGAGATCGCGCGCATGCTCTCGGGCGCGGCGATCACCGCCGAGGCGCGCGCAGCCGCGGCGAGTCTCATGGCGGGCGCACGCGCATGAGCCCGGCAAAATCCGCAGCGGCTGCAACACTGAAGGACGTGTCGGCGCTGAGCGAAGCCGAAGCGAAGGTGGAGCTGCGGCGCCTTGCCCGCGAAATCGAGCATCACGACCGTCTCTATTACGCCAAGGACGCGCCCGAGATCTCGGACGCCGCCTATGACGCGCTGCGCCGGCGCAACGACGCGATCGAGGCGCGGTTTCCGGCTCTCATCCGCGCCGACAGCCCCTCGAAGCGCGTCGGCGCGGCGCCGGCCACGGGTTTTTCCAAAGTCCGGCACCCCCATCCCATGCTCTCGCTCGCGAATGCGTTCAGCGAGGAGGAAGTCCGCGATTTCTTTCAAGGTGTGCGCAATTTCTTCCGCGCGCCGCACGACGTGGCGCGGGTCGAGCCGCAATCGATCGAGGTCATGGCGGAGCCCAAGATCGATGGTCTCTCGTGCTCGATCCGCTACGAGCATGGCGAACTCGCCCTTGCAGCGACGCGCGGCGACGGGGTCACCGGCGAGGATGTCACCGCCAATGTGAAGACGCTGACGAGCGTCCCGAAAAAGCTCAAAGGCCATGGCTGGCCGGCCGTGATCGAGGTGCGGGGCGAGGTCTATATGGAACGTCCCGGCTTCTTCGCGCTCAACGCCGAGCGCGAGAAGGCCGGCGAGCCGGTCTTTGCCAATCCGCGCAACGCCGCCGCCGGCAGCTTGCGTCAGCTCGATGCCTCGATCACCGCGACCCGGCCCCTGGCGTTCTTCGCCTATGCCTGGGGCGAGCAGAGCCACCAATTCGCCAAGACCCATGCCGACGCGCTGGAGCATTTCGCGGCCTGGGGTTTCACGGTCAACCCGCTCTCGAAGCTCTGCCGCGGCGTCGATCAGCTTCTCGCCTTTCATCGCCAGATGGCGGAGCAGCGCGCGAGCCTGCCCTACGATATCGACGGCGTCGTCTACAAGGTGAACGACCTCGAGCTCGAGGAGCGCTTGGGGTTCGTCAGCCGCGCGCCGCGCTGGGCGATCGCCCATAAATTTCCGGCGCAGCAGGCCGAGACGGTGCTGAAGCGCATCATTATCCAAGTTGGCCGCCGCGGCACTCTGACGCCGGTGGCGGAGCTCGAGCCGATCACGGTGGGCGGCGTCGTGGTGCAGCGCGCGACCCTGCACAATGAGGACGAGATCAAGCGCAAGGATATCCGCGAGGGCGACACCGTGGTGATCCAGCGTGCCGGCGACGTCATCCCGCAGGTGGTAAGCGTGGTGCTTGCCAAACGGCCGAAGCACAGCGAACCCTATAAATTTCCCCATACCTGTCCTGAATGCCAGAGCAAGGCTGTGCGCGAGGAAGGTGAAGCCGCGTGGCGCTGCACCGGTGGGCTGATCTGCCCGGCGCAGGCGGTCGAGCGTTTGCGGCATTTCGTGTCGCGCGACGCCTTCGATATCGAAGGACTCGGCGAGAAGCACATCGTCGATTTCTGGACCGACAAGCTCATCAAGACGCCTGCCGACATTTTCCGGCTCGATCCCGAGAAGATTGCAACGCGCGAGGGCTGGGGCGAAACCAGCGCGCGCAAGCTGGTCGCGGCGATCGACGCGCGGCGAAAGATTTCGCTCGACCGCTTCATCAATGCTCTGGGCATACCCCAGGTCGGCGAAGCGACTGCGAAGCTGCTGGCGCGCCACTACCGCTCCTTCGCGCGCTGGCGGCGGGCGATGGAATCGGCCGGCGATCCGGACAGCGAGGCCTGGCGCGAGCTCAACGACATTCACGGCATCGGCGGCGACATGGCGGCCGATATCGTCGGCTTCTTCGCCGAGCGCCACAATCGCGCGCTGCTCGATGATCTGGCGCGGGAGATCGAGGCCGAGGACTACGAAGTCGCAGCGCCAGCGGGCAACTCGCCGCTCGCTGGCAAGACCATTGTCTTCACCGGCACCCTTGCCGAAATGTCGCGCTCGGAAGCCAAGGCCCGGGCCGAGGCGCTGGGCGCTCATGTCGGCGGCAGCGTCTCGAGCAAGACGGATTTTCTCGTGGTCGGCGCCGATGCCGGCTCGAAGGCGAAGAAGGCGGCCGAGCTCGGCGTCAAGACGCTTAGCGAAGACGCGTGGATGAAGCTCGCGCGCGCCTGAGTCTCAGCCGGCCAAAGGACGCGTCGCGTCGGCGAGCCACGCCGCCGTCTCGCTATCGACGAGCGGCGTCAGACTGTCGCGCACGCGCACGTGGTAGGCATCGAGCCATTGGATCTCGTGCCGCTCGAGCAGCGACGGCTCGATGGCGTTGCGATCGATCGGGGCGAGGGTCAGGGTCTCGAAGCCGTAGATTTCGGCTGCCCCCTCGCCCATCCCGTCGAGCTTCCCGACGATGACGAGATTTTCGATGCGGATGCCGTAAGCGCCGGCCTTGTAATAGCCGGGCTCGTTCGAGACGATCATGCCAGGCAGCAGCGCCTGGCTGTTGGGCAGTTTCGAGATGCGCTGCGGCCCTTCATGGACGCCGAGATAGGAGCCGACGCCGTGGCCGGTGCCATGGTCGTAATCGAGACCGGCTTGCCACAGCGCGGCTCGAGCGAGGGCGTCAAGCTGCGAGCCGGTCGTGCCCTTGGGAAAGCGGCATGTCGCCAGCGCGATATGACCCTTCAGCACGCGGGTGAAGCGGTCTTTCATCTCCGCGCTCGGCTCGCCGATGGCGACCGTGCGCGTCACATCGGTCGTGCCGTCGAGATACTGCGCGCCGGAATCGACGAGATAGAGGCCGTTCTTCTCGATCACGCGCTCGGTCGAAGGGCTCGCATGGTAGTGGACGATCGCGCCATTGGCGCCGGCGCCCGAGATGGTCGGGAAGCTCAGATCGCGGAAGAACTCGCCCTCGCGGCGGAAAGCTTCGAGCCGATCGGAGACGGCGATCTCGCGCAGTTCTCCCGAAGCGGCATTGCGGGCGAGCCAAGCGAGGAATCGCGTCAGCGCCGCGCCGTCGCGGCGATGCGCCGCGCGCGCGCCGTCGAGCTCGACGGCGTTCTTGCATGCCTTGGGCAATTGGCATGGATCGGCCGCCCGACGCGCGGCGGTGCCCAGCCGGTCGAACACCCAGGACGCCGCGCTTGCCGGATCGGCCGCGATGCGTTTGCCCGACGCTGCGAGGCGCTCGAGCGCCGCGCCAAAGGATGCAGGCGGCGCGGCCCGCACCGCCGGGCCCAAATGCCGATCGAGACCAGGCGAGAGCTTTTCCTGCTCGATGAAGAGATCGACCGAGGCATCGGCGTGGAGAATCGCGAAGCTCAAAGGCAGCGGCGTATGCGGCACGTCGCCGCCGCGAATATTGAGCAACCAGGCGATCGAATCGGGCGCGGTCAGAACCGCGGCATCGGCCTCGATCGCGGCGAGCGACGCCGCCACGCGCCGCCGCTTTGACTCGGCCACCTCGCCGGCAAAGCGCAACTCATGCGCGACGACCGGCGCGCGGGGCGGTGCCGGACGGTCCTTCCACACCGCATCAACCGGATTCGCATCGAGCGCCATGAGCCGCCCGCCGGCCTTTTCCGCGGCTATGCGATAACGCTCGACCTCGCCCAGCGTGAGCAGCCGAGGATCGTAGCCGAGCTTCTGCCCCGCCTTCAGTGCCTCGCCGATCCAGGCCGCGGGCGGCGCGCCGGTTATGTGGCGCCGCTCGAACAGCCGGCCATCGACCTCGGCCTCGGCTTGCAGCGTGTACCGGCCGTCGACGAAAATCGCCGCGGTCTCAGGCAACACGATCGCGAGCCCGGCCGAGCCCGTGAAGCCGGTAAGCCAAGCCAGCCGCTGCGACGCAGCCGGGACATATTCGCCCTGATATTCATCCGTGCGCGGCACGATGAAGCCGTCGACGCCGCGGCGCGCCAATTCGGCCCGGAGCGCCCCAAGCCGTTCGACCGTATTTCCGGCGTAAAGCGGCCGGGCTTCGTCCATCGCACCCTCCGGTCCAGCCAAAGCTACGGCAGGCGCCCAAGGGCGGCAAGACCACCCCGAAAACGGCAGAATCCTTGGAAAATTTTAACCTCGATATGCGACTTGGGAATGACTGACCCGCCGACGAGGCCTCTTCATTTTTTGTCAACATGCCTTACCTATTTTGTGCAATGCACAAAGTAGCTTTAATAGGTCGAATCAAGGAGTTGTCTAAATGTTGAGCATTTTTCTATCGGGTCTGCAGCGCATGCGCTCGGCCTATGCCGATTGGCGCCGGCGGCAAGCCGCCTATGACGAGCTGAACTCGCTCGACGACCGGTCACTGGCCGATATCGGGATCTCGCGGTCCGACATCCCCTATCTCTTCTCGCGCGACATTCAGGACGCAGCGCGGGCGCAGGCCACCGGCCTCGTGCAAGTCAAGGCTCGCCACGCCGCGTGACGCAAAGGCCCGCTCGCCCCGCATCGGGCGAGCGGAAGCTGGGCCTAAGGCCTCGATTTTGCTGACGCCGTGGCGCAGATTAAGCGCATGGCGCACAAGCCCCACGCCCCTGGGCTGGGCGGTCACGATCATCGGCATCACGCCCTCGAGGAGGGCGGTCAGGCAGCCAGCCCGCGACACGGGCATGGCGGCAATTCGCATGGCCATGCGGGCGCAAAGCTTTTCGCGCTCGCGACCGCCCTCAATCTGGGCTTCGTTTTCATCGAGACCGGCTTCGGCTTCTTCGGTCATTCCATGGCGCTGCTGGCCGATGCCGGACACAATTTCAGCGACGTGCTCGGCCTCGCCGCCGCCTGGGCGGCGAGCATCCTCGCGCAACGTGGCCCAACGCAGCGCTACACCTATGGTCTGCGCAGCTCGTCGATTCTGGCGGCGCTCCTCAATGCCATCATCCTGCTGATCGCGGTCGGCGGCATTGCCGTCGAAGCGGTGCAGCGGCTGGCGATCCCCGCGCCGGTCGAGGGCGAGATCATGATCGCGGTCGCTCTGGCCGGCGTCGCTGTCAACGGACTCTCGGCACTGCTGCTGGCACGCGGCGATCGCGGCGACCTCAACATCAAAAGCGCCTTTGCGCATATGGTTGCCGACATCGCCGTCAGTCTCGGCGTCGTCGCCTCGGGCGCGATCATCCTCGCCAGCGGATGGCTGTGGTTCGATCCCGCCACAAGCCTCGTCATTGCCATCATTATCGTGATCGGGACCTGGCGGCTGTTGCGCCATTCGCTCGACCTGGCGCTGCATGCCGTGCCGCCCGGGATCGACGCGCCCGACGTCCGGCGCCATCTTCACGCCATCGCCGGCGTCGCGGCGGTTCATGACCTTCATATCTGGCCGTTGAGCACGACCACCACCGCGCTCACCTGTCATCTCGTCATGCCTGCCGGACATCCGGGCGATGCGGTTCTCGCGCAAATCGCCGACGAGCTGCACGAGCATTACGGCATCGATCACGTGACGATCCAGGTCGAGACCGGCGATCCCGAGCATCCCTGCGTGCTCGTGCCCGATCACGTCGTCTGAGCCTTACCGCAGTGCGGCCGCGCTTCAGCTGCGCAGAAACAACACCGCCAGCGCGGCGATGCCGAACGCCGCGCAGTAATAGGCGAAGGGATCGAGCGCCTGAAAATCATGCCTGCCGAAATAGCGCATGAGGAAGGCGGTGCTCGCATAGGCCGTGACGCCGGCGACGATGCCGGCAATCCAGGCGGCGGGGCCGAGACCCGTCATCAGCCCCTGATGAACGAGTTGCGGCACTTCGAGAATACCCGCGCCGAGGATGATCGGCGTCGCGATGAGAAACGAGAAATGCGCCGCCTCCTTGTGGTGAAGCCCGAGCAGCAGGCCGCCGACCATGGTCGCGCCCGAGCGCGAGATCCCGGGGATGAGCGCGGTCGACTGCGCGAGCCCAATGAACAGCGCGCCGACCCAGCCGAGTTCCGCCAGCGTCTTGGCGCCGCCTTTGCGCCGCAAGCGCTCGCCGACGAATAGCAACACGCCGTTGACGATCAAAAAGCCGGCCGCGACGGCCGGCGCGCCGAACAGATGCCGGAACCATTTTTCGAGCGCGAAGCCCAGGATCACGGCGGGGATGGTCGCCAGCACGATGCGCCACAGCAATCGCCATTGGACGCGGCGCTCTTCGCCCGGCCCGACGCCGATGAAGGCGAGCAGCAGCCGGGCCCAATCCTGCCAAAAATAAATCAGCAGCGCTGCCGCCGTGCCGAGATGCAGCACGACGAGAAAGGGCAGGAAGTCCGGGGCGGATTGATCGACCCTCCAACCGAAGAGCGTCGGCAGCACGACGGCGTGGCCGAGGCTCGATACCGGAAAGAGCTCGGTCACGCCCTGCAGCACGGCGATGATGGCGGCCTGGAGCATGGTCATCGGATGAGGTGCTTTCTCAGTGAGCGGAAAATTGTGGGGCGGCCACGGCTGAGGACGAGCGTCGACCATCCGTCGATGACGAGCCGGCCGCGCAGCCGCAAGCGCATCAGCCGATGCGCCGCGAGCACCGCCTGCTCCTGCTCGGGCAGCAGCCCCGAGAGGACGGCGATGCCGCTCGGCGCGAGCGCATGCGCGAGGTCGCGTGCCATCAGCATCAGCGGCCGGGCGAGAATATTGGCGAGCACCAGCTCGTAATCGCCGCCGCGCGCCGCCGCGCGGTCGCGGTAGCCCATGCTCCGCCGCACGCGAACGACGCGCGCGACGCCATTGCGCCGCGCATTATGCGCGGCGACTCGCACCGCCTCGGGATCGATATCGAAGGCGCGGACCGGTCTGTGCCAGGTCTTGGCTGCGGCGAACGCCAACACGCCGGTTCCCGTGCCCATATCGAGCACGCGCCGCGGCGAGCCCATTCGCGCGACGGCATCGAGCGTCAGGAGGCAGCCGCGCGTGGTCGCATGCTCGCCCGTGCCGAAGGCCGTCGCCGCATCGATCAAAAGGCCGATGCGGCCCGGCGGCGCAGGCCGGCGATGCAGCGAGCCATGGACGAAATAGCGGCCGGCCGTAATGGGCGGAAAGCTCGCCTGGTTCAGCGCCAGCCAATCCGTCGGCGGCAAGCGCTCCCAATCGAGCTCGGGGGCAACGCCGCCAAGACGAAGCCACGCCAGTGCAAGGCGGGCGGCGATGCGCGGCCGATCGGGCGGCGCGGTGGCGAGGCCCTCGATCCGCCAGGAGCCGCCCGGGTTCTCCTCGAAGATGCTGACCGCGGCAAGCTCGCCCAGCGCATCGCTCGCGGCGGCGGCGCCATCGGCGTTGGGCGCCCGCAGCATCACCCGCCACAGGCCGCTCATCGCGCCGCGCAGGCGGGTTTCAGGCTTTTTCAACAAAACTGTCCATCACCATCTTGTCGCCAGCTTTGTCGAAAGCGATCGCAAGCTTGCCGTGCTCGGCCGACCGCACCGTGCCGTAGCCGAATTTCTGATGGAAGATGCGATCCCCCGCGGCGAATCCGCCGGAGGCGGCGGGCCGCGCCGGCTCGAGCCGGGGGGTCTCGGCGCGACGACCGAAAAAGCGGCCGCTCTCCGCCCAGGCCTCGGCCAGGCCGGCCGCGCGCGGATGAAGACCGGGCTCGACGACGGTTTCGACATGCTCGGCCGGTAGCTCGGCGATGAAGCGCGAGGGCAGCGTGCTCTGCCATTGGCCGTGGACGCGGCGATTCGCGGCGTAAGACACGAAGGCGCGCTGGCGTGCCCGCGTCAAGCCGACATAGGCGAGCCTCCGCTCTTCCTCGAGCCCTTTGACGCCCGCCTCGTCCATGGCGCGCTGATGCGGGAAGAGTCCCTCCTCCCATCCCGGCAGGAACACGTCATTGAACTCGAGACCCTTGGCGCCGTGGAGCGTCATCAGGCTGACCATGTCGGACCCGGTTTCGGCCGTGTTTTCCATGACGAGGCTGACGTGATCGAGAAACCCCGCGAGACTGTCGAATTCGGCCATGGCCACGACCAGCTCTTTCAGATTCTCGAGCCGGCCTGGCGCATCGGGCGATTTATCGGCCTGCCACATCGCGGTGTAGCCCGATTCGTCGAGCACCTGGCCAGCGAGGTCGGGATGCGCCATCGTCTCGGCAAGCCCGCGCCAACGCGCGAGATCCTTCAAGAAGCCGCCCAAAGCGCGCCGCGCCGCCGGCTTCAATTCGTCGGTTCCGACGAGCGCCTCGGCCGCCTCGCCGAGCGGCAGCGCGCGGTCGCGCGCCAGCGCGTGCAAGGTCTGCATTGTCGTCGTGCCGATGCCGCGCCGCGGCAGGTTGACGATGCGCTCGAAGGCAAGATCATCGGCCGGCTGATGGATGAGGCGGAGATAGGCAAGCGCGTCGCGAATCTCCTGCCGCTCGTAAAAGCGCAAGCCGCCGATGACGCGATAGGGCAGGCCGAGGGTCAGGAACCGCTCCTCGAATTCGCGCGTTTGAAAACCCGCCCGCACCAGAATCGCGATCTCGGCGAGCTTTTCGCCGCGCCGCTGCAGCGATTCGATCTCGTCGCCGGCCCAGCGCGCCTCTTCCTCGCCGTCCCACAGCCCGCGCAGGATGACGCGCTCGCCGTCATTGGTCTCGGTCCAGAGCGTCTTGCCGAGCCGGCCCGCGTTTTGCGCGATCAGCGACGAAGCGGCGGCGAGGATGTGCGGTGTCGAGCGATAATTCTGTTCGAGCCGGATGATCGCGGCGCCGGGAAAGTCCTTCTCGAAACGCAGGATGTTGCCGATCTCGGCGCCGCGCCAGGAATAGATCGACTGGTCGTCGTCGCCGACGCAGCACAAATTGCGGTGCTTTTGCGCCAACAGCCGCAGCCAGAGATACTGCGCGACGTTGGTGTCCTGATATTCGTCGACGAGGAGATAGCGAAAGCGTTGCTGATACTCGGCGAGAATTTCCGGCCGCACGGCGAAGAGCGTCAGGTCGTGGAGCAAGAGATCGCCGAAATCGGCCGCGTTCAACGCTTTGAGCCGGTCCTGATAAAGCCGGTAGAGCTCGATCATGCGGCCGCCGGCGATCTCGCCGCGCTCGGCCTCGGGCACCTTGTCGGGCACAAGTCCGCGATCCTTCCAGCGCTCGATCGCGCCCAAGAGAGCGCGCGCCGGCCAGCGGCGCTCATCGATGCCTTCCGCGACTGCCACCTGCTTGACGAGGCGCAGCTGATCGTCGGCATCGAGGATGGTGAAATTGGGCTTGAGGCCGACCGCCTCGGCATGGCGGCGCAGGATGCGCGCGGCGATCGCATGGAATGTCCCGAGCCAGAGGCCGGCGGCGCTTTCGCCGATCATGCGTTCCAGGCGCTCGCGCATCTCGAGCGCGGCCTTGTTGGTGAAGGTCACGGCGGCGATCTGCCCGGGCCAGGCGCGACGAGTCGCAAGAATATGGGCGAGCCGCGTCGTCAGGACCCGGGTCTTGCCGGTGCCCGCTCCGGCGAGCACCAGGACCGGGCCATCAACGGCTTCGACGGCGCGGCGTTGCGCTTCGTTGAGGCCCGCCAGGTAGAAGGCCGGAGCGGCCGCGGAGGGCGGCGCGGAGAGCGGGCCGGCAAGCGGTTCTGACATCGCCAGCTATATAGCATGCACGCGCCGGATTCCTACGGCATGAAATCCCTGGAGAGTTCGGCGCGGAAACCACCTATGATGACCGCCCCGACTCGAACCCCGCCATGCACGCCGCCGTCATCATTATCGTCTTTCTGTGCACCTATGTCGGCATGGCGGCGGGCCGGCTGCCGCATCTTCAAATCGACCGCACCGGCATCGCGCTCCTGGGCATCATCCTCCTGCTCGCCAGCGAGATCGTGACGCTCGACGAGCTGGGCGCGAGCATCGACGTCTCGACACTCGTTCTGCTGTTCGCGCTGATGATCATCTCGGCGCAATTCGTCTCGGCCGGATTTTTCGAGCTGACAGCCGACTGGGTCATGGGCAAGGCCGAAAGCCCGGCGATGCTGCTGGGGCTGACGGTCGCAGTGGGCGGCGCGCTCTCGGCGCTCTTGGCGAACGAACTCGTGATCGTGACCATGGCACCGCTGCTCATCGTCGGCGCGCAGTCGCGCGCGCTTGATCCCCGGCCATTCCTCATCGCGCTCTTGGGCGCGGCCAATGCCGGCTCGGCCGCGACCTTGATCGGCAGCCCGCCCAACATCCTCATCGGCCAGGTCGGCGAGCTCAGCTTTCACCTCTATCTTCTCGCCGGGGTCGTCCCGGCGCTGATGGGCCTCGCCTCCGTGTTCGGCGTTACCTGGCTGCTCTGGCGGCACCGCATGGAGGCCTCCGTGCCCCCGGGTGGCATCGCCGAGCTGCCGCGGCACCCGCATGACCGGCACCAGACGGTCAAGGGTCTTGCGGGAATGGCGGTGCTGCTTTTGCTGTTCTCGACGCCCCTGCCGCGCGAGGTCGGCGGATTGCTGATCGCCGCGGCGCTGCTCACCAACCGGCGCTTCACCAACCGGATCATGATCGCGGCGGTCGACTGGCCGCTGCTTTTGCTGTTCGTCTGCCTCTTCGCGATCACCGGCGCGCTCGCCGATACCGGCATTCCCTGGGTGCTGATCTCGTGGCTTCAGAGTTACGGCTTGTGGCCGGACAATCTCGCGGTTCTCGCGCCGCTGACGCTCGTCATGAGCAACACGCTGGGCAATACGCCTTGGGTGATCCTCCTCCTCCAGGTCTGGCCAAACCCGCCACACGGCGCGCTTTATGCCCTGGCGGTGCTGTCCTCGCTCGCCGCCAATCTGACCCTGCTCGGCTCGCTCGCGAGCGTTGTCGCGGTCGAGCGCGCCGAGACGCTCGGGGTGCGGTTGAGCTTTGCCGAATATGCGCGGGCGGGCGTCCCCTTCACCCTGATCTCGATGATCCTCGCGGTGTTCTGGCTCGCCTGGACCGGCTGGCTGCCCTGGGTCTCGGGCGGCGCGGCCGCCGGCGCGAATTGAGCGCTTAAGAGGCCTTCGCGACCTCGTTGGGGATCTCGAGCTCGGTCGAGACCCGGTTGCGGCCGGCGCGCTTGGCGTGATAGAGCGCCGCATCGGCGCGGCGGAACAGCGCGCTGATGGGCTCGTCGGTCCGATACTCTGCGGCGCCGAAAGACAGCGTCAGATCGCCGTAATTGTCCTGGGTCGTCTTGTCGATGATCTTGCGGCGCACGATGGCGTTGCGGATCTGATTGGCGACGATCACCGCCTGCTGCAGATTGGTGCGCGGCAGGATGATCGAGAATTCCTCGCCGCCAATGCGCGCCGGCGTGTCGCGGCCTTTGACCGAATCCGCCAGCGAGCGCGCCACGAGCTTCAGCACCTGATCGCCGATCTGGTGGCCGTAGGTGTCGTTGAAGCGCTTGAAGTGATCGATATCGCAGAGCAAGAGGCTCAGCGGCTCCTTGTTCTGCACCGCTTCGCGCGCCGCCTCCTTGAGCCGGCCGTCGAAGAATTTGCGGTTGGGGATGCCGGTGAGCGCATCGGTCAGCGCCTCGCGCTGCACGACTTCAAGATTCTCGCGCAGCTCGCTCACCTCGCCGGCAATCTTGCCGAGCCGGCTTTCGAGCGTCCGGTTGCGCCCCGCCATCGCCTGGGTTTCCTGGATGAGATCGCCGATGAGCGCGTGCATTTTCGTGACCGGCTGCGAATCGCCGATGGCCGAGGAGAAGCTGTCGAGGGTCTGGCCGAAGCTTCCGATCTCGCCGGCATGGCCGTCGAGGAAGCGGCGGACCTGGTCGATGACGAGCTGCAGGCGCCCGCCGGTTTCGATCACGTTGCTCGGCACGCTGCTGTCGCCGCAATAGCGCCGCGCCAGGTCGGCGCTCAATTCCTCGGTGAAGGGCAGGCGCTGCGCGATGATGGCGTCGATCCGGCGCATCAGCTCCGGGCTGGTGCGCGCGACATAATTATACCAGAGCGTATAGTTCAGCGGCGTCGGCGGCACGTCGTGCGTCGCCATGGTTTTCAGTGCCGTTTGCGCGAGACGCTCGATCTCGCCGCCTGGTGCCGCGCTTGCCATTGAACCCGCCTCGTCCTCGCCGTGGCTCCGGGAACCGGCCCCGACGCGATCGAATACCCCCGGAAGCCTTGTTCTAGCGTCGATTCTTTAAGCTTTCGGTAAAGCCGCCCCCGCCGCCTCACGGAAAGAGCGGGCGATTTTTAACGAATTGGGGGATTTCCCGGCACATTCCGGTGCGGTTATGCCGGAGTTATGATCGCCGCCTCGACGGAGCGATCTCATGCCCTCCCTTCCCTACGCGCCCTACCGCGACGCCGTGCCGCCCGAATGGATCGATTACAACGGCCATATGAACGTCGCCTATTACGTCCTGGCCTTCGACCGCGCGACCGACCGGCTGCTCGATTATCTCGGTCTCGGCGAGGCCTATCGGCGCGCGACCAATTGCTCGATCTTCGCGCTCGAGGCGCATATCTGCTACCTCCACGAATTGAGGCGCGGCGATGAATTCACGATCGCGACGCGGCTGATCGACGCCGATCGCAAGCGCCTTCATCTCTTCCACGCGCTGACCAAGGAAGGCGCGGGGGAGCCCGCCGCGACGATCGAGGCGATGGCGCTCCATGTCGATCTCGCCGGGCCCAAATCCGCGCCGATGGGCGATGACGCCTTCGCGAAAATCGAAGCGCTGCTCAAGGAGCACCAGCATCTCCCGCGCCCGCCGCAGCTCGGGCGCCGCATCGCCATCCCGCGTTAGGACCACGCTTTAGACCGAGAAATACTTCGCCTGGGGATGCGTGATAATGATCGCCGAGGTCGATTGCTCGGGCTCGAGCTGGTCTTCCTCCGAAAGCGAGACACCGATCTCCTCGGCGCGCAGCAAGGCCAGCAACTTGCGCTGATCGGCGAGATTGGGACAGGCGGGATAGCCGAAGGAATAGCGGCTGCCGCGATAGGCCTGCTGCAGCAGCGCATGCATGTCGCGCGGCTCGTCGGCGGCAAAGCCGAGCTCGGCGCGGATGCGCTTGTGAATATACTCGGCCAGCGCCTCGGCCATCTCGACCGACAGTCCGTGCAGGTAGAGATAGTCCTGATAGCGGTTCTCGGCGAACCATTGCCGCGCCACGTCCGAGGCGCGCCCACCCATGGTGACGAGCTGGAGGCCGATCACGTCGCGTTGCGGCTCGTCAACGCCGCGCAAGAAGTCGGCGATGCAGAGCCCATCGGAGCGATTCTGACGCGGCAGGGAGAAGCGGGCGCATTCCGTCTCGCCATCGTCCTCGAAGAGGATTACATCGTTGCCCGCGGCGGCGGCTTTCCAAAAACCGTAAGCCGCTTGCGGGCGAAGGATGTCCTCCGCCTCGGCACGATCGAGCATGCGCTTCAAAATCGGCCGCAGCTCGCGCTGCGCCCAGGCCATGAACGCCTCGAGCGAGCGCCCGTCCTTGCGATAGCCCCATTGGAATTGATAGAGCATCCGCTCGTTGAGATAGGGGACGAGCGCCTTGGGCGGGACATGGGCGATGGTGCGGGGACCCCAGAACGGCGGCTCGGGCACGGCAAGTCCGCGATTGAGCGCGGCACGGCGCAGGTTGATCTCGTCGAGATCGATGGGACGCAGCGGCCTTGCATCGGCCGCACGGCCGAGCTTGCGCTTCTCGTTGACCGGCCGGCCCTCATTGGCGGCGCCGAGCGCGGCGAGGTGCACATCGAAGGCGCCGGTGGCGATCTTTTCCATCAGCGAGAGGCCGGCGAACGCATCGTTCGCATAGGCGACACGGCCGCAGGCGTAGCTTTTCCGGCAATCGTCCTCGACATAGCGCCGCGTCAGCGCCGCGCCGCCCAGCATCACGGGCAGCGCAAGGCCTTGGCGCGACATTTCCTCGAGATTTTCGCGCATCACCACGGTCGATTTGACGAGCAGGCCCGACATGCCGATCGCGTCCGCCTTGTGCGCCGCGGCGGCGTCGAGAATCGCCGCGAGCGGCTGCTTGATGCCGAGATTGACGACCTTGTAGCCGTTATTGGTCAGGATGATATCGACGAGGTTCTTGCCGATGTCGTGCACATCGCCCTTGACCGTCGCCAGCACGATGGTGCCGCGCTGATTGCCTTCCTTGCGCTCCATGAACGGCTCGAGATACCCGACCGCCGCTTTCATGGTTTCCGCCGACTGTAGGACGAAGGGGAGCTGCATCTTGCCGGCGCCGAAAAGCTCGCCCACCACTTTCATGCCGTCGAGCAGAAAGGTGTTGATGATGTCGAGGGCCTTGTGCCGCCCGAGCGCCAACGCGAGATCCTCATCGAGCCCCTGGCGATCGCCCTCGACGATCCGCCGTGCCAATCGTTCGCCAACATCCGCCGGCCGTTCCTTCGGCGGCGTCGCGCCGCCGCTGCGATTGAGAAAAATTCCGATGAAGGCTTGAAGCGGGTCGTAGTTCTCGCGGCGGCGATCGAAGATCAAATCCTCGGCGATCGCGCGCTCCTCTCCGGCAATTGCATGCAGCGGCTTGATTTTCGAGACATGCAGGATCGCCGCGGTCAGCCCGCGCTTCAGCGCGTGGTCGAGATAGACGGAATTGAGCACGGCGCGCGCCGCGGGATTGAGCCCGAAGGAAATATTCGAAAGCCCCAGGAGAAGCTGGCAATGCGGCATGGCCTGCGCAATCCGCTCGATCGCGTCGAGCGTCTCCATCCCGAGCTTGCGGTCTTCCTCATTGCCGGTGCAGATCGTGAAGGTCAACGGATCGATGATGAGATCGGATTCGTGCAAGCGGAAGCGGCCGCAGGCGAAATCGCGCAACCGCAGCGCGATCTCGAGCTTCCTTGCCGCATCCTTGGCCATGCCCTGCTCATCGATCGTCAGCGCGATCAGCGCGGCGCCGAAGCGGCGCGCCAGAGCGACGCGTCGGGCCGCCGCCTCTTCGCCGTCTTCGAAATTGATCGAGTTGACGATCGGCTTGCCGCCATAGAGCTTGAGCGCCGCCTCGAGCACCGGCAACTCAGTGCTGTCGATGACGAGCGGGGCCGCGACCGCGCCGCGCATACGGCCGACCGCTTCGCCCATTTCGGCCATTTCGTCGCGGCCGACAAAGGCGGTGCAGAGATCGATTGCGTGCGAGCCTTCCTTGATCTGCTCACGCGCCATCGCGGCACAGCCTTCCCAATCGCCGCTTTCCTGATAGCGCCGGAAGCGCGCCGATCCGTTGGCATTGCAGCGCTCGCCGATCGAGAGATAGGCGTTTTCCTGCCGCAGCGGCGTCTGGGCATAGAGCGAGGCGATGGCCGGGACCCAGACGCTGCGCCGCTCGCGCCGCCGCGGCCGCGTGCCTTCGCCGGCGAGCCGGCACAGCATCGCGTTAAGCGCGGCGATGTGCTCATCCGTGGTGCCGCAGCAGCCGCCGACCAGATGGACACCGTTCTCGAGCACAAAGCGCTCCTGCCATTGCGCCAGCTCCGGCGGCCGCAGCGGGTAATGAGCGTGACCATGGTGCAGCTCGGGCAAGCCGGCATTGGGCTGAACCGAAATGCGTCCCGGCCAGTTCTCCGCCAGCCATTTGACGTGCTCCGCCATCTCCTGCGGGCCGGTGGCGCAATTGAGGCCGATGAGCGGGATGTCGAGCGCCTCGACCACGGTCGCCGCGGCGGCGATATCCGCGCCGACGAGCAGGGTTCCGGTCGTCTCCACCGTCACCTGAACGAAGATCGGCTGGTCGCCTCCCAGCTCCTGCCGCGCGCGCTTGGCGGCGTTGACCGCGGCTTTGATTTGCAGCGTGTCCTGGCAGGTTTCGATGAGGATGGCATCGGCACCGCCCGCAATGAGGCCGCGGCATTGAATGAGGAGCGCATCCTCGATCGATTGGTAATCGACCTGACCGAGCGAAGGCAGCTTCGTGCCGGGGCCGACCGCGCCGATGACGAAGCGCGCACGCCCGTCGCCGCGAAATTCGGCCACCGCCTCGCGCGCCAGCTCGGCGGCGCGGCGGTTGAGCGCATAGGCTTTGTCGGCGATGCCGAATTCGGCCAAGGTCAGGGGCGAGCCGCCAAAGCTGTTGGTCTGAACGGCGTCGGCTCCCGCCGCCAGATAGCCGCGATGGATATCGAGGATGAGGTCGGGACGGCTTTCGTTCAGGATCTCGGGACAGTTCTCATGGCCCTGATAATCCTCATCGAGCCGCAACGGCATGGCTTGCACGCGCGTTCCGGTGGCGCCGTCGCATAGCAGCACGCGATCATCGAGAAGATCGAGCAAATGAGCCATGGAGCGCTCATGCCTCGGCGGCGCAAGCGGCGCCGCAGCCGATCTCGGCGCCGATCGCCGTCACCAGATCCGCGCGATTGAGCGTGTAGAAGTGCAACGCGGTAATTCCGCCCGCGCGCAAGTCGCGACACAGGGCGGCGGCGGTCTCAATTGCGGCGCGTGCGCAAGCCGCTCGATCCTCGCCCAACGCCTCGAACCGCGCGCCGATTGAAGGCGGGATCGAAGCGCCGCAGAGCGCGGCGAAGCGCTTGACCTGGGCAAAATTTCCAATCGGCAGAATGCCCGGAACGATCGGCGCGCGAATGCCGGCCGACCAGGCGCGATCGCGAAAGCGAAAGAACGTGGCGGCGTCGAAGAAGAACTGCGTGATGGCGCGCGCCGCGCCGTGATCGATCTTGCGCTTGAGCGCATCGAGATCGGCTTCGGCGCTTTCGGCTTCGGGGTGAATCTCGGGATAAGCGGCGACGCTCACCTCGAAATCGGCGACGCGTTTGAGGCCAGCGACCAGATCGGCGGCGCGACCATAGCCTTGCGGATGAGGCGTATAGGCGCCGCCGGCGGGCGGATCGCCGCGCAAGGCGACGAGATGGCGAATGCCGGCCTGCCAATAGGACCGCGCAATCGCGTCGATCTCGGCTCGGCACGCGCCGATGCAGGTGAGATGAGCGGCCGGCTCGAGGCGCGTCTCGCGCCGGATGCGCGCGACGGTGGCGTGGGTGCGCTCGCGCGTCGTGCCGCCCGCGCCATAAGTCACCGACACGAAACGCGGGCGCAGCGGCTCCAGCCGTTTCAACGCGCGCCAGAGCTGGGCCTCCATCTCCGGCGTCTTGGGCGGAAAGAACTCGAAGGAGAGCAGCGGCGCGGCGGTCATGACGCGGCGGCTCGGGGCGACGGGTTGGCGGCTTTCAATTCCTCGCGCCGGCGCTGAGCCACCCAAATCGAGACGGTGAGCGGATGCCCGACCAGATGGCGCACCGGCTCGGGCACCAGACCCGCCTCGCGGCACCAGGCGGTGATCTCGGTATCGGCAAAGCCGAGGCGGCGATGCGCCTGCTCGCTGCGCAGGAATTCGAGCGCATGTGGCGCGAAATCGACGATCACCAGCCGGCCTTCGGCGCGCAGCATGCGCGCCGCCTCGGCGATCGCCGCGCCCGGCCGGTCGGCATAGTGCAGCACCTGGTGGAAAATCGCGGCATCGAAGCCGCCATCGGGAAACGGCAGCTGATAGATGTCGCCTTGCCGGATGGCGCAATTGCGCAAATTGGCGCGCTCGAGATTGACGCGCGCCACCGCCAGCATCTCGCGCGAGATATCGATGCCGATGGCGCGCTCGACCCGCGCGCCGAAGATCTCGAGCATGCGGCCGGTCCCGGTGCCGAGATCGAGGAGATCGCGAATCGCGACGCCGCCGAGGGCTTCGAGCACCGCCGCCTCGACTTCCGCTTCGGCGATATGCAACGAGCGAATGCGGTCCCATTGCGCGGCATTGGCGCGGAAATAGGCGTTGGCGGCGTCCGCGCGTTGCCGCTTCACCGTCTCGAGGCGCGCATGATCGAGCGCGACCGTTGGATCATCGGCGGGGACCGAGGCGCAAATTCGCTCCGCCAGCGCCGCAGCGCGGCCGCGCTGCGCCAGGCGATAGAACACCCAGGTCCCCTCGCGGAACCGGTCGAGCAGCCCGGCATCGCACAGGAGCTTCAAATGCCGCGACACGCGCGGCTGGCTTTGGCCGAGAATATCGGTGAGCTCGCTGACCGTAAGCTCGCCCTGCGCGCAAAGCAGCAACAGCCGAAGCCGGGTCGCCTCGGCGGCTGCACGCAAGCCCGACAGAGTGGTCTCCATGGCGCAACCTCGTTTCAGTGATTTTCGTATATAAACATTTCTTTATATATAGAGTCAAGCATCCAGATTTGGTTAAAATCGTGCGCCCTGGCGAAGGCCCCCGGCTACGGCTTGTCGGTCGCTCGCTCGCGGATTTATGCTTTGCGCCCGGGGAAATTAGCCGAAAGGGGGCTTGGACCTGCCATGCGCGAACGCCTGATCTTGCTCGCCGCTGCCATCGCGCTCGTCACCGGGCTATCGCCGAGCCGGGCGCAGGCATTGGAGGCAAAGGACCCATCCTCGCTCATCGCCAATCTCGTCAGCGAGGCGGTCGCGGAGATGAAGCAGCCACAGGATTCCGACGAGGTGCGCGCCGCGAAATTCCGCGCCTTGCTCGAACAGGGCTTCGACCTTCCGCGGATTTCGCGCTTCGTGCTTGGCCGTTTTTGGAACACAGCGAGCGATGAAGAGCGGCGGCGATTCACGACGCTGTTCGAGAACTGGGTGGTTCGCACCTACAGCGCGCGGTTCCGCGATTATAGCGGACAAACCATCAAAGTGACCGGCACGCGCCCGGAAAGCGATATCAGCACCGTGGTGTTGAGCCAGTTCATCAGCCCGAATGCGCCGCAGCCCGCCAGGGTCGAATGGCATGTGCGCAAGGAAGGCGACGGCTCCTTCAAAGTGGTCGATGTCTCGGTCGAGGGCGTCAGCATGGCTCTGACCCAGCGCGACGAGATCGCCTCGGTCGCGGACCGCAATGGCGGGACCGCGAACGGACTCAACAAGGCGCTCGAGCAGCGCCTCGCGCAGCAATAGCCGGGCAGCGGCTTTAGCGCTCTTAGACGCGCGTCAGCGGCTTGTATTTGAGGCGGTGGGGCTGGTCGGCCTCGGCGCCCAAGCGGCGCTTGCGGTCGGCCTCGTAATCCGCGTAATTGCCCTCGAACCAGACCACCTGGCTGTCGCCCTCGAAGGCGAGGATATGCGTCGCGATGCGGTCGAGAAACCAGCGATCATGGGTGATGACGACGGCGCAGCCGGGGAAGTCCAAGAGCGCCTCTTCGAGCGCGCGCAGCGTGTCGACGTCGAGATCGTTGGTCGGCTCGTCCAGCAGAATCACATTGGCGGCGGTCTTCAGCATCTTCGCGAGGTGAACGCGGTTGCGCTCGCCGCCCGAGAGCTGCCCGACCTTTTTCTGCTGGTCGGTGCCGCGAAAATTGAACAGCGCGCAATAGGCGCGTGACGGCATCTTGCGCCGGCCGAGATCGATCTCGTCATTGCCGCCGGATATCTCTTCCCAGACGGTCTTGTCGGGCGCGAGCGTATCGCGCGACTGATCGACATAGCCGAGCTTCACCGTCTCGCCGACCTTGAAGCTGCCGCGATCGGGCTTTTCCTGGCCTGTAATCATGCGGAAGAGCGTGGTCTTGCCGGCGCCATTGGCGCCGATTATGCCGACGATCCCGCCAGGCGGCAGGCGGAACGACAGATCCTCGATCAGCAAGCGGTCGCCGAACGCCTTGGCGACATGCTCGGCCTCGATCACGAGGTCGCCGAGCCGCGGCCCGGGGGGCAGCACGATCTGCGCGGTCTCGGGCGCCTTCTCGCGGCTTTGTGCCACGAGGCTCTCGTAAGCGGAAAGCCGCGCCTTGCTCTTCGCCTGGCGTGCGCGCGGGCTTTGCTGCACCCATTCGAGCTCGCGCTCAAGCGTGCGCTGGCGCGCGGCTTCCTGCTTGCCTTCCTGAGCGAGGCGCTTCTGCTTCTGGTCGAGCCAGCCCGAGTAATTGCCCTCGTAAGGAATGCCCTGGCCGCGATCGAGCTCCAAGATCCAGCCCGCCACCTCATCGAGGAAATAGCGGTCGTGGGTGACGGTGACGACGGTGCCCGCGTAATCATGCAGAAAGCGCTGCAGCCAGGCGACGGATTCGGCGTCGAGATGGTTGGTCGGCTCGTCGAGCAGCAGCAGATCCGGCTTCTGCAACAGCAGCCGGCACAGCGCGACGCGGCGCCGCTCGCCGCCGGAGAGCGTTGAGACATCGGCATCGCCCGGCGGGCAGCGCAACGCGTCCATCGCGATCTCGACGGTGCGCTCGATCTCCCAGCCATTGACCGCGTCGATCTTTTCCTGGAGCTCGCCCTGCTCGGCGATGAGCGCGTTCATCTCGTCGTCGGACAGCTCTTCGGCAAAACGCGCGCTCACCGCCTCGAAGCGCTCGAGCAGCGCCTTGACCTCGCCCACGCCTTCCATGACGTTCCCGGCCACGTCTTTCGTCGCATCGAGAGCCGGCTCCTGCGGCAGATAGCCGACGCGAACGCCTTCAGCGGCCCAGGCCTCGCCGCTGAAATCCTTCTCGATGCCGGCCATGATGCGCAGCAGAGTCGATTTACCGGCGCCGTTCGGACCCAGCACCCCGATCTTGGCGCCGGGCAGAAACGACAGCCAGATGTTCTTCAAGACCTCGCGCCCGCCCGGATAGGTCTTGCCAAGACCTTTCATCACGTAAATGTATTGATATGCGGGCATAATCGCCTTCTAGCGCAGGTGCCTTCCCCTCGCAACGTGGCATAATCGCGGCCGAAGGAGCGTTATCGCCTCATGTCGCTGCTGCGCTTTCTGCTCAATCTCGCCTGGGTGCTGACCGGCGGCCTGTGGATGGCCGTCGGCTGGGTGATCGCGGGCGTGCTGATGGCAATCACCATCATCGGCCTGCCCTGGACGCGCGCCGCCTTCAACATCGCGCTCTATACATTCCTGCCCTTCGGCACCACCACCGTGTCGCGCGCGCGCTTCACCGGCCAGAAGGATCTCGGCACCGGTCCTTTGGGCTTTCTCGGCAACATCATTTGGCTCGTTCTGGCGGGGTGGTGGCTGGCGATCGCGCATCTCGTCTTTGCCGTGTGCCTCGCCATCACCATCATCGGCATTCCCTTTGCCTGGGCGCATCTCAAGCTGATCGGGATTTCGCTCTGGCCGATCGGCCGGATGGTGGTGACGATCGAGGAAGCGCAATCGCACGGGCTGGTGTAACCGCCTGGCGGCTCGTCGCGGGCGATAGCCGTCGGTCAAGGTCTTCAAAAACGCGGCGATGTCGGCCACCTCGCTTGTCGAGAGCGCCGGTTTCTCGCCCTGATGGCGCCCGAAAGGCGGCTCTTCATTCACATTGGCGCGATAGGCCGGCGGCAAATCGTCGAATATTTCGACCCGGCCGGCGGCGTCGCGCGGATACCACTTCCCCGGATCGGTATCGCGCTCGGCGTAGAATTCGATTGCGCGCTTAAGGCTGTGGAACATGCCGTTGTGGAAGAAGCTCTTGCGCGTCGCGACGTTGCGCAGGCTCGGCGTCTTGAAGAGGCCGCAATAGTCGGGATGCGCGCGCAAATCCGTGCGCAGCGGCCCGCAGAGGCCGAGATCGTAGAAGTTGGGATCGGCATTGGCCGGGATCGCGCGGTTGCGCGGCACGCCCAGCGCGACGAAGCCGTAATCGGTGAATTGCGGCGGCGTGCCGTCATTGCCGCGCGCGCTCGGATGGCAATGCGCGCAATTGCCCTTGGCCGGATCGTTGAAGAGCGCGAGGCCCCGCGCCTCTTGCGGCGTGAGCGCTGCTTTGCTCGCGAGATAGGAATCGTACTTGCTGCTATAGGGATAGAACGCGGCGTAGTCCTGTTCATAAGCCTCGAGCGCTTCAAGAATGAGAGCGAAAGCGCGCTCGGGCCGATCGAAGATCGCGGCCCCGCCGATACGGCGCAGCGCCGCGGCATAGGGCGCGCGGCGCAAAGCCGCGACGATCGCGGCGGGGCTCGCATTCGCCATCTCGTCGGGCGAGAGCAGCGGCAGCCGCGCCTGGTCGCGGCCGCGATCGATTCGCCCGTCCCAGGTCAGCCCGCCCGTCGGCCCGTTATCGACGCTGGCATCGCCTTCGTCGTCGGACTCGTAGTAGTGCTCGGTGAATTGCGGCGCCGCCTGCAAATAGCGCAGCGAGGGCACGGCGCGTAATCCCGTATGCCGCATATCGCCGCCGCCGAATTCGACCGGTCGCGCATCGCGCGGGCCGAAGGCACGGGACGGATCGTGACAGGAGGCGCAAGCGAGTTTTCCGGAGGCCGAGAGCGACGGATCGCGGAAGAGCTTGCTGCCGAGGGCGCTCAGCGCCTTCGCTTGCGCAAAAACTTCGGCGCGCGAGGGTCCCTCTTGCGCAACGCTCCGCTCGCCTGGCGCTGCGGCAGCGATCAGCACGGCACACAGCAGAAGGCGGCGGAGCATCGGCGGCATGTCGCCCCAAGCATGAACGAGCACGCGCCCCGGCGCCATACCGGCCGCAACGGCGCTCCCGTGTCATTGAACTGTCATAACACGGCTGGTAGATTGCTTCGCCTCGCCGTCAGGGAACGCATGAGCCGTTTCATCTTCGCCGCCATCCTCGCTCTGGGCCTTGTTGCGCGCGGGACAGCCGCCACCGCCGCGCCGCCGCCCGGCATCGACCAGATTCAGACGATCGTGGTCATTTATGCCGAGAACCGCAGCTTCGACAATCTCTATGGGTATTTTCCCGGCGCGAACGGTCTGCAGAATTTAACGCCGGAGATGTATCTCCAGCGCGACCGCGACGGCTCGGCGTTGCGGAGATTGCCGCCAATCTGGAACGGGCTCACCGCCAAGGGCGTCGTGCCGCCAGTCACCGAGGCCGAGACCGAGCATCTCCCGAACCGGCCCTTTGCCATCGACGATCCCAGGGGCTTCAAGACGCCGCTCGGCATCGTGACGCGCGATCTCTGGCATTTGTTCTACGAAAACCAGATGCAGATCGATGGCGGCAAGAATGACAAATTCGCGGCCTTTGCCGATTCCGGCGCGCTCGTCATGGGTCATTACCACGCCAACGCGCGAAAGCTGCCGCTCTGGACCATCGCGCGGCGCTATACCCTCGCCGATAATTTCTTCATGGGCGCGTTCGGCGGCTCCTTCCTCAACCATTTCTGGCTGATCTGCGCCTGCGCGCCGCGCTATCCCGATGCCGACAAGAGCCCGGCCAAAGACAAGATCGCCGTCCTCGATGCCGGCAGCGCGAGCCTGAAGCTCGCGGACAATTCGCCCAAATCGGCGCTCGACGGCATTCCGAAATTCGTCCGCGACGGCACGATCACGCCGGATTTCTACGCCGTCAACACGATGCAGCCGCCCTATCAGCCGAGCGCCAACCCGCCGACCAAGGGCGGCGATCCGGCGCTCGCCGATCCCGCGCTGCCGACGACCTTGCCGCCCCAGCATGAGGAAACCATCGGCGATCTGTTGTCGGCGAGGAAGATCGGCTGGGCGTGGTTTGCCGGCGCGTGGCAGGCAACGCTTGACGGCCAGAACACCAAGCCCGTGCCGAACTTCCAGTATCACCACCAACCCTTCAACTACTTCGCCGACATGGCACCGGGGACAGCGGCGCGCGCCGAGCACTTGAAGGATGGCGGGCTTGGCGGCGTGCTATTCCTCAAAGCGATCGATGACGGCGCGCTGCCGCAGGTGACCTTCTACAAGCCGCAGGGCAATCTCAATGAGCATGCCGGCTATGCCGCGGTTCTTGCCGGCGACCAGCACATCGCCGAAACCATCGCGCATCTGCAGAAAAGCCCGCAATGGGCGCATATGCTGGTGATCGTCACCTATGACGAGAATGGCGGCTTCTGGGATCATGCCGCCCCGCCCAAGGGTGATCGGTGGGGACCCGGCTCGCGCGTCCCGACGATCATCGTGTCGCCCTTTGCCAAGCGGCACTACGTCGATCACACGCCATACGACATGACCTCGATCTTGCGGTTCATCACCGAGCGCTTCGATCTTCCGGTCCTGCCCGGCATCGCCGCGCGCGATGAGGCCTTGAAAGCCCATGGCAGCAGGCCGATGGGCGACTTAACCCAGGCGCTCAATCTCCCGCGCCAGTAGCCCCATCTTCCCCGCGCGTCTCGCCTGTCATGGGCGGTTGTGCTAAGACATCGATGGCCCAAAAGCCCGTCGGAGGACGCCGCCTATGATCAATCTGCAAGATATCCGCTATGTCCGGCTCGGAACGCGCGATCTCGAAGGCGCGATCGAATTCGCGACCAAGATCATCGGCCTCCAGCTCGTCGCGCGCGAAGGCAAAGCTGCCTATTTTCGCAGCGATAAGGTGGCGGTGCGCGGCGATACGCGCGATCACACGCTGGTCTATTTCGAGGGCGATCCGGGCGATCACACCATCGGCTTCGATTTGAAAAACCCTGCGGATTTCGACGCGGCCGGCGCCGCGCTCGACAATGCCGGCTATCCGGCGCGTCAGGCCTCGAAAGAGGAATGCGAACTGCGCCGCGCCAAAGGCGTGATCGCGGCCAAGGACCCGACCGGCAACAAGATCGAGATCGTGGCGCGGCCCTATCACTCGGGCGCGCGCTATTTCGGGGCGCGTGACGCGGGCATCACGCATTTCAGCCATATCGGCCTCAACTCGACCGACGCGCCGCGCGACGAAAGGTTCTGGACCAGGCTTTGCAGCGCGCGCGTGTCGGATTGGCTCGGCGATGCGCCGCTCCTGCGCATTAGTACTTGTCATCATTCGATCGCCATTTTCCCGGCAACGCGGCCGGGCGTGCAGCACATCAACCATCAGGTCGAAGACATCGACGATGTGATGAAGTCTTATTACTTCCTCAAAGAGAAGGGCGTGAAGATCGCCTGGGGTCCCGGGCGCCATCCGCTTTCGACCGCGGTGATGCTCTATTTCTACGGGCCGGACAACATGGTCTACGAGTATTCCTGCGGCGTGAAGCACATCCTGCCCGAGGACGAGGCGAGCTATCGCCCGCGCCAATTCCCGCCAACCTTGACCTCGTTCTGCATGTGGGGATCGGTGCCGGACTTCCCAGACATGGAAGCCGCGATGACGCCGTCCAAGCCCGCTCTTAAGGCCGTCTAAGCGGAAATCATTCCGCGTTCAAATCGGCCGCCGCTTTGAGGCGGCGATGGCCGCTCACCTCGGCCGCGGCGTCCGGCGCGAGGCGTGCGAAATAAAGGCACGAGGTGAGGGTTATCGCGGTCATCACGACGAGGGTGAGCGCGATGTCGCCGAGCGGGATCTCGGTGAGCGAATCGCCGCGCGAGACCAGCACGAGATTCAAGACGACGGCCGCGAAAGCGACGCCCATGCCGTTGGAGATTTGCTGCACCATGCTCGAGAAGCTGGTCGCGGCGCTCATTCGAGGCGCCGCGATATCGGCGAAAGCGATGCTGTTGAGCGCGGTATATTGCAGCGAGCGGAAAAATCCGCCGACCAGCAGGATGACGAAGATCGCCTCGAGCGGGGTGCTGACGTCGAAGAACGCACAAACCAGCACGCTCACCGCGCTGATCGCGCCATTGGCGACGAGCACGATGCGAAAGCCCCAACGCCGCAGGATCGCAACCGCCGCGATCTTCATCGCAAAGGAACCGGCCGCGGCTGCGACCGTCAAAAGGCCCGAGGTGAAGGCGGTCATGCCGATGCCGATCTGGAGAAGGATCGGCAAGAGGTAGTTGAGCGAGGCGGTGCCGACGCGAAACAAGGCGCCGCCCAAGACGCTGACGGAAAAGGTCGGGATGCGCAACAGGCTGGGATCGATCACCGGATGCGGGTGGCGGCGCACATGCCAGGCCGCCGCCATGCCGGAGGCGAGGCAGAGACCGAACAGCGCGAGCGGTATCGACGCGCTCGCATCCGGGCGCGCGACCTGGTCGCAGGCATAGACGAGGCTGGCGATCGAGGTGCCGGAGAGCAGAAAGCCGACCCAATCGAGCGACGGGCTCTCCGGCTCGCGATAATTCTCGATGAAGCTCGTCACCAGGAAAAAACCCAATATCCCGACCGGAAGATTGAGAAAGAAGATCCAGCGCCAGGAGGCATAGGTTGTGATGAAGCCGCCCACGGGCGGCCCCAGGATCGGCCCGACCAGCGCGGGCACGGTGAGATAGGCCATGGCGGTGACGAATTCCGAGCGCGGCACGCTGCGGAACATGACGAGGCGGCCGACAGGCACCATCATCGCGCCGCCGACGCCTTGCAGCACGCGGGCCGCGGCGAATTCTGGAACGTTGTTGCAGAAGCCGCACAGCACCGAGCCCAAGGTGAAGACGGCGATCGCGCTGCGGAACACCGTGCGTGCGCCGAAGCGGTCGGCGACCCAGCCGCTCACGGGGATGAAGATCGCGAGGCTCAGCACATAGGCCGTGATGCCGACGCTCAGATGAATCGGCGTGGTGGCGAAGGATTCGGCCATGCTCGGCAAGGCCGTCGTGATGATCGTGCTGTCGAGATTTTCCATGAAGAGCGCCGAGGCGACGATCATCGGCACGATCATGGTGCGGGAAACCGGCATCGCCATGGCGACGCGATCCTAGCCGATCCGGCGTCGCCCGCGCAGCCCAAGCTGCAGGGCCGCGCCGCCGCGCCGCGTCGCCGCTTGCGTCTTGCTAATCGGCGGCTCCTTCCGCAGCGACCGCCGCGCGCCGATGCCCGCTCACCTCGGCGCCGGCATCGGGCGCGAGCCGGACATAGAAAAAGCAGGCCGACACCGCCACGAGCGCCATCGTTATGAAAACCGCGCGAATATCGACGATCGAGACCGCTTTCGCGACATCCCCGCGTACCAGTTGCGCCGCGTGCAGCAGAACCGCCGCGAGCGCCACCCCCATGCCGTTCATCACCTGCTGCATCATGCTCGAAAAGCTGGTCGCGGCGCTGGTGCGCGCATTGGGGATATCGGCGTAGGAGAGCGTGGTGAGGCTCGTGAACTGCAACGAGCGAAAGAAGCCTCCGACCAAGAGCACCAGGAAAACCGCATAGCCCGGCGTCGAAAGCCCAATGACCGCGCATACGGCAATGCCTGCGGCGCTGATCGCACCGTTGCCCAAAAGGACCGTCCGGAATCCCCAATGCCGCAGCGCCGGCGGGATTGCCACTTTCATGAAAAGCGAACTCATGGCCCCGGCGATGGTGATCGTCCCGGAGGCAAAAGCCGACATGCCGAGATCGACCTGCAGCAGGATGGCCATGAGATAGCTGACCGATCCCGCCGCGATCCGGAACAAGGAGCCGACAACGACGCCGATAAAGAAGGACGGGATCCGCAGCAGCGTCAGATCGACGATCGGCTCGGCGCGCCGCAGCATATACCACGCGGCGAATCCGCCGGACGCAAGGCTCAAGGCAAAGAGCCCAGCGATCGGCGCCGCGCCGACGCCCGGCTGCACCACAAGGTCGCAATCGAGCACCAGGCTCGCGATCGCAACGCCGGTCGAGAGGAAACCGATCCAATCGAACGACGTCTTCGCATCCTCGCGGTAATTCTCGATGAAGAACCAGACGAGCACGACGCCGACTGCGCCCACCGGCAAATTGAGAAAGAAGATCCAGCGCCAGGAGGCATAGGTCGTGATGAAGCCGCCGACCGGCGGGCCCAAGATCGGGCCGAACATCGCCGGCATGGTGAGGAGCGACAGCGCCTGCACGAGCCCGCCCTTGCCGACGGCGCGGAAGAGGATCAGCCGGCCGACCGGCACCATCATCGCGCCCCCGACGCCTTGGAAGACGCGGCACAGGGCGAATTCGGCGACGCCGTTGCACAGCCCGCACAGCACCGAGCCCAAGGTGAAAACGCCGATCGCGGTGCTGAAAACGGTGCGCGCGCCGAACCGGTCGGCGACCCAGCCGCTGACCGGGATGAACACCGCGAGGCTCAACATGTAGGCGGTGATGCCGATACTCAGATGGATCGGCGTCGTCCGGAAACTCACCGCCATTTGCGGCAGCGCCGTGGTGATCACGGTGCTGTCGAGATTCTGCATGAAGAGGGCTGCGGAGACGATGCCCAGAAGGACACTATGGCGAGAAGGGCGAAAGGACATCCAGAAGAGCTCAGCGGAAACGGTGCTTTGGCCAATCTATTAGGCCCAAATCGATTTACAACCGCATAAGCGGCATTGCTGCCCCTCGAAATCCTTCCGCGGCGCCGTCGCACTTCACCTTGGGCCGCAAGCCCGCTAAAATCCGCGCGAATTCGCCGTTTCACGAGAACACGAGAGGAGCGCCTTCATGCCCATCACTATGTATAACGGGTCGGTCCCGGTCTTCCTTCAACTCTTGCCCGCTTTATCGGGCTGTCTCGACAAGGCGCAGGCTTTCGCCGAAGCCCGCAAATTCGACCCGACCCTGTTCTTGAGCGCGCGTCTATCGCCCGACATGTTTCCTTTGTCGCGCCAGGTGCAGCAGGCGACCAACCACGCCCTCGCGCCCGGCAGGATCGCGGGCGTCGAGTTGCCAAAATTCACCGATACGGGCGCAACCATCGCCGAGCTGAAACAGCGCATCGCCACCACGGTCGATTTCCTCAAAGGCATTCAGCCGGCGCAAATCGACGGCAAGGAAGACTCGCAGGTGAGCGTGCAACTCGGGCCCAATACGCGCACCTTCCGCGCCCAGGTTCTGCTCTACCACCACGCCCTGCCGAATTTCTATTTCCACACCACCACCGCCTACGACATTTTGCGCCATTACGGCGTTGAACTCGGCAAGCGCGATTTCATGGGTCAGGTTCCGAGCTGACCTGTCCGAGACGGGGCCCGCCGCGATCGCCGGCGGGCCCTTCGTTGGTTGCGCGAGGCGCGGAGGCGCCATGCCGAATTGGCAATACACCAAGGGTTTGCACGATCTCGGCCGAGGGTGTCACGCCTATCTCCAGCCCGAGGGAAGCTGGGGCTGGAGCAATGCCGGACTCATCGCCGATTCCGGCGAGACCCTGCTCGTCGACACGCTCATGGATGTGCGGCTGACGCGCGACATGCTCGAGAGCATGCGCCGCGCCGTCCCGGCTGCCGCGCGGATCGGCACCCTCGTCAACACCCACGCCAATCCCGATCACACTTTCGGCAATCAATTGCTTGCCGGCGCCTCTATCATCGCCTCGGCTGCCTGCGCCGAGGAAATGCCGCACACGCCGCCGCAAATGCTTGCCGCCATGGAGAAGAACTGGCGCGTGCTCGGCGAAGGCGCGGCGTTCTTCCACGAGACCATGGGCAAGCATTTCAACTTCGAGGAGGTGGTGCTCACCTTTCCCACTCGCACCTTCGAGCGCGAGCTTGCCCTGACGGTCGGGAGCAAAAACGTCAACCTCGTCAATGTCGGGCCCGCGCATACGGGCGGGGACGTTCTGGTCCACGTCCCGGAAGAGCGCGTTGTCTTCACTGGCGACATTCTCTTCATCGGCGGCCATCCGGTGATGTGGGCCGGTCCGATCGACAATTGGATCAAGGCCTGCGAGATGATCCTCGCCTGGGATGTCGAGACCATCGTTCCGGGCCACGGGCCCATCACCGACAAGACGGGGGTGTGGCGCTTCAAGGCCTATATGGAAACGCTCAAACGCGAGGCACGGCAGCGCTTCGATGCCGGCATGAGCTGGCTCGACGCGGCCGAGGACATCCAGATCGAAGGCTATGCGGATTGGATCGACGGCGAGCGGATCGTCGCCAACGTCGCGGCGCTTTACCGCGAATTTTCGGGCGGCAAGGAGCGGCACGAGACGCCCGAGCTCTTTGCCGCGATGGGCCGCTTTCGTCAGCGGCGCGGCTGAAACGAAGAGGGGCGGCCGAAGCCGCCCCTTCTTTCTTTGATCAAACCGCCTTCAGGTTCGCCGCCGCAACCTTGCCCGTGCGGGCATCGCGCTGGGTCTCGAAGCCCACGCGCTGGCCCTCATGCAGGCTGGCGAGGCCGGAGCGCTCGACCGCCGAGATGTGCACGAACACATCCTTGGAGCCGTCCTCGGGCTGAATGAAGCCGAAGCCCTTGGTGGCGTTGAACCATTTCACGGTACCGATCGTCATAGTTAACCTTCCGTAGATATGAATAGCCGCGGCGCTCTTGCGCCGCGGATCAAACAGCGATCTGGAAGGAACGAGACCGGGTTTGTTGGAACGCCGAACCGAAACCGACCCAAAACGAGTTGATGACAGAGATGTAAGAAACCCGACCGCCTTATGCAAGGGTCGTTGGACGCATCATTGCGCCACCCCCGCGCCCAGGCGCGCCGGCTATCCCTCGCCGACCCGTTCGATCAGCGCTTGCGCCGCGGCCGGAGCCCGTTGCTTCGCCCCGGCGATGAAGTAGATAAAGGCATCGCCACGCTTGGCCCAGCTGCGGGCGCGTTCGGCCCAGCGATCGAGCTCGGCGGCTGCGTAACCCGTCGCGACCTTGTCGCGGCTGCGCATCAGCCGCGCATAGGTAAAGTCCGCCGTCGGCTCGTCGATCGCCGGGAAATCCTCGGCATCGGCAAAGACGATCGCGACCTTGTAACGGCGCGCGAGATCATAGAACCGTTCGTCTTTGAAGCTCGCATGCCGCACTTCGAGCGCGTGGCGCAGCGGCAGCCCGCCCGCCTCGCGCGGCAGCAGCTTCAAGAACGCCTCGAAATCCTCCGCGGCGAATTTCTTGGTGCCCATGAATTGCCAATTGATCGGCCCCAACCGATCGCCCAGCACGGCGAGGCCTTGCGCGGCGAAGCGCTCGATTGCCTCGGCGGCGGTCGCGAGCTCCTTGCGGTTGGTGCAGTAACGCGAGGCCTTGACTGAAAAGACGAAGCCCGGCGGCGTTTCCTCGCGCCACTTGGTCCAGCTCGCGGGCTTGAAGGTGGAATAATAGGTGCCGTTGATCTCGATCGAGGTGAGCTTGCGGCTGGCGAAGGAGAGCTCGTTCTTCTGCGGCAATCCCTGGGGATAAAACACGCCGCGCCAGGGCTCGTAGGTCCAGCCGCCGATTCCGACATAGATCTTCCCGCTCATACCGCGTCTCCAGCTTCGACGGCGAAAGGACCATCCCCGCCACCGCCCACCGATATTTCTATGCCGTAGGGGCGCATTCGCCAAATTGCCACCACAGCCAGTACTCGCGCTGCATCGGCTTCGGCTCGTCGCAGATTGGCTCGTTGAAGCCGCGCTCTATGATTTGCTGTCCGATCCTATTGGGCTAGTATCGCGGCTCGAACCCGCAAGCCGGCGAATGTCGTGCGGGGTCCAGCCGAAAGGCAAGAAGGAAAACGGGAGGCAAGAATGTCGAACAAGATTTTATCGCGCGGGCGGGTCACCGCGTTTCTGCTGCACGCGGGAGCGGCGGCGCTGATCGCCGGCGCGCCGGCAGCGCGGGCCGCGGGTGCCCCGCTGCCAATCAAAGCGACCGAGCTCGCGCCGATTCCGAACCCGTCCATCGCCTATAACAGAATGGCCCAGGCGATGGGCCTTTTCGCCAAGCACGGGCTGGCCTTCACACTCGGCCCCGATCTCGCCGGCGGCGGGCCGCAGCGCGTTCAAGCGGTCGTCACCGACAATACGGATGTCGCCACCAGCGACATCGTCGCGGTGCTGGGCGGGATCTATTCGGGTTCCAAGATCAAGATCCTGATGGTGATGACCCCTTATGGCGATGAGGAGATTTGGGGCCGCAGCCAATACAAGACCATGAAGGATGCCGAGCACCAAACCTGGGCGGTCGCGAGCCTCGGCGGCGCGCAGCGGTTCAATGCGCAGATGGCGGTCGCGGGAATGGGGCTCGATGCCGATACTTTCCGTTGGGTTGCGATCGGCGGCGGCGACGGGCCCAACCTGCAAGCGCTCGAGACCGGCCGCACGCAGCTCGCGAGCCTCTCCCATCTCGGCGCCACGCTGGCCGAAGCCAAAGGCTTGGCGGCGAATATTCATCAGCTCGTGCCGCACACGGCGAAATACACCCCGCCGATCCCCCGGATTGTGGTCGTCGCAAAAGAAGACTGGATCAAGAACAACGAGGCCGCCGCGACCGATTATGTCGAGATGATGCTCGACGCGATGCGCCAATGGCAGGGCAGCGCCGATGCCTGGGTCAAGCCCGGCGAAGCGATCTTCAAGAACAGCGGCCTCAACGAGCAGCAGATGACGAAGGCTTGGGGCGAGTTCCGCGACGGCGGATA
>DATEKH010000269.1:0-4737 GCA_035277525.1 Allostellaceae bacterium
GCTTTTCCGGCAATCGGCATCGACATAACCTCCCCTTCGCGTCTTAGGGGCCGGATGGCCCCGGCTTGCGCAATCGAGCCCGTGCGCTTCGATGACGCGCGCGCCGGGCTCGCCGCCTGAGCTTTACTTGAGGCGCTTGTCCGCCGCGTCGACGAGCGAGAGATCGACGTAGTTCTTCACCTCGATGCGCTGCTTCAGGTAGCCGTACTTCACCTGCTCGTCGATCGTCTTCTGCATGTCGACGACGTCGGGCTTGCCCTGCGGATCGCGG
Source organism: Allostellaceae bacterium (assembly GCA_035277525.1). GTDB lineage: Bacteria > Pseudomonadota > Alphaproteobacteria > ATCC43930 > CGMCC-115725 > CAIKMD01. The sequence continues at coordinate 272 of DATEKH010000269.1, forward strand.
AAGTAATCGCCCTTCTGCCCGTCCTTCTTGAAGAGCCAGCTCTGCCAGACCGGCGCAGGAATCTTGCTGACCTTGACCGCGATCTGAACCGCCTCTTCGTGATTGGCAGGATTCTCATACCAGCGTTCGGAGCGCAACGCGTCTTCCATGAAATCGGTCAGCGCGGCGCGATTCTTCTGGATAAAGCCCTCGCGCGTCACCCAGACGCCGAGCTCGCTCGGACCCACCGCGTCGCCCTGGGTGAAGAGCGTCCGGGCGTCCTCATGCGCCTTGGGATTGGCGGTGAAGGGCAGCACCCAGGCGATGAGATCGGCCTTGCGCTCGCTGAGCATCGCGCCCATGGTCGGGATCGGCGCCTCGATGATGGTGACGTCGCGCTTGTCGCTGAGACCGTGCTTGGCCAGCATGATGCGAAGCGGAATATCGGTGCCGCTGCCATAGCCGTTGGTGACGAGCACCTTGCCCTTCAAATCCTCGACTTTGCGGATCGGGCTGTCCTTTCGCACCATATACTCGTTGCTGTACCAGCCGGGCACGCCGTCCTGCAGCTCGTCAGAAATGATGCGCAGATCCTTCATCCCGGCATTGGTCACGGCCAATGGCATCGAGGTGAAGCCGAGATTGGCGATATCGAGCTCGTTCGCGGCGAGCGCCTGGATGAGGGTCGGCGTCGATTGGAAATGGATGGCTTCGAAGGTGTAGGACTTGCCGAGATGCTTGGCGAGTTCCGGCTTCTGGAAGAGGATTGTCGCCCAGTTCGCGACCGACACGATATAGGAGAGCCGGATCTTCAAGGGCTCGGCTCTGGCGACCCCCGCGCCCAAGAGAATGCACATGACGCTGGCCGCGACCACGGCGCGCTTTCCGATCGCAATGAGCTGAGCCTTGCCTGACATGATCCCTCCCCGTTTTCGGCGCCGCCGCCTCTTGCGCCCGGCCGTGGCGTGCGGGCGATACTAGGCGCGTGGTAGGCGCCGCGGCAAGGGCGCCGCGTCTTCTCGCCGCGCGTGGGCAAGCCCGCGGAGATTGTGGGTGAGGACCGCGCCCACGCCGCGCTAGAATAGGGCCAAAGAAAATCCGAAACGGAGGACGGCGCCATGCCCGCAGACCGCAGCCAGCATCCGATCGTGCATTTCGTCGGCAGCATTCCCCTGCCCGATGCCGAGACTGTGTTCCGCACGCTTCCGGCGGCGATCGGCCCGCATCTTCTGCGCCTGCCCGATGGCGAGACCGGCATCCGCAAGAGCTGGATCCGCTTTCTCCAGGACGTGCTCGCCGAGAACCCGGCGATCGAGGTGGCGAAGGACGTGCCGCCCTTCAAATTCACCCAATGGGACGGCAAGGTGGTGCGCGAGATCGCGCGGCTTAGGCTGAGACCCGGAAAGACGCCCGAGGCCTCGAGCTTCAAGACGGGTTATGCCGATATGGCGATCGCCTCGTGGCGCTTGTTCGAGCGCTTGCAGAAAGCGGGCGCGATTCCCGCTGGCGTCAAATTCCAGGTCTCGATCCCGACGCCGATCGCGCCCACCTACAACAACATGGTGCCCGCCGACCGGCCAAAGCTCCTGCCCGCGCTGACCCAGCATTTCATCGGCGAAGTGCAGCAGATGGCGAAAGCGATCCCCAACGACCGGCTCGCGATCCAATGGGATGTCTGCCAGGAGGTGCTGGCCTGGGAGGGCTATTACGAGAAAGGCCCCGTCGATTTCCGCACCGAGGCGATCGAGGTGTTAGCCAAGATCGGCAACGCGGTGCCGGCCGGAATCGAGCTCGGCTATCACCTCTGCTATGGCAGCCCGCAGGACGAGCATATGGTGCTGCCCAAGGATTCAGGCCTCATGGTCGAGATGACCAACGCGGTCACCGCGGGCGTCAAGCGGCCGATCCAGTTCTTCCATTTGCCGGTGATCAAGTCGCGCACCGACGACGCCTTTTTCGCGCCGTTGGAAAAGCTGAAGCTGAAGCCCGAGACCGAGCTCTATCTGGGCCTCATCCATTACAACGATCCCGAAGGCGATGCGGCGCGATTGGCTGCGGCGCGCCGCCACGCCCGCGTCGACGGCATCGGCACGGAATGCGGCATGGCGCGCGGCGAGCCTTCGCGCCTTACCGCCTTGCTCGCCGCGCATCGCCGCGCGGCCGAGCTGCCAGTCTGACCCACAGCAAGAGGAGGCGCTCATGCCCCGCCGCAACGATCGGATCACGGTGAGCCATGTCGGCAGCCTGGTGCGGCCGCCGCGTATGATCCCGTTTCTCGAGGCCGTGCAAAACGGCGCGCCCTATGACCGCGAGGCCTTCGCCGCCGCCTTGCGCGATTCGGTGATCGAAACGGCACGGCTCCAGGCCGAGGCCGGAATCGACATCGTCAGCGACGGCGAATACGGCAAGTCGATCAACTGGGCCTATTACATCCATGGCCGCCTCACGGGCATCACCAAACGGCCGATGACGCCGGAAGAAACGAAGGACCCGCTTGCCATGCCCTTGGGCGGGCGCGACCGCGAGGCCTTTCCTGAGTTCTATGGCGAATACGATGCCCGCGTGCTGCGCAACGCGAGCGTGCCGCTGCGGCCGATCGTAACCGGCGCGATCGCCTATTGCGGCGAGGCCGAGCTCAATCGCGACATTGGCAATCTCAAGGCGGGACTGGCGAAGCTCCCCGGCATGCAAGGCTTCCTTCCGGTGGTCGCGCCGGCGAGCGCGCTGCCCAACGCCAAGAACGAGCACTACAAGGACGAGGAGAGCTATCTCTTCGCGCTCGCCGACGCGCTCAAGGTCGAGTATCGCGCGATCATCGATGCCGGGCTCGATCTCCAGGTGGACGATGCCTTCGTTCCCTATATGTATGAGCGCCTCGTGCCGCCGATGAGCCTCGCGCAATACCGGCATTGGGTCGAGCTCCGCATCGCCGCCTTGAACCGCGCGCTCGAAGGCTTGCCGGTCGAGCGCACGCGCTACCACATCTGCTGGGGGAGCTGGAACGGGCCGCATATCTTCGACGTGCCCTTGAAGGACATCGTCGATATCGTCACCAAGGTGAAGGTCGGCGCCTACAGCTTCGAGGCGGCCAATCCGCGCCACGAGCATGAATGGAAGGTGTGGCGCGGCGTCAAGCTCGCTCCGGGCCAGGCGCTGATGCCGGGCGTGATCTCGCACGCGACCAACATCGTCGAACACCCGGAACTTGTGGCCGAGCGGCTGACGCGCTTTGCCGAGATCGTCGGCCGCGAGAACGTGATCGCCGGCACGGATTGCGGCTTCAGCCAGAGCCCGCTCGCCGGCCGGGTCCACCGCACCATCATGTGGGCGAAGCTGAAGGCGCTCAGCGACGGCGCGGCGCTCGCGACCAAAGAGCTCTGGGGGCGGTAGCACAAGCCGCTGGATCGGCTTCCCGCGTCCTTCGACTGCTCGGCTTCGCTCTCGCTCAGCCTCGCGCTCAGGATGAGGTAAGATTTTTGATGCCATCCACAAATTTCACCTCACCCTGAGCTTGTCGAAGGGCGCAGGATATCCATGCAGCGCAGCGGCCCCCTTAACACCAGCTTTGTTGGCTGTTAGAAAGGGCGCGCTCCCGAAGCGCTCTTGAGAAAACCGGCCGGCGCTTGCGACCCGAGATCCTTTTTCCGCTGTTTGCGCCGGTCACCGCGCTGAAAGGCGTGGGACCGCGGCTCGGCAAGCTGTTCGAGAAGCTCGGCACGCCGCAAGTGGTCGATCTCTTGTGGCATCTGCCCACGGGACTCATCGACCGCCGCTTCCGGCCGAAGATCATGGCGGCGCCCGACGGTGCCATCGCCACGATCGCGGTCACGGTCGACGCGCATCTGAAGCCGCAAAACCGGCGCCAGCCCTATCGCGTGCGCTGCCGCGACGAGACCGGGTTTCTCTTCCTCGTCTTCTTCCACGCGCAGGCCGATTATCTCGAACGCATTCTGCCCTTGGGCGCCAGGCGCGTCGTCTCGGGCAAGGTCGAGCATTTCAACAACCAGATTCAGATCACCCATCCCGACCATATCATCGCGCCCGAGGAAGCGGCCGAGATGAAGCTGATCGAGCCGGTCTATCGCCTGACCGCCGGGCTTTCGCCGCGCATCGTGCAAAAAGCCGTCGAGGCCGCGTTGGCGCGCGCGCCGGCGCTCCCCGAATGGCTCGATCCCGCCTATCGCGCGCGCGAGCGCTGGCTTCCCTGGCGCGAGGCGCTCGGCGCCGCGCACACACCCGAGCGCGACGAGGATCTTCTCCCCACCACCTTGCCGCGCCAGCGCCTCGCTTTCGACGAGCTGCTGGCCAATCAGCTCGCGCTCGGCCTGATGCGCGAGCACCGCAAACGCATCGCCGGCCGCGCGATCGCGGCCCCGGGCGTGCTGCGCGCCAAGGTACTGACCGCCCTTCCCTTCGCGCTGACCAGATCGCAGAAGCGCGCCATCGGCGAAATCGCCGCGGACATGGCCGAGCCGCAGCGCATGATG
>DATEKH010000270.1:0-24039 GCA_035277525.1 Allostellaceae bacterium
TAGTGGTCGGTTTCATCTTCATCGGCGTGATTCTCGTCTTTCGCCGCGGCATCGTCGGCGAGATTTTGCATCGGATGCACAGCCAAGGTGGCCGCGCCCCGGAGGCGTGACGCGGCTGGCTGCGACGCGAGGCCGGGGCACATCGTCCGAAGCGCGCCAGCGCGAAGCAGGAGGCCAACCGAGGTCGAACTTGGGAAATCACTGTGCCAACACCTCGGAAAACCGCGCGATCAAAGCCAATCGTCGCTAAACGCCATCCCAGCTACGAATGCCCCGAAAGCCGCGTAGGATGAAGTAAAGATGGCTAGGGCTACGGCAGGCCACCTCGCCCCTTTCACTCGCCAAACGAAGTAACCAGCGATTGCGATCTGAAGCAGTAAGAAGGTTCCAAGCAGGATTTGAAGGATGAGCTGATTTGTTGTGCCTCGAAGTGACCCGCGCGAGAAGCCGGCGATGACCACAAGAATCTGGCTCGCCACTACGAGTAGGAGAAATAGTAGCAAATTCGTCTTGCGTTTTACGACTCCCCATCCGGCTCCGATAACGAGACATATCGCGCCCGCTGCTGGAATCGCACTTAGAGGGCCAGCACCGAACGGCATGAGCAGCGTGGAAAAATACCAAGCGGGAACTGCCCAGAAAAGCCAGACCGCGTTTCCCATGCTGCCATTCGCCCCCGTACCGCGCGAACGATATTACTCAGCATTTCACAATTTGACAGAGCGCGAAATCCGGCCTCGATGGATGTGATGTGCATTCCAGCGGTGAGGGACCCGAAGCTGCATTGATCAGAGCCGCTTTTTCGCAAAGGCTCGGCCGGAGGCAGACTTGAGGTATTTCTCGAATGCGAAGGCCTGTTTCTCATCGGAGAACGCGACATAGGTCTTGAGCGCCCATGGCGCGTATTTCGACGTGTGCGCGACTTCGCCAGCATTGTGCTTTCTCAAGCGCGCACGCAAATCGGCAGTGGTGCCGACGTAGTACCGGTCTGGATGCTCCGAGCTTCGGAGAATGTAGACGTAGTTCATACGCGCGCCTCCGAGCCTCTATTGTGAAGGCCCGCCTCCGCCCTTCGGGCTTCGGCGCGGCAGCCTTCGCTCGCTTCGCTTTATGCGTCAAGTATGGCTTGCCGAGCCGTAGCTCGCGAAGCGAGCGAAGGCTGGTGGGCGCACAAGGACTCGAACCTTGGACCCGCTGATTAAGAGTCAGCTGCTCTACCAACTGAGCTATGCGCCCGCCCGGCGCGCTGTCGCGCCCTCGCTCTTCGCATTGAGCGAAGAGCGGCGGGCTTATAACAAGCCGAAGCCCTCTTGTCGAGCGTGCCTCACTCGTCGCCGCCGCGGCCGATGCGCGCGTCGCGATGGACATAGACGCACATCATCAGCCCGAATCCGTACATCACCGTGAGCATCGAGGTGCCGCCATAGGAGATGAGCGGCAGCGGCACGCCCACCACCGGGATGAGGCCCATCACCATGGCGGTGTTGATGAAGACATAGAGGAAGAAATTGATGGTGACGCCGAGCGCGAGCAGCCGGCCGAAATGGCTGCGGCTGCGAAAAGCAATGGCGAAGCCGTAGGCGAAAACGAGGGTGTAGAGCCCCAAAAGCACGAGCCCGCCGACGAGGCCGAACTCCTCGGCGAGCATGGTGAAGATGAAATCGGTCTGGCGCTCGGGCAGGAAGCTCAGATGCGATTGGCTGCCCATGAGGAAGCCCTTGCCGAAGATCCCGCCCGAGCCGATCGCGATCTTCGATTGAAGACTGTGATAGCCCGCGCCCAGCGGATCGTTCTCGGGATTGAGAAACGACGCGATGCGCGCCTTCTGATAGTCCTTGAGGAAGCGCCATAGGATCGGGACGGCGCCGCCGCCCGCGAGCAGCACCAGCACGAATTTCCACCACCGGACGCCGACGAGAAAGAAGATCGCGCCGCCGGTCAAAACGAGCATCATTGCCGTGCCGAGATCGGGCTGCTTCATCACCAACGCCGCCGGCAGGAGGATGAGCAGCGCCGGCGCCAAGAGCCGGGTCGGCCGGCCGATCTCCTCGGGCGTGAGCGCGCTGAAATAGCGCGCCAGCACCAGCACCAGCGCGACCTTCATCATCTCCGAAGGCTGGATCTGAATGACCCCGAGATCGATCCAGCGCTGCGCGCCCATGCCGACCGCGCCGCGCAGCTCGACCGCGACCAGGAGCAGGAAGGTGCAGCCATAGACCGTGTAGGCCCAGCGCAGCCAGAAGCGCAGATCGACCGCGGCCACGGCCAGCATCACCATGACCGCGACGACGAAGCGGATCATCTGCTTGCTGGCCCAGGGCTGCCAATGGCCGTTGGCGGCCGAGTACAGCATGGCAAAGCCGATGCCGGCGATGCAGCACAGCAGCAGCAAGAGGCCCCAATTGACCGCCAGCAGCTTGACCGCGAGGCTTTGCCGCGGCCCGCTCGAATCGAGGAAAGATTCCATTGCCGCTCAGCCCTGTGCGAGCGTCGTCGGCGCGGCGAAAGGCGGCTCGGGAACGCGGCGCGCGGGATCGCGCTGTTGCGCCGCGAGCAGCACGTCATGCGCGATCGGCGCGGCCACGGCGCCGCCTTCGCCGCCGCTGGCGCCGCCATGTTCGACGACCACGGCGCAGACATAGCGCGGCGCGCTCACCGGCGCGAAGCCGATGAAGAGGGCATGGTCGCGATTCTTCCACGGCACGCTCGCACCGGTGAGGTGGCCATGCGCGCGCTCGGCCTCGCTGTAATGATGAACCTGGGCCGTGCCGGTCTTGCCGCCCATCGTCATGCCGGGCTCGGTGATGCGCGCGCCATAGGCGGTGCCGTGCGGCTCGTTCACCACCGCGAACATGCCGTCGAGCACCGCGTTCAAATGCGCCTGCTGCACGCCCAAGGGCTCGAAATCCGTATCGACCGCGGCCGCGACCGGGCTTATCGGCGTCATCACGCCCTGACGCCGATCGAGCCGCGGCACCACTTGGCGCGCGGTCACGAGCCGCGCCACGTAAATCGCGAGCTGCAGCGGCGTGACCGACACGAAGCTTTGGCCGATGCCGCAGCTGATGGTCTCGCCGCGCTGCCAGCGAACCCCGGTGGTCGCCAATTTCCACGCGGTCGTCGGCAGAAGCCCGGTCTTTTCGCCCGGAATGTCGATCCCGAGATTGACGCCGAGCCCGAAGCGGTTGCCCATCTGGGCGATGCGGTCGATGCCGAGAAGATCGGCGCAATGATAGAAAAACACATCGCAGGATTCGCGGATGCCGCGGCGCAGCGAGATGGTGCCGTGACCGCCCTTCTTCCAGCAATGGAACAGCGCGTTGCCGAGCTGGAAATAGCCCGGACAGAAGAATTCTGTCTCGGGCGTGATGACATTGGCCTCGAGCGCGGCCATGGCGACCATCGGCTTGAACGTCGAGCCCGGCGCGTAGGTCCCGCTGATCGCCTTGTTGTTCAAGGGATTGAGCGGATCGCTCACGAGCTTTTGCCACATCGCCGGCGTCAGGCCCGCGGAGAAGGCGCCGGGGTCGAAGCCCGGCGTCGAAGCCAGCACCAGCACTTCGCCGGTCCAGGCATCGAGCGCGACGCAGGAGGCGCTGCCTTGAGCGGCGCAGCGCTTGGCCGCCAAATCCTGCAGCGCCATGTCGAGCCCGAGCGCGATATCCTGCCCGGGCATGCCTTCCTCGCGCGCCAGCTCGCGCACCACGCGTCCGAAGGCATTGACCTCGACCTGGCTCGTGCCCGCCGTGCCGCGCAGATCGAGGTCGTAGGCCTTTTCGATGCCGCTCTTGCCGATGCGGAAATCCGGCAATTCGAGCAGCGGATCGTCGGCGCTCAGATCCTGCTCGGAGACCGCGGCGACGTAACCCACGACATGCGAGGTCGCCTCGCCGAAGGGGTAGAAGCGCGTCAGCGCCTGCTCGATCGAAACGCCGGGCAATTCGAGCGTGTTGACCTCGATGCGCGCCATCTCGTCCCAGCTGAGGTTTTCGCGAATGACCACCGGCACGAAGCTCAGCTTGTTGTGCACGTCGCGCATGACGCGCCGGCGATCGGCGTCGGTCAGCGGGATGAGCGTCGCCACGGCATCGAGCGTCGCGGCGATATCGCCGCTCTGCTCGGCAACGAGCGTCGCGCGGTAGGTCGGCTGATTGGTCGCCAAGGCGATGCCGAAGCGGTCGGTGATGCGCCCGCGCGGCGGCGCCAGAAGCCGGATGTTGATGCGGTTCTCGTCGGCCTGCATCGCGTAGCGGTCGGCCTGGACGACCTGGAGATAATAGAGCCGACCGGCCAGCGTCCCGAGCAACGCCAGCTGCCCGCCGGCGAGCATGATCGCTCGTCGGGTCAGCACTTTGCCGCGATTGCTGTCTCGCGCCACGGGTCTACGTCCGCGCCAAAAGCGCACGCTGCGCCAGGGCGAGAATATAGCTCCCGACCGGGTAGCACGCGACCGTCAAAACGGCCTCGAAGATAAACGGCCGCAAGCCGACAAATCCGCCATGCAGCAGGCAGACGAGAACCCATAAGAGCGCGAAGGTGCCGGCGGCGACCCCGAGAAACCCGAGCCAAAGCACGGGGAACGTGCGGTTGACGAAGAGTTGGCGCTGCGCCATCACCGCGGTGCGCGCCAGCAGGAAGATCAGCGCCGATAGCCCGACATAAGGCGTTCCGTTGAGGAGATCGAGAAACAGGCCGCTGACGAACACCGCGCTCAGCGGCAGAAGGTCGGGCCGGTAAACCGTCCAGTGGAACACCGCCATCAGCGTAAAGGCCGGCGTCACCACGGCAAATCCCGGCAGGTTGAGCGGCACGATCGAGACCAGGGCAAAGATCAAGGTCATGACGAACGGCACGAGCCGCGTCACGTAACCGCTGTCGCGAGAAAGATCGAAGAACATCGCCGGCCTCACCGGGCCGCGGCGCCGGACCGGCCCCTGACGGCCCGCGGCGCAGGCACGACGCTTTGCGGCAACACGCCCGAGAGACCGAAATCGACGATGCGCAAGAGTTCGAGCCGCGCGAGCTCGGCATAGGGCTCGACCCGGATCACGTCGCCCGACACGGACGAGACCACGCCGACGGGCAATCCGGGCGGGAACACGCCGCCCGCACCGCCGGTGACGATGCGCGTGCCGACTTTCACCTCGGTCTTGGGCGGCAAATAAATCAGCCGCGGCTCCTCGGAATTGTCGCCGTCGAGGATCGCGCGCTCATGCGTGTCCGCGAGTTCGACCGGAATATGCGAATTGAGGTCGGTCAGCAGGAGGACGCGCGCGGTGCGGTTGCCGACTTCGGCGACGCGGCCGACGAGTCCCTCTCCCGTCATCGCCGCTTGGCCGCGCTGAACCCCGTCCTTCTGCCCGACATCGATAAGGACGTTGCGGGCGAAGGCGCCGCCGGAATCGGCAATGACGCGCGCGGCGATCGAATGGACGGCGTTTTCCGGCACGAGCTTCACCAAGTCGCGCAGTTCGGCGTTCTCGGCGGCGAGGCGCCGCGCCACTTCCTGCCATTGCAGGAGCCGGGCGTTCTCTTCGCGCAACTCGGCGTTTTCGCGATGTGCGGCAACGACATCCGAGGCGGCCTGGAACGCGCCGGTCACCGCCACCAGGGGCTGGCTCATGACCTGCAGCACCGGCGCGACGCGATCCGTCACCGCCGCCCGCAGGCCGTCATAGAGCAAGCTGTCGGTCTTGCCGAAAACGATCAGCAGTGCGGACAAGAAGATGAAGAAGGGCAGCGTCAAGCGCTGTGCCGCCGCCTTCATGGGGGCCGTAATCCGCATCAATGAGCTCGTCCGCCGTCTCGAACCGCGGGGTCAGCGCTCGCCTGCGCGCGGCGCCGCGCCGAACCCCCCCGCGTCAATCTTAATACATGCTGATGAGCACGCTCTTCAAAGTTTTCATCTCTTCGAGCGCCCGTCCCGTGCCGAGCGCGACGCAGGACAGCGGATCGTCCGCGATCGACACCGGCAGGCCCGTGGCATGACGCAGCACGTAGTCGAGATTGCCCAAGAGCGCGCCGCCGCCCGTCAGGACGATGCCCTTGTCGACGATGTCGGCTGCGAGCTCGGGCGCCGTGTGCTCCAGAGCCACCTTGACGGCCTCGACGATCGCCCCGACGGGCTCGGCCAGGCTCTCGGCGATCTGGCGCTCGCTGATGACGATCTCCTTCGGCACGCCATTCATCAGGTCGCGGCCCTTGATCTCCATGACCCGGCCCTCGCCCTCTTCGGGCATGCAGGCAGAGCCGATTTCCTTCTTGATGCGCTCGGCCGAGCTCTCGCCGACCAAGAGGTTATGGTTGCGCCGGATATAGGCGATGATCGCCTCGTCCATCTTGTCGCCGCCGACGCGCACCGAGCGCGAATAGACGATGCCGCCCAGGGAGAGAACCGCCACCTCGGTGGTGCCGCCGCCGATATCGACCACCATCGAGCCGGTCGGCTCGGTCACCGGCAGGCCCGCGCCGATCGCCGCCGCCATCGGCTCTTCGATCAGGAAGACGCGCCGGGCACCGGCGCTTTCCGCCGATTCCTGAATGGCGCGGCGCTCGACCGCGGTCGAGCCCGAGGGCACGCAGACGATGATCTGCGGATTGGCGAAACTGCGCCGGTTGTGGACCTTGCGGATGAAGTGCTTGATCATCTCCTCGGCGACCTCGAAATCGGCGATGACGCCGTCGCGCAAGGGGCGGATCGCCATGATGTTGCCCGGCGTGCGGCCGAGCATCATCTTGGCCTCGTCGCCGACCGCGAGCACCTGCTTGCGTCCCTTGACATTGGCGATCGCCACGACCGAGGGCTCGTTCAACACGATGCCGCGGCCCTTGACGTAAACGAGCGTATTCGCCGTGCCGAGGTCGATCGCCATGTCGGCGGAGAGAACACCCAAAAGATTTCCGATCATACCCATTCACCCTGCCGATTGGTAAAACGCGAGGCGGCCCGGCGGGACTGCCTCGCGTGCTTGCCGCATCAAGCCGACATCGCGGCGGGCGCTGTCTTCGCCCGTTTGGTCAACAACTTGTTCAAAGCGTGGATATAGGCGCGCGCCGAAGCGACGAGCGTGTCGGGATCGGCTCCCTGGCCATTGACGGTCTTGCCGCCTTCCTCGAGCCGAACGGTCACCTCGGCCTGGGCATCGGTTCCGGCGGTCACCGCGCTCACCTGATAGAGCAGCAGCTTCGCCTCGTGCGGGACGATCGCCTGGATGGCGTTGAAGGTGGCATCGACCGGACCGTTGCCGGTGGTCTTGGCCGAGCGCACAGCGCCATCGATCTCGAGCTCGAGCTCGGCGGATTGCGGCCCCTTCGAGCCCGCGATCACCTGCAGCGAGACGAATTTGATGCGCTCGGTGCCATGCTGGATCTGGTCGTCGATGAGAGCGACGATGTCCTCGTCGAACATGTCCTTCTTGCGGTCGGCCAGGTCCTTGAAGCGGCGGAACGCCTCGTTCAGGGCATTGTCGCCGAGCTCGAAGCCCAGCTCCTTCAATTTCATCTTGAAGGCATGGCGCCCCGAATGCTTGCCCATCACCAGGGTCGATTTGCCGAGCCCCACCGATTCGGGCGTCATGATCTCGTACGTGCCGGCATGCTTCAGCATCCCGTCCTGGTGGATGCCGCTCTCATGCGCGAAGGCATTGGCGCCGACGATCGCCTTGTTCGGCTGCACCACGAAGCCGGTGATCGCCGAAACGAGGCGCGAGGCGCGGGTGATGTAGTCGGATTTGACGCCGGTCGTATAGGGCATCCGATCATGACGGGTCCTGAGCGCCATCACGATCTCTTCCATCGCCGCATTGCCGGCACGCTCGCCGAGCCCGTTGACCGTGCATTCGACCTGGCGGGCGCCGGCGCCCACCGCCGCCAACGAATTGGCGACGGCGAGGCCGAGATCGTTGTGGCAATGGACCGAGACGATCGCCTTGTCGATATTCGGCACGCGGTCGAACAGCATGCGGATCGAGGCCGCGAACTCCTCGGGCACCGCATAGCCGACCGTGTCGGGAATATTGACCGTGCGGGCGCCGGCCTTGATCGCGCTCTCGACCGTGCGGCAGAGGAAATCGTGCTCCGTGCGCGAGCCGTCCTCGCAGGACCATTCGACATCGGGGCAGAGATTGCGCGCATGGCTGACGCTGTCGATCACCGCCTGATGCACCTGCTCGGGCGTCATCTGCAGCTTGAACTTCATGTGCAGCGGCGAGGTCGAGATGAAGGTGTGGATGCGTGGCAGGGCCGCATGCCGCACCGCTTCCCAGCAGCGGTCGATATCGCCCCGGCCAGCGCGCGCGAGCCCGCACACAGTCGAGTTCTTGACCCGCTTGGCGATCTCGCCGACCGCCTCGAAATCGCCGTTGGAGGCGATCGGAAAGCCGGCCTCGATGACGTCGATGCCCATCTCTTCGAGGAGCAGGGCAATTTTGATCTTTTCCTCGAGGTTCATCGACGCACCCGGCGACTGTTCGCCGTCGCGCAGGGTGGTGTCGAAAATAACGACGCGGGAAGCCGCTTGCGGCTTCGCTTGGGTCTGGGCGGCGCCGGACTTGCCGGCGGTGGTCTTGGCAGCGCTCATGAGCGCGAATCCTTTGGTCTGGAAGCAAACGCAGGCCGGCAGCGATAACCCCCAAGCGCGAGTAGGCCTCGCGTTCCCCGCGCTCAGGGGCAGGTAAGTCGCAGCGCCCCGCGGTTGCTCCGTCGCAGGCTGCGCACGTGGCCGTCGCACACAAGCGCGCGAGCAAGCGCAACCGGGCGCGCTTGCGCCTGGCTTTTGCTGCCTCCTGCCGCACTTGCGACCATCAAACCAACTCCCGCGCCCACAACTTCAGTACGGTAAGGACGTTCCTTACGGATCGCCAGGCCGTTCCTTGCGATTCCTTACAAACCCCTACCGGACGGAAAATTTACCATGCCAATTATGTCTAATCCGTTTACGCCCCACTCCGCAAGTTTTCCGCCCGAGGCCTTGAAATTGCGCGATTTAGATGCAATCCGCGCGCTCAATTCCGGCTCTTATCGACGAGCCGATTCTGCGCGATCCATGGCATCATCGCGCGCAATTTGGCGCCGATCTGCTCGACCGGATGCTCGGCGCCGCGCCGGCGCATCGCCTTGAAGCTGGCTTGGCCGGCGGCGTTTTCAAGCACCCAGTCGCGGGCGAATCGGCCGGATTGGATGTCGTCGAGAATGCGCTTCATTTCTTCCTTCACCGCCGGGCTGATCACGCGGGGCCCGCGCGTGTAGTCGCCATATTCGGCGGTGTTGGAGACCGAATAGCGCATATTGGCGATGCCGCCCTCGTACATGAGGTCGACGATCAGCTTCACCTCGTGCAAGCACTCGAAATAGGCCATCTCGGGCGCATAGCCCGCCTCGACCAGGGTCTCGTAGCCGGCCATGATCAGGGCCGATAGCCCGCCGCACAGCACCGCCTGCTCGCCGAAAAGATCGGTTTCGCATTCCTCTTTGAAGGTGGTCTCGATCACGCCGGCGCGGCCGCCGCCGATCGCCGAGGCATAGGAGAGCGCCAGCTCGAGCGCGTTGCCCGAAGGGTTTTGCTCGACCGCGACAAGGCAGGGGACGCCGCCGCCCTTCAAATATTCCGAGCGCACCGTGTGGCCGGGCCCTTTGGGCGCGATCATGAACACATCCATGTCCGGCCGCGGCTCGACCAGCTTGAAATGGATGTTAAAGCCGTGCGCGAAGGCGAGCGCGGTGTCGGGCCGCATATTCGCCTTGAGGTCATTGGCATAGAGCGCCGCCTGAAGCTCGTCGGGCGTCAGGATCATCACCAGATCCGCCCATTTGGCGCCCTCGCCCGGCGCCATCACCTTGAAATCGGCGGCTTCGGCCTTTTTTGCCGACGCCGAGCCGGGGCGGAGCGCGACGCGCACCTCCTTGACGCCGCTGTCGCGCAAATTCATGGCGTGGGCGTGGCCCTGGCTGCCATAGCCGACAACCAGCACCTTCCGGCCCTTGATGAGATTGACGTCGGCATCACGATCGTAATAGACGCGCATGGGGATTCCCTCTGTCAGCCTTCCAGCCTGTCAAAACCGCCCGGGCCGCGCGCAATCGCAACGACGCCGGTGCGCGACACATCGACCAGGCCCAAGGGCTTCATCAGATTGATGAAGGCATCGAGCTTTTCGGTCGAACCCGTGATCTCGAAGACAAAGCTCTCGATGGTCGAATCAACCACCCGCGCGCGGAAAATATCGGCTAGGCGCAGCGACTCGATCCGTCCTTCGCCGGTCCCCGCCATCTTCACCAGCACGAGCTCGCGCTCGACTGCGTGGCCTTCCATCGTCAGGTCGTGGACGACGCGCACCGGCACGAGGCGCGAGAGCTGCGCCTTGATCTGCTCGATGATCATCGGCGTGCCCGAGGTGACGACCGTGATGCGCGAGAGACTGTTGGCGCGATCGACCTCGGCGACGGTCAGGCTCTCGATGTTGTAGCCGCGACCCGAGAACAGGCCGATCACCCGTGCGAGCACGCCCGGCTCGTTGTCGACCAGCACGGCAATGGTATGCCTTTCGATCTCGCTCACGCAGTGCTCCGTCATCCGGCCGATCAGACGAGGACCATGCCCTCTTCGGAGATCGGACTGCCGGCCTTCTTGTCCTCGAGCCCAAGAATCATCTCATTGTGCGCGGCGCCCGAGGGGATCATCGGGAAGCAGTTCTCGTTCGGATCGGTCGCGATATCGGCGATCACCGGCCCCGGGATCGCGATCATCTCTTTGATCACGTCATCGAGCTCCGGGGGCTTCGTCGCGCGCAGGCCCCGGGCGCCGAAGGCTTCGGCGAGCTTCACAAAATCGGGCAGCGAGGAACTGTAGCTCTCCGAATAGCGGCCGCCATGGAGCAGCTCCTGCCACTGGCGGATCATGCCCATATATTGGTTGTTGATGATGAAGATCTTGACCGGGAGCCGGTACTGGCACGCGGTCGACATCTCCTGAATGTTCATGAGGATCGAGGCCTCGCCCGCGATATCGACGACGAGCGCGTCGGGATGGGCGACCTGCACGCCGATCGCCGCCGGCAGCCCGTACCCCATCGTGCCGAGCCCGCCCGACGTCATCCAATGGAACGGCTTGTCGAATTTGAAGAGCTGCGCCGCCCACATCTGATGCTGGCCGACTTCGGTCGTGATGTAGGTATCGCGGTCGCGGGTCAACGCGTGAAGCCGCTCGATCGCATATTGCGGCTTGATGATCTTGTCGCCCTGCGTGTAGTGCAGGCAATCGCGCTTGCGCCAGGTCTCGATCTGCTTCCACCATTTGCCGAGCGCGGCGTGATCGGGTGCAAAGCGCCGCGCTTTGAGCCCTGCGATCAGGGCCTCGAGCACCTTGGCGCAATCGCCGACCACCGGCACGTCGACGCGGACGTTCTTGTTGATGTTCGAAGGGTCGATGTCGATGTGGATCTTCTTCGATTGCGGCGAGAAGGCCGCGACCTTGCCGGTGACGCGGTCGTCGAACCGCGCGCCGACATTGACCATGACGTCGCAACCGTGCATCGCGAGGTTGGCCTCGTAGGTGCCGTGCATGCCGACGAGGCCGAGATAGCGCTTATCCGCCGCCGGAAACGCACCGAGCCCCATCAGGGTCAGGGTGCAGGGGTAGCCGGTCATTTCGACCAGCTCGCCGAAGAGCGCCACGGCCCTCGGACCCGAATTGACGATGCCGCCGCCGGCATAAAAAAGCGGCCGCTTCGCATGGGCGATGAGTTCGACCGCTTCGGCGATGCGCGCCGGATCGGGCTCGGTCTGCGGACGATAGGATTTGCGCCGCTCGATCGCCTCGGGCGCGCGATAGGTCCCGGTCGCGAACAGCACGTCCTTCGGCAGATCGACGACGACCGGCCCGGGCCGGCCGCTGCGCGCGACATAGAAGGCCTCGTGCAACACCCGGGCGAGATCGTCCACGTCCTTGACGAGGTAATTGTGCTTGGTGCAAGGGCGCGTAATGCCGGTGGTGTCGGCTTCCTGAAACGCGTCATTGCCGATGAGATGGGTCGGCACTTGTCCGGTCAGGCAAATGACCGGAACCGAATCCATCAGCGCGTCGGTCAGCCCGGTGACGGCATTGGTCGCGCCGGGTCCGCTGGTCACCAGCACCACGCCGGTCTTGCCGGTCGAGCGCGCATAACCTTCGGCGGCATGCACCGCGCCCTGCTCGTGCCGCACCAGGATGTGACGCAGCCGGTTCTGCAGAAAGAGCGCGTCATAGATCGGAAGCACGGCGCCGCCCGGATAGCCGAATACGACATCAACGCCCTGGTCGCCCAGCGCTTTGATGACCATTTCGGCCCCGTTCATTCGATCCGCTGCCATGACACGCTCCCAAGTCTCGCAACGGCCAAGGATTTCCGCCGCGAAACCCGCAACCCTAAAGAGCTAGAGGGTACGGGTCAACAGAAACTCGCGAATAAACGAAAAAATTTCTGGTAATAAACTTTCCGAAAATTGCGTTTCAACCGGCAATTTTTTCAGCGAATTGCTTATCGGCAACCGCCGACCGAACCACGTATATTGCCGTTTAGCATAATTGCGCGTTGCTTGCTGCATTGCAGCAACCGCTTGCGCATGCGAGACCTGCCCGCTGAGAAAGGCTCCGAGCTCGCGCACGCCCACGGCTTTCATCGCCGGCAGGTTTGGTGCAAGCCCGCGCCGCATCAGTGTCTCGACCTCGGCTTCGGCGCCCGCCTCGATCATCGCCAGCACGCGCGCGTCGCAGGCGCGATAGAGAACGTCACGCGGCGGCAGCAACACGATCGCCGCCGCCCGCAGGCCGGCGTTCGGCGCTTGCTGCCGACGGCGCCACTCGGACATCGGCACGCCGGTCGCGCGCGCCACTTCATAGGCGCGGGTGACCCGTTGCTTGTCGGCCGGCGCGAGACGCTGCGCGCTTTCGGGGTCGAGGGCGGCGAGCGCGGCGTGAAAGCCGGCTTGGCCGAGGCTTTCGCGCAGCGCCTGCGCTTCGGTGCGCGCCGCGGCGGGAATGGGCGGCAGCTCGGCAAGGCCGCGGAGCAGCGCTTCGAGATAAAGCCCGGTGCCGCCGACGAGGATCGGAAGGCGGCGTTCGCGGTGCGCTTCGGCGATCGCCTCGAGCGCGAGGTGGCGCCAGCGGCCCGCCGAGCAGGCCTCGGCCGCATCGATCACGCCGTAAAGCCGATGGGGTGCGCGCGCCAGCTCGGCGGCGCCAGGGCGCGCGCTCAGCACGGCGAGGTCGCGATAGACTTGCTGACTATCGGCGTTGATGATCGTCCCGTCGAAGCGTTCGGCCAGGTGCAAGCCAAGCGCCGATTTGCCGCTCGCGGTCGGACCGGCGACGATGACGATCGAAGTCTCGCTCGGGCTTGCCATGGCGGGGTTCTAGCACGCGCGGTGCGCGCTTGCCTTTCGTCGCCGCCTCGCCGATAACCGCACCCATGCCCGACACCGTCATCACTGTCATTGCGGCGCGCCAAGCGGCCGCGGCGCTCGGCGCCGCGGTGGTCGAGGCGAGCCGCGCGCTCGAGCTGCGCGGTGCGCGGCTTGGCGGCATCGACTGGCTCGCCGAAAGTATCGCCTGCGACATTGCTTTCGACGACCTGCCGCCCGACCAGGCGGACGCGATCTGCCGCCGCGCAATCGCGCAAAAAATCGGCCCGGTGCCGATCGATCTGGTGGCACAGCCCCGCGCGGGACGAAAGAAAAGGCTGCTCGTCGCCGATATGGAAGCAACCATCATCGCCAATGAAATGCTCGACGAATTGGCCGAGTTGCGCGGCATAAAAGCGCAGATCGCCGCCATCACCGCCCGCGCGATGAATGGCGAGATCGATTTCGCCGCGGCGCTCACGGAGCGCGTCGCTTTGCTGAAGGGGCTGCCGGAGAGCGCGCTCGCAACCGTCGCGGCGCGGATCCGGATCAACCCCGGGGCAAAGGCGCTGGTCGCGACCATGCGGGCCGCCGGCGCGCGCACCGCCCTCGTCTCGGGTGGATTCCGCATCTTCGCCGATGCGGTCGGCGGCCGTCTGGGCTTCGATCTGACCGTCGCCAACGAGCTGGAGGTCAGCGGCGGGCAGCTCGCCGGCACCGTGAAGCAGCCGATCCTTGCGCGCGAGGCCAAGCTCGAAACCTTGACCAGCCTTGCAGCGGAGCACGGCTTGCCGCTTGCCGCGACACTGGCGGTCGGCGATGGCGCCAATGATCTGCCGATGATCGAAGCCGCCGGACTCGGGGTCGCCTACCACGCCAAGCCGAATACGGTGGCGCGCGCGCGCTGGCGGGTCGATCACGCCGATCTGAGCGCGCTGCTTTACGCCCAAGGCTATCGCCACGCCGAGATCGTTGCGGAGTAGAGGGCTCGGAACCGGCGACTGAGCCGGCGCACCCGGCTGCCCGGGCGCGAATTCAGCTATTGTCGAGCTTCACCGCGACGAAGCGGAGATCGCCCTGGCGATCGACCAGCAACAGCACGGATTTGCGCCCGGATTTTTTGGCCTCGTCGATCTTGGCGAGGATATCCGCCGTGGTCTTGACGCTGTCTTGCGCCACTTCGACCACGACGTCGCCCGCCCGCATGCCTTTATCGGCCGAAGGCCCGCCCGCCTCGATATCGGTGATCACGACCCCCGCCGCGTCGTCGCCCAGGCCATAGCGGTCGCGCAGATCGGGCGTGAGGTTCGCAAGCGACAATCCCAGCGCTTTTACCACCTCGGCCGGCGTCGCTCCCGGCTTGTCCTTCGCCGTCAAGGAGGCTTGCTGGGGCTCTTCCTTGAGCTCGCCGACCTTGACCTCGAGCGGCACTTCCTTGCGCTTGCGCCACACCGTGACCTTCACCACCTTGTCGATCGGCGTCTCGGCGACGATGCGCGGCAGATGCCGCATATCCATCACTTCCTTGCCGTCGAAGGTCAGCACGACGTCGCCGGGCTGGATCCCGGCCTTTTGTGCGGGCCCGCCGTCATGGACGCTCGCGATCAAGGCGCCGCGCGGCTTGTCGAGGCCGAGGCTTTCGGCGATCTCGTCGTTGACGCTCTGGATGTTGACGCCGAGCCAGCCGCGCCGCGCGTGGCCGTATTGCTTGATCTGATCGAGTACCGGCTTCGCCTCGTTGGCGGGGATCGCGAAACCGATGCCGATCGAACCGCCCGAGGGCGAATAAATCGCGGTGTTGATGCCGATCACCTCGCCGTTCATGTTGAACATCGGGCCACCCGAATTGCCGCGGTTTATCGCGGCGTCGGTCTGCAGGAAATCGTCGTAAGGCCCGGCGTTGATCTCGCGCGCCCGCGCCGAAAGAATGCCCGCCGTCACCGATCCGCCGAGCCCGAACGGATTGCCGATTGCCAGCACCCAATCGCCGACGCGGGTCTGATCGCTGTCGCCGAATTTGACAAAGGGCAAGGGCTTGCTCGGCTTGACGCGCAGCAGCGCAAGATCGGTCTTGCTGTCGCGCCCGACGACTTCGGCCTTGAAATTGGTGTCGTCCTGCAGCGTCACCGTGATGTCGTCCGCGTCCTCGATCACGTGGTTGTTGGTCACGATGAGGCCCGACGGATCGATGATGAAGCCCGAGCCGAGCGAGGTCTGCTGGCGCGGCAGGGCCTCCTGCTGGCCTTGGCCTTGGCCCTGACCCTGGCGCTGGTTGCGATCGAGGAAGTCCTTGAAGAATTGCTCGAACGGCGATCCCGGCGGAAATTGCGGCGCATCGGGCACGGCCCGTTTGGTCCCGCCGCCGCGGTCGGGCTTGATCGTCTGCGTGCTCGAGATGTTGACGACCGCCGGCAGGAGTTTCGCGGCGAGATCGGCGAAGCTGTCCGGCGCGGGTTTGGCCGAAGCGGCAAGAGAGAGCGAGAGCGCCGCCGCCAAGGTGACGATGAATCTTGCCCATGCAAAGCCGGCGCGCGGAGCGGACAAGCCGCACCGATGCATGGGCAGGCTGAACTTGGCCTGATTCACCGGCGAACCTCCCTCGAGCCGATTGAACGCGGAAACACCATTTTAGAAAACTATTCGCCCGCAAGCCAGCGTCGGACGACGCCGTCCGACTTTGTCATGGCTGGCGCGGTCAATGCCGAATGAGCCATAGGGCGACAACCCCAAGACAGGCCGCGGCAAGCCCGGCGAGGCGAAGCGCCACCGCCGGCATGGCGCAGACTTGCGCGTTGAGGCGCTGCATCGCCGCCGGCGCCAAGGCATAGAGCATCCCCTCGATCGCCAACGCCAGGGCAAGCGCGGTGCTGAAATCCCTCACCGGCGCGCGCCAGCAGCCGCCGACGCTGCGGCGTTCCCATCGCCGACCGGCGCACCCTTCAAATATTTGAAGAATTCGTCGTCGGGCGAAAGCACGAGCGTCGTTCCATCGCCGGTCAGGCTGTCGCGATAGGCCTGGAGCGAGCGATAGAAGGTGAAGAAGCTCACATCCTTGCCATAGGCATCGGCGTAGATCTTGATGCTTTGAGCATCGCCTTCGCCGCGCAGGATCTGCGCCTGGCGTTGCGCATCGGCCAGGATCTCGACGCGCTGGCGGTCGGCATCGGCGCGGATCTGCACCGATTGCTGCGCGCCTTCGGCGCGGTATTGCGCCGCCTCGCGCTGCCGCTCGGCCTTCATCCGCGCATAGATCGCCTCGGCGTTCTCTTCCGGCAAATCGACGCGCCGCAGCCGCACATCGACCACTTCGATGCCGAAGCTCTTGGCTTCATTGTTCACGGCATCGCGCGTCTGCTGCATGATATTGGCGCGCTGCGACGACACCACCGCCTGAAGCTCGTTGTTGCCGATGATGCGGCGCAAGCTCGCGCTGATGATCGCCGACACGCGTGCGTCCGCGACCGCTTCGGTGCCGACGCTTTGATAGAACTGCAGCGGATTGACGATCCGGAAGCGCGCATAAGTATCCACCACCAACCGCTTCTGATCCGCGCCGATGACCTCTTCGGCCGGCGGCTCGAGATCGAGCAGACGGCGGTCGTAAATCACGACGTTTTGATATGGGAGCTTCACCTGCAGACCCGGATGATCGATGACCCGCACGGGCTTGCCGAATTGCAGCACGAGCGCGATCTGGTACTGGTTGACGGTGAAAAACACCGTGAAGAGGATGACGAGCAGGACAAAGAGCCCGCCGCCGAGAAAGGCAAGGGTGCGGGAATTCATCGCGAGCCTCCCGCGGCGGGCGCCGGCGACGGCGCAGGGTTCTGCGCGGCGGGTGCGTTCGAGCGGACGGGCGCGCTCAGCCCGGGCAAGGGCAGATAAGGCACGACGCCCGAACCCGAAGCGGTCTTGTCGATCAGGATCTTCTTGGTGCTCTTCAGGATGCTCTCGAGGGTTTCGATATAGAGCCGGCGCGCTGTCACATCCTGAGAGACCTTGTAGGATTGATAGACGGAGTCGAATCGCGCAGCATCACCTTGTGCCTGTAGCACGATCTGCGCCTTGTAGGCTTGCGCCTCCTGAATCGCGCGCGCGCCGTCGCCGCGCGCCTGGGGCACGACGCTATTGGCATAGGCCTGCGCCTGGTTGATCAGGGTCTGCTGATCGATTTTCGCGCTTTGCACATCGCGGAAAGCATCGATCACGGGGCCCGGCGGATCGACCTTCTGCAGCTGAACCTGGGTGATCTGAACGCCCGAGCCGTAGCTGTCGAGGATTTCCTGCAACAGTTTCTGCGTGTCGTTCTCGATCTTAGCGCGGCCCTCGGCAAGCGCGCTTGCGATCTCGGTGTGGCCGATGATCTCGCGCATCGAGCTTTCCGCCGCCGCCTTCACCGTCAGTTCGGGATCGCGGATGTTGAAGAGGAAGTAGGGCGCGTCCTTCACCAGCCAGAACACCGTGAAGTTGACATCGACAATGTTTTCATCGCCGGTGAGCATCAGCGATTCCTCGGGCACGTCGGTGACGCTGCCGCTGCGCCCGGGCGCGCCGGCGCGAAAACCGATCTCGATGCGGTTGACCCGCGTCACCGTCGGCGTCAGTGCCTCCTCGACCGGCCAGGGCCAGTGATAATTGAGTCCGGGCGCCGTTTTCCCGGCATAAGCGCCGAAACGCAAGACGATGCCTTCCTGATCGGGTTCGACGCGGTAGATGCCGCTGGCGAACCACAAAAGCACCACGATCGCGACGCCCAAGCCCCAGATCGTTGGACCGCCGGCGCCCGTCCCGCCGGGGAGTACGCGGCGCAGAAAATTCTGCAAGCGCCGCAGCGTGTCTTCGAAGTTCGGGGGCTGGAACCCGCGCCCGCCGCCGCTCCCCCACGGGCCGGGGCCTCCGCCGCCGCCCCAAGGGCCGCCTCCCTGATTCCAGGACATCGACCAATCCTCTCAGCGCTCGCTAGGCACGCGACCCGGCATCTCTTATATGTCAGCCATTATTCGCGGCAGACGCGCGGGAATGGCACCCCGATATCGGCGGCGGCAAGTCTTGTCAAGGAAGAGGCGCACGGGATGAGCGCGGTTTCGGAACGGGAGGTGCTCGCCGCGCTTGGGCGCGTGGTCGATCCCGAGCGTGGCAAGGACATCGTCAGTCTCGGCATGGTGTCCGGCGTCCAGCTGCGCGAGGGCCATGTCGCCTTCGCGATCGAGATCGACCGCCAACGGGCGCCGCGGCTCGAGCCGCTGCGCAAGGAAGCCGAGAAAGCCGTCGAGGCGCTCCCCGGCGTGTTGTCCGTGACCGCGGTGCTGACGGCCGAGAAACCGCCCGCGCCGCGCGGCGAAACGCCGCGCGGGGGGGCGCGGCCGGCTTCGGCCGGCGCAAAGCCGCTCGCCCCCGGCGTCAAGGCGATCATTGCCGTCGCCTCGGGCAAGGGCGGCGTCGGCAAATCGACGACGGCGGTCAACCTCGCCCTGGCGCTGATGCAGCTGGGCTTGAAGGTCGGCGTGCTCGATGCCGACATTTACGGGCCTTCGATCCCGCGCATGCTCGGGATTTCGGGCAAGCCCCTATCGAAGGACGGCAAGATGCTCGAGCCCAAGCGCGCGCATGGGGTCGCGTGCATGTCGATGGGCTTTCTCGTGCCCGAGGACACGCCGATGATCTGGCGCGGGCCGATGGTGATGAGCGCGCTGCAGCAGATGCTGCGCGACGTCGATTGGGGCGAGCTCGACGTGATGGTGGTCGACATGCCGCCGGGCACGGGCGACGCGCAGCTCACCATGGCGCAGCAAGTGCCGCTGGCAGGCGCCGTCATCGTCTCGACGCCGCAGGACATTGCGCTGCTCGACGCGCGCAAGGGCCTCAACATGTTTCGCAAGGTCGATGTGCCGGTGCTGGGCTTCATCGAGAATATGAGCTATTTCGTCTGTCCGCATTGCGGCGAGCGCAGCGACATTTTCAGCCATGGCGGCGCGCGCAAGGAAGCGGACGCCCTGGGCGTCGCGTTCCTCGGCGAGATTCCGCTCGACATCGCCATCCGCGAAACCTCGGATGCGGGCACGCCGATCGTGCTCGCCCAGCCGGACAGCGCCCATGCGAAATCCTATCGCGCGATCGCCGAGCTTGTGTGGCAGAGCCTTGGCGGCCTGAAGCGCGCCGCGCCGAAGATCATCGTCGAATAGCCCGTCACGACGCCGTGGACGGAGGGCGCTGCGCGTGGAACTATGGCGCGGGCAGCCGTGTGGGGGGCGCATGACCACCGATCCAGGCCTTGTTTCCGCCGAGGAAAACCGTTTGCTGACCTCGACTGGCGCCGGCACGCCGATGGGCGAGGTGCTGCGCCGCTATTGGTGGCCGGTCGGCATTACGGAGGAGCTCAAAGAGAAGCCGACCTTTGTCCGCGTTTTGGGCGAGGACCTGGTCCTTTTCCGCGACCGCCGCGGCCGCGCCGGCCTGATCGAGGCGCGTTGCGCCCATCGCCGCGCCAATCTCTGCCTCGGCACGGTCGGGCTCGAAGGCCTGCGCTGCCGCTATCATGGCTGGCTCTACGATACGCAGGGGCGCATCCTCGATGCGCCGGGAACCTTGCCCGGCAGCGATGTGAAAGAGCGCGTGCGCCAGCGCGCTTATCCGGTCGAGGAGCTGGGCGGGCTCGTCTTCGCCTATCTCGGCCCGGCGCCGGCGCCGCTGCTGCCGCGCTTCGATTTCCTGACCAAGCCGGGATTGCGGCTCGCGCGCGTGATCGGCTTTGCCAATTCCAATTGGCTGCAACTCGCCGAGAATGGCTGCGACCCGCTCCACGTCACCTTTGCGCATGCGATGAGCTGGGGCGGCGTCGCCTCGGCGCCGATCCATATGAGCTTCGATGAGACCCAATGGGGTCTCATCTATCGCTCCGGCCGGCCGATCGATCGGCGCGAGCGCTTTGCCTATCGCGAGCAGCATTGGCTGCTGCCCGGCGTGACGCTCGCCTCGGAGGGTTACGGGCGCATGACCGCCAATGATTTCGGGTCGCTCAAATTGTCGCACGCGCTGATGCCGCGCGGCGCGCGCTACAATGTGCCGCTCGACGACACGCATACCATGCTCGTGCGCGTGATCTGGGTGCCGGAGGGCAGCCCGGCGGAATACGACCGCAGCAAGCTGTTGACGACGCCCGATTGGCGACCCGACCCGGTCGAGCCTTACCGCGAATATCGCCGCCTCGAGGACAGACCGAGCCTCGGCTATGACTGGCCGCAGATGGTGAGCGCGCAGGACGCAACCATCCAGGACAGCATGGGCGCGCTCGCCGATCGCGAGAACGAGCATCTGACGCCGTCGGATGGCGGGGTCGTCATCGCGCGAAAGCTGCTGCGCGATGCGCTCGCCGCGGTGGCGGCCGGGCGCGACCCCAAGGGCGTGCTGCGCGATTCGTCCGCAAACCGCGATATCGAAATCCCCGTTTTCGAGGACGTGCTCGGACGCGAGGATTTCGAGCGCTTAACGAGGCTCCACGAAGCTGCGGAGTAGCTCCTACTCCAGCGGCACGCCGCGCAGATTGCTGACGAGGTGCCATTCCTTCTTCGTCGGGTCCCAACGCACGACCACCGCATTGTCGATGTTGAGGCCGCGCTGTGGCGTCTTCTTGAAATTATAATCGCCTTCGGCGCCGACATGCCCGGTCCAGTTGATTAGGAAATCGTGCAGCTGCTTGGCGGTGGCGCCCGCCGGCAGCTTGTTGAGCGCGTCGACCACGGTGTGGATCGGCTCCCAGCCGAGCTCGATGCCGGAATCGGGATAAATCCCAACCGCTTTCATGCTGGCGAAGAACTGCTTTTGCTTCGCCGCCACCTCGGGCGAGACGCTCAAACGCGGATCGCCATTGGCGGCCCATTCGCCAACGCCGAAGAAGACTTGCTTCGGCAGGAAGGCCGCATAGTCCTCCATCTGCTGGAGCGTCATGTTGCTGCCTGACGGCGCGGTCGGCAGATCGATGCCGGCCTGCTTCAAGCCGCGAAACACGGTGGCGCCCGCCGCCGCCGTCGCCCAGGAGATGATCGCCTGCGGGTTGCCCGCCTGCATGGTCGCGATCTGCGCGGTCACGGTGACATCGCTCGGCGCGAAATGGGTGTTGGCGACCAAGGTCACGTCCTTGAATGCGGGCTCTTTCACCAGCCCGGTGATTGCTTTCTCGGCATCCTGGCCCGAGGCGTCGGTGGTAGTGATGAGGGCGATGCGCTTCCAGCCTTTGGCGTGGAAATAGGTCATGAGCGCACGCTGCTGGTCGTGGCTGTCGATCTGCGAGGTGAAGACATAGCCGCCGGGCTTGGTGCGGATCGAGGGCGAGAAGCACCACATCACCGGGCCCTCGGCCTCGACGAGCGGCGCCATGGCGTTGCACAGCGCCGAGATCGTCGAGCCGAGGATCACGGCGGGGTGTTCGGCGATCACCTGGTTGGTCAGCTGCACCGCGACTTGCGGGCTCGTCTGGTCGTCGTGGAAGACGAGACGGATTTTCTTACCGTGGATGCCGCCGGCCTCGTTGAGGGTCTTCTCCGCGACCTGCAGCGCCTGCTGCTCGCCTTTGCCCAAGAACGCACCGTTGCCGGTCAAAGGCAGAATGACGTTGAGATCGTAGGTGTCGGCCGCAAGCGCTTGCGGCACGCTGGCGGCGCTCGCGGCAAAAGCGGCGGCAAGCGCAATGGCGGCGACGGTGCTGGATTGTTTGGCGGGCATTGATCCTCGATCCTCCCTGGTGACGGTTCTCGTTTTAGCGCGTCGCAAATGCACCATATCGAGGCGGATTTGTCTCCCCGAAAAAGCGCGCGGCGCGAGAGAGCGCATGCGACGAAAGGAAGCCGGTGATCCAAAAGCTGTTCGGATGCCTTGCGGCCTCGGCGAAGGGCGGCTCCCGCAGCGTACGCGGAATGCGTTGACAAAAGAGAACAAATAGTGTACGAAAGAAACCCGGGAGGCAGCCTGCTTGCAGAGCGCGAAGCACCTTTGGAGCCTGAGCGAGGACCCGCAAGCGGGTCTCGGGCTCTCCTGTACGAAAGACGGTCTGTTCCTCGGCGCGACGCCGCTCCTCGAGCGCGATGGCGCCGGCTTTGTCGCCCGCCCGCAAGGCGATCTCGAACGGCTTTTAGCCGCCGGCTACAGGGCCGATGTCGCGCTCGACCGGACCATGTCGGGCCTCCAAACCGTCGCCTCGGCGCTCAACGATAGCAATCTCTGCCGCGCGCGCATCGCCGCGGTCCATCTGCGCATCCCGCCGCTGCCGGATGAGCTCGCGCGCCTCGACATGCAACTCGAAGACATCTCGCTGGCCCTCGAGCGCATCCAAAAGACCACCGCGGCCGGCAATTGGGACCCGGCGAAGCATCCGCGCGCCGGCACCGCGCCCAATCCCGGCTGGTTCGCGCCGAGCGACGGCGGCGATGCCGGCATCGAGCCGACGCTCGTCTCCGACAAGACCGACGACGACGGCCGCCTTCACCTGCCTCCGGCCGAACGCAACGACGAGATCGGCGACCTCCTCGAATGGATCGCGAATTCCAAGCCCAAGGATGTGCCCGCGATCGAAGGCGAAATTCGCCGCCTCTTCTATGACAAAGACGATGCACTCGGCGGAAGCATCATGCAGCGCGCGCTGGCCGATGCCGTGCGGCATCCCGACCTTGCAAGCCGAGAAAAGCTCCTCGAGGGCTACGAGCCCATCACTCATCGCGATCCGGAGCTCGCGGGCGAAATCAGTGATGACATCGCCAGCGCAGCTTTTCTTCGCGTGCCCGAAATTCTACCCGCACTTCGCTCCATCCTGCCAGGCGCTCGGACCGCAGAGACGGTGGCAATACCGACAGCGGAAGCCATCGAGCAAGCACGATCGGAATTTTGGAAGCTTGGCTGGTCAGCTCGGGGATTCGCTATTCACGAAGCCATGGGTGGAAATCTCCCTTGGTGGTTCAAGGGCATCGACGATTTTAGCGAAGGCGTTGCGACCAGCTTCAAGACGATCGACCTCGACGCCGCAACCTACCAGCATGCTCCGAATCTTACTTCCACGATCAACGGCTACGTCAACAAACTCGCAGCCTTTAATGGCAAGAGCTATACCAATTGGGAAGTGGAATCGGGAAAAATTACCAGCCGCGCTCTCAAATTGATCGTTCCCAAAGGGAGCATGACACCAGCGCAGAAAGCCGTGATCGACGCCGCAACTCAGCGCGCGCAATTGCGCGGCATCACATTGAGCGCCATCCCGTTTTAGGACCGATCATGCATTGTCATTGCTTCGTTCGAAACGGCATCGTCTACATCCCCACGCAGGGCATGATGGACAAGGGCCTCTATCGCGATATCGAACCTGTGGCCGTTGTCCCTCTATTCAACACCGAAGCGCTCCATCGGGCATTCGCGGACACAATTGCACGCGGCAATCCGAAAGTGCCGATTCCCAGATATCCAAACATCCCACCCCCCGACGTCCTCAAATACGCGGGCGTAAAAAGCTGGCGAGCCTTCGCGCGCGGGACTTCGACTTGGGCCATCGCCGAGAGCGATGGTGCGTTCGCCCTCCACGGCTACCGCAAAGAAGGCGGCGGGTGGGTACCGGACCAGTCCACGCGCGAAACCTTTCCGCCAGGCACGAGCGCCGACCAAGTCATCGATCGCTTGATCGCGATC
>DATEKH010000271.1:0-13087 GCA_035277525.1 Allostellaceae bacterium
GGCGCGCGGGTGATTTTGGGCGGCAAGCGCCACGCCCTCGGCGGGACTTTCTACGAGCCGACCGTGCTCGCCGATGTGACGACGCAGATGAAGCTCGCGCGCGAAGAGACCTTCGGGCCGGTCGCGCCGCTCTTCCGCTTCGCAACCGAGCAGCAGGCGGTCGACATGGCGAACGACACCGAGTTCGGCCTTGCCGCCTATTTCTACGGCCGCGACATCGCGCGCGTCTGGCGCGTCGCCGAGGCGCTCGAATACGGCATCGTCGGCATCAACGAGGGCATCATCTCGACCGAGGTCGCGCCCTTCGGCGGCGTCAAGGAAAGCGGCATGGGCCGCGAAGGCTCGAAATACGGCATCGAGGATTACCTCGAGATCAAGTATCTCTGCCTCGGGGGGATGTAGGCATCGTCATTGCGAGGAGCGCGTTAAAGCGCGACGAGGCAATCCAGGCTGTCCGCTGCTGTTCTGGATTGATTCGCCGCTTTGCGGCTCGCAATGACGGAGGAAGAATGTCGAGGGCACGCGGAGAATCACCCCGCTTCCGATAGGCGGAACTTGTATGCCGGCGGCGACTTGAGATCGAGCGTGCGCCAATCGGTCTCGCGCGGGAAACGCACCGCGAGGGCGCGGATCGCGCGATAGTCGATCGCCTGGTCGAGGCCGAAGGGCAGCTTGCCGGCGGCATGCGCGTCGAGCGCATCGGCGAACATCCGCCTGGCGCGCACGATCACCGCGTCGCTCGAGCCCAGATATTCGCGGCTCCGGTCGGTGATCGGGCCCATCGATTCCTCGATGATGAAATCCTCGTAGACGAAGTTCTTGAGGAAGCCGCTGAAATGGCCGCTCGCCATGGCGTCGCGGCTCTGGTGCCAGCTGTTGGTGACATCGCCGCGATCGGCGGCGAAATCGTCGTGATCGGGGCCGCTGCGGTCGAGCGCCTGGGCGCGGTACCAATCGGGCACCGGGCCGAACGGGTTCATATAGTAGTACCAATGCGCGCTCCATTCATCGTCGAGCGGCACCACGGCGACGACGAAGCGCGGCTCGCCGTGATTGCCGGGGATGAAGGAGAAATAGGGCAGCACCACCTCGCGGATGCGCGCATAGATCGTGCCGTCGGGAAGATTGCGGAGCGCCGCCTCGCGGAAGCCATAGGGCTGCTCGATGAATTCGAAGCGCGGCGCCGAATCCGACGACACCATGTTGCCGGTGCTGTTGGCGTTGGCGCGGCCAGGCACGGAGGAGCGATGGAGGAAATTCAGATGCGCGGAATCGAGCTGGCCTTCGAGGCCTTGCAGCCAATTGCCGTGGACGATAGCGCAGCGCAGCAGCGATTCCGCCGGCGGGTGATGGAACTCGAAATCGCAGAAATCAGGCGGGGTGGCGCGGCGGCCCATATAGATCCACACCATGCCGCCCGCTTCGCGCGCCGGATAATGCGTCACCGGCACGGTGGCGGCGAAGGCGGCGCGGCGATCCGCCGGCTCGGTCGGCACGTCGACGCATTTGCCGCTGACGTCGAATTTCCAGCCATGGAAGATGCATCTGAGGCCGTTCTCCTCGTTGCGCGCCAGCGCCAGCGAGGAGCAGCGATGGGGGCATTGGCGCGCGAGCACGCCGACGCGCCCGTCGGTCGCGCGGAAGGCGACGAGGTTCTCGCCCAAGAGGCGGAATTGCTTCGGCGCGCCATCCGCAACGAGGCTCGCCGAGCGCAGGGCCGGCGTCCAGCATTCGCGCAGCATCTCGCCCATCGGCGTGCCGGCGCCGACGCGCGTCAACCGTTCGTTCTCTTGCTTCGACAGCATTGGCCTTCTCCCTAACCCGGGCCGATCTTATCCGCTAGATTGGCGCCATGCCAATCGCAAGAGGTATCGGGACATGAGTCGCGCCGACATCCTTATCCGCGGCGGCGAGGTGATCGACGGCAGCGGCGCGCCGGCGCGCGCGGCCGATATCGCCATCGCGGACGGCCTCATCGCCGCGATCGGGCCAAAGCTCGCGGTCGATGCCGCCCGGGTCATCGATGCGCGCGGGCAGGTGGTGACGCCAGGCTTCATCGATATCAAGACGCATTCCGATTGGACCTTGCCCCTCAATCCCAAGGCCGAAAGCAAAATCCGCCAGGGCGTTACCACCGAGGTGATCGGCCATTGCGGCTATTCCTGCGCGCCGGCGCTGCCGGGAAAGGCGGGGCTCCTCAAAGACTATCTCTCGCCCTCGGCGCCGTGGCTCTCCTTCATCGATCAAAGCTATGCCGAGTATCTCGCGAGCCTCCCCGCGACCTCGACCAACTACGTGCCGCTGGTCGGTCACAACACGCTGCGCCTCATGGTGATGGGTCTTGCCAACCGCGCGGCGACGAGCGACGAGCTCCAGCAAATGGCGGTGCTGATCGAGGCGGCGCTCGATGCCGGCGCCTGGGGGCTCTCGACCGGGCTCTTCACCCCGCCCGGCGCCTTCGCCTCGACCGAGGAGGTGGTCGCGCTCGCGAAGGTCGCGAAGCGGAAGGGCGGCCTTTATTTCACCCATTTGCGCGACGAGGCGAATGAGGTGTTCGCGGCGCTCGACGAGGCGATCCGCGTCGGGCGCGAGGCCGCCGTTCACGTGCAGGTGGTGCATCTGAAGCTCTCGGGTCTCGACAATTGGGGCCGCGCCCAGGAAATGCTCGGCCGCTTCGATGCGGCGCGGCGCGCGGGCGTCGCGATCGATTGCGATCAATATCCCTACACCGCCGCGAGCAATCCCTTGAAAAATCTCCTCCCGCGCTGGGTGCAGAGCGATCGGATCGGGGAGATGCAGGCGCGGCTGGCGAGCGCCGAAAATCGCGCGCGCATCCGGCAGGAGATCGCAAAGGAAGGCCTCAACAATTTCGGCCGCATCAAGGATTGGCAGGCGATCCGCATCTCGGTCAGCCCCAACCAGGCGCAATTCGCCGGCCGCACCATCGCCGAGCTCGCCGCCGAGAGGCAGATCGACGGGCTCGATTGCGTCTGCGATTATCTCATCGCCGATAAATTCGCGACACGCGTGCTGGTCGATTCGATTTCCGAGGACGACATCCGGACGATGATCCGCTCGCCGCATGTCTGCGTCGGCTCGGACGGGAATTGCGTCGCGCCCCACGGCATTACCGGCCAGGGCCGGCCGCATCCGCGCTTTTACGGCACGTTTCCGCGCATTCTCGGCCATTATTGCGAGGAGCTGCATCTCATCGATCTGCCGCGCGCGATCTGGAAGATGACCGGCGCCTCGGCCAGGGCGCTAGGGTTCACCGATCGCGGCCTGTTGCGCGAGGGCTATGCGGCGGATGTGACGATCTTCGATCCGGCCGAGTTTCGCGAGCGCGCGACCTATCAGGACCCGCATCAATTCCCCGCCGGGCAATCGACGACGGTGCTCGTCAACGGCGTCGTCACGGTCGATCATGCCGAGCATACCGGCGCGCTGGCGGGTCAGCGCTTGCGCCGCGCGGCGTGAGGAGCTGCGAACATGTATCGTCCCGCGGAGTTCAACGAAGACCGCGTCGACATACTGCACCAGGCGATGCGCGACATCGCCTTCGGCACGCTCGTGACGCTGGGCGCGGACGGGCTCGTCGCCAGCCATATCCCGCTTCTGCTCGAGTAGACCGGCAAGGCGTGATCGCGGGGCTCGAGGCGCAAGCCGATCCGCAATCCGCCGCGGTTGCTGTGATCACGGCGGCGCGTGAATCCGACAAGTAGCGCGGCGAGGCGCGGCTTGGCCGCTCTTGTACTAGATGAGAAAAATGCTTTAATATATTAATTATATTATATTTTTCTTTGAGAAAGCCGGCCTGGCGCGTGAGGATTCCCGTCTGTCGCAGCGTGGCTCCATACCCTATACATTACTTCGCCTGCTCTCGCCCCTAACCCCTCGAAAGCTTGCTTCATGCCCTCCTTTGACTTCGATCTCTTCACTATAGGCGCCGGTTCGGGCGGGGTCGCCGCGTCGCGCCGCGCCGCCTCCTATGGCGCGCGCGTCGGGATTTGCGAGGATAGCCGCGTCGGCGGCACCTGCGTCATCCGCGGCTGCATCCCGAAGAAGCTGCTGGTCTATGGCGCGCAATTCGCCGACGCCTTCGAGGATGCGGCGGCCTATGGCTGGAGCGTGGTGCCGCCGCGCTTCGACTGGGCGACCCTCATCGCCAACAAGAACAAGGAGATCAGCCGGCTCGAGGGCGTCTACCACAAGCTCCTGAAAGACTCCGGCTGTACGCTTTTCGAGGCGCGCGGCCGGCTGATCGATCCGCATACCATCGAGGTCGGCGGCAAGCGCGTCACCGCGGCCAACATCATCGTCGCCACCGGCAGCCACCCGGTGATGCCGCAAATCCCGGGCATCGAGCACGTCATCACCTCGAACGAGGCGCTCGAGCTGCCCGCGCTGCCGCGGCACATCATCATCGTCGGCGGCGGCTATATCGCGCTCGAATTCGCGAATATCTTTTCGGGCTTCAAAGCCGAAGTGACGCTGATCGTCCGCGGCGAGGAGGTGCTGAACGGGTTCGATGACGATGTTCGCGCCGCAATCGCGCAGGAAATGCGCCAGCGCGGCGTGGTCATCCGTTTGCGCACCGAGCTGGCGCGCATCGAGAAGAGCCCGGTCGAAGGCTTCACCGCGCGCACCAAGGCGGGCGAGGAGATCTCGGCCGATCTCGTGATGTACGCGACCGGCCGCAAGCCCAACATCAAGGGGATCGGCCTCGAGGAGGTCGGCATCAAGCTGCACCGCGACGGGCGCGTCATCGTCGATGAATGGTCGAAAACCTCGGTGCCGCATATCTATGCGATCGGCGACGTGACCGACCGGCTCAACCTGACGCCTGTCGCGATCGCTGAAGGCCGCGCCATCGCCGAGACGCTCTTCAACAACAACCCGATGGCGATCTCGCATGAGAATGTTGCAACCGCCGTGTTCAGCCAGCCGCCAATCGCCGCGGTGGGCCTCAGCGAGCGCCGCGCGCGCGAGAGAGGCCACACGCTCGACATTTATCGCACGCGTTTCCGGGCCTTGAAGCATACGCTCTCGGGCCGCGAGGAGCGCACGCTGATGAAGCTCGTGGTCGACCGCGCTACCGATCGCGTGCTCGGTTGCCACATGGTCGGCGCCGACGCGCCGGAGATCATCCAGTCGCTCGCCGTCGCCATCACCTGCGGCGCGACCAAGCGGCAATTCGACCGCACCATGGCACTCCATCCGACCGCGGCGGAGGAATTCGTCACGCTGCGCGACAAGCTGCCCGAGCCCAAAGCCGAAGCGGCGGAATAGCGGGCCTGACAGTCGGCCGGTGCCGATCGCTCGCGAGGCGCTGGCCGCGGCTTTAGGACGGCGAGGGCGATGCGGTCGCGTCTTCGAAGCGGCGGACGAAGTCGGCAAGCTCGCCGCGATCGAGATCCGAAACCGCCCAGAAGGTCAGATCGCCTTCGGCAAAGCGCACAAGGTTGTAGCCCTGGCGCGCGTAGGTTTCGGTTCGCGCGGGCTCGGCGCTCTCGTTGGTCCAGACCATCACGTTGATGACGTGCTTGTCATGGCGATAGACGAGCACGGCGCAAGGATGGCGGTCGACGTAGTCGAGCCGTCCGCCGATCAGCGGAAATCCCGCGGATGCCAGATCCACTGCCGGCGGCGCGGCATCGACCTTGCCGATGAACCATGGCCGTACCGTGTGCCGATCGGAGGAGGCGACGTCGATAAGGTGATTGCCCATCAGCGAGCGCACATGGCTCGAGACCACGTCCTCGACCACCCGGCTGTCGCTGGGAGCGGCGACATACTGGGCGGTGAAGGTCGAGCTCAGCGCGACGGAGAGCGCGAGCGAGGCCGCGAGCGCGACCGGGTTCCAGCCTCTTGCCAGGTACCGCAGGCTTGCTGCGCCGCGCGCGGGCGCGATGCGGCTGCGGATGCGGGCGCGAAGCTCGAGGGGAGCGCGATAGCGCCGCAGGTCGCGCTTCAGGACTTGGCCAAAGGCAAGCGCTTCGGCGTGCCGTGCGCGGCAGGATGCGCAGTCGCGCAAATGCGTTTCATAGTCGGCGGCGCTCGCTGCGTCGACCGCGCCCTCGTCATAGAGCGGTTCCAGCGCTCGTGTCTCGCTGCAATTCATGGCCGGCTCCCTTGCTCGGATCGATGCCAGGCGGATTGAAGAGATTGGCGGCCGCGCGCCAAGCGCGACATGACGGTGCCGATCGGAACGCCGACGATATCGGCGATCTCGCGATAGGACATGTCTTCCATCTCGCGCAGGATGAGGACTTCGCGGTAAGACGGCGGCAATGTTTCCAACAGCCGGTTAAGCCGCTCGGCGTCGCGCTTTGCGACGAGCGCCGCCTCGGGGCTGCGGCCAAGCCCCGCGGCATTGATCTCGATGGCGGCCTCCTCGGCCTCCACTTCCTCCGTATTGTCTTCCCAGGCCATTGCTTCCGCCGCAGGCCGGTTCGCCTTGATCCAGGTGAAGCAGGTGTTGCGGACGATCTTCAACAGCCAGGCATTGGCGTATTGCCCGTCGAAGCCGTCGAAATATTTGAAGGCGCGCAAGCAGGCTTCCTGAACCACGTCCTGCGCATCGGCGTCGCTCCGTGTCAGCCAGCGTGCGAGATTGTAAGCAGAGTCGAGATGAGGCAGGACGAGCTCTTCGAAGCGGCGTGACTTGGTTTCCTCGACGCCGGCCGATGCGCTCGCGCGGTGCGCGCCGCGTGAAAATCCTCCGAAAAAGGCTATCGCCATCACAAAAATACCTCCGCCCCATGGTGACGGGGTAGAGATCGGCGCCGGCGCCGATTTATTCTCGCTTCTTCGCGCGCGGCGGCGCGGCGAAATGCCGCGAAGAGAAGGGCCCTGCCGCGGGGAGGAGATGCGGCAGGGCCGATCCCGGGCCCGCCGGCGGGGGGAGCGCCGGCGGTGGAGCGGGACCTCGCCCGGGATGTGTCGGGGACGCGCGCAAAGCGTCGCGGATCGCGCATCTCGTTCAGAAATCGAAGATCAGCTGGTTGCGGACGTAGAGCGTGTCCTTTGCGCCCGCGACTTTCAGCGCCGGGCCGACGAAAGCGTAAGCAAGGTCGAGCCCATAATTGAGGTGTGGCGCGAAGCCCCAATAGAGCCGCAGATTGGGCTGCTGGCCGATGAACTGGCCGCGCGAGATCGCGGTAATTTGATAGGGATTGGCGCCGGGCGCGGTCTGGTTGCCGAAATAGGTTCCGGCATAGACCGCATCGTTCTGGTTCTGGCGGAAATAAAAGGAGTACCAGAGCGAGAGGCTCATATTCTCGACGTGAAAGGACCCGAGGTGAAAATCGGGCCGCAGTGCGATGCGCGGCGAGAAATTGATCACGTTCGACAGCGCCTGCGACACGGAGACCGTGCTGATGGCGTAGGAGTTCTGCCGCATTGGCTGGAAGGTGGCGATCGTGTTGGAGCCGCCGCTGCGCGCCGCGCTGACGCCGCCCGAGGCGCCGTCGATCCAGAAACCGAGCCACGGCTTCCACGCAAGCGCGAAATTGTATCCGGTGCTGGTGTGAAAGGCCCAGGCATCGACCGCGAATTGGCCGAAGCTGCCGCGCTGCAGGACGCCCGAATAGTCGAAATCCGCCTGGCCAAGCGCGCCATAGACACGCAGCCCGAGGCTGTGCCGGTAATCATGCGCGGTGATGAAGCTCGCGCCGCCCGGGGCAATTGCGCGCGAGGCCGGGTTCTTGAGGAGATTGCGGTTCGTATACTGCGCCGCGGCGTTGCTGTAGCCGTAATAGAAGCTGTCGATGCCGAGCTTCGCCTCGCTTCCGAAAGCAGTAAAGCGCGGCAGGTCGTTGCTGAGATAGCCGCCCCACAGCAATTGCCGCGCATTGTCGCGGTCGAGGAAAGGCTCGCGCCCGCCGCGCGGATCGAGATTCACCTCGTTGACCCAGTGATAAGCGAAGAGATCGAGGCGCCTTGCGCCTTGATCGGCATAAAGGCGGACGCCGTCGAAGGATGCGCCGGCGAGGTTGGTGCCGCCATTGGGCGCGAACCAGAAGCCGTCGCTGCCGTAGCCGGCATTTTCGCGCCCAACGCGGAGCCCAATGACGGTTCCGGCGAGAGAGGAGATTGAAAGCGGAGTCTCGTCGAGCCTCAACCGGCCTTCGCTGAAGAGATCGAGGAGTGAAAGCGTGTTGCGGTTGGAGGCGACAGGCCCGGGCGCGAAGATGTTGCGGCCCGATTGCGTCGCATTGTCGATTTGACCATAGGCGCGGAAGTGATCGGTGAGATGGAGATCGGCGCCGATGGCGGAATGCGTCATATAGCGCTCGCTCTGATTGGCGGAGTTGTTCTTCAGCGGGATGCCGGCGGCGGAAGTGCTCGCGGCGGCGTGAAGTCCCGTATGCGAGAGAACCTCGCTGCGCAGGCGCTCGGTGCCGTTGAGCGTCAGGAAGGAATCGCTCGAGCGGCCCAAGGGAATGCATTTGAGATCGCTGGTGTAGCGGCCGATGAAATCCGTCGCGCGCGCAAGAGTGCTGCAGCCCATGTTCGAAGGAAGCCAGCGCTCGAGATAGGAAAAGGCTGGGCCGTTGCCGTCTTTGTAATAGAGCGGTTTCGCCGGATCCGCCGGATAGAGCGGCACGGGACCGGGCATGATTTGAGCGGAGGCGGGGAGGGCGAGACCCAGAGGCAAGAACATGACGGGGCCCGCGAGGGCAAGGCGTTGCAACAGTCTTGGCATATTTGATCCCCTTCCTCCTGCATCGCGCGCGGTGAGGGCGATGCGCTTCAGCGTTTCGGGGAAGGGACCGGGCGCGCGGCTGCGCTATTCCGGCGTGACGTCGAAATAATCTCGGGAATAAAGGCTTCGCGTCGGCGGTTGTTGCCCGGATCGGCGACAGGCCTCTGAATCAGTCCAGCTGGCGCCGCGCCTTGCGAGCTCCGCCGAACACGCTGCGACGCCATCATCGACGGTCGAATTGGTGACGGCATTGGGCGATGCCGCAGCCGCGCTGTGACGCGCAGGCGCTGCAAAGGCCGCAAGAAGGAGAATGAGAAGAATGCGCGCCGCGCGCTTGCTTCTCATCACGATGATCATTCGCCGAACATATGGTGGACTGTCGCGGCACGCGCGGACGAAAAAGGCGGCACCGTCGCGGTGCCGCCTTCGCCGTGACGCGAGCCTCGGCTCAGAGCGGAGCTTGGGCCGCTTCAACCCAGCCCGGCAGCGGAAAACCTTCGGCATCTTTGAAACGATCGTTTGAATCATAGACGCCGGTCGAGCGCGGCTGCGTCATCGCGGCATCCGAGGCGTGCGCCGGGTGCGCCGCGGCGATCGACGAAATGCCCACGACGCCGAATGAAAAGGCGAGGGTGAGCGCGGTAAGCGTGGAACGAAGCTTCATGATCAACTCCTGTGGTGTTGCGTGTTTCGGACGGTGCCGATCTCTCGGTCGTCGCTATCGCGCAAGGAACCGCAGCTGCGTTGGCTTTATTCCGCGGCGCAATGACGATTGCGGTCGGATGGGAGATGAAGCCGAGACGGAAAGAAAAACCCCGGCCGGTGAGGATCCGGCCGGGGTCGCGTCTGCGGAGGCGCCGTCGCGCCCGCGCTAGAAAGCGACTTGAGTCCGCAATGCAATCGCATCCATGGTCGCGCCCGTCGAAGTCCTGAGGGGGACGGCATCCGCGACCGCCTGCATCTTGTTGATGATCGCGTGGATGTAGTCGAGCATGAAACGGATATTCGTGTTGACGTACCAGTTGACGGCGAGGGTGAAGGCGTCCTGCATGCCGCCGGCAAAGCCATTCGTCGAGGTGACCGTGGTGCCGGAATTGAAGGCGTCGTTGAGATCGACGACGCTATAGCGCGCGGCGCCTTCCCAAGCGCCCCAGCCGCTTTCCTTCAGCGAGAAGGGATGGGCCGGCACGATACTGCCATAGCAGCCGCAGCCCGGATCGTAGTGCCGCATCTCACCGGTGATGGTATAGGCCGCCTGAACATAGCCGCCATTGAAGTCGAGATCGGAAAGGCCTTGGCGCGAGGTTGTAATGGAAATATTCGGCCTGGCCATAGACCGGTCCGAAATTCCCGGCGAGTTCGAAGCCATAAACGGAGGCGCCGGTGACGGGGTGCGCGGCGGTGCCGATATTGGCCGCCGCCCGGCGCGGGCGGCGAAGACTTCATCGCGGTGACCGTGCGCTCGGTCTGCGCCCGGTGCTGTTGCGTCTGCTGCAGCTGGATTTCCTGCAATTGCTGCGTCAGCCGGCGAACCTGCTCTCTCAGCGCTCCGATCTGGCCGTTGAGTGCCGAAGCCGATTGCGCGCTCGCCGGTCCGGCGAGCGCCAGCATTCCGCATAGCGCAACGCTGCCGAGCAAATACTTCTTTTGCGACATCGCATGTTCTTCGAATCTGTTGTTGTCCCCCTCCGGCCGCGGCGCCGATTGCGCTGCAGCGGGCGCGATCCTAGGGTTGGCTCGTGACAGCCAAGCGTCCGTTCGACGAAACTAAGGTGACAGTCGCTGCGGAAAGCCCCGGCAAACCGGAGGGTTGGCGAGGCTTATGCGGTCGCGTAAGCTTTCCGGCCGGCCGGCTGCGTATAGAGAGCGACCCGGCCTGAGGAGGCAAAGCCGGCGATGGCCATCATCGAGCGCATCCGCAGCGATCACGACCGGCTCACCGCGCTGCGCCGCGATATCCACGCGCATCCCGAGCTCGGATTTACGGAAGAGCGCACGGCGGCGCTGGTGGCCGAAAACCTCGCCGCTTGCGGCTGCGAAGTCTTCCGCGGCATCGGCAAGACCGGCGTGGTCGGGCGGCTGAAATCCGGCAGCTCGACGCGCGCCATCGGCTTGCGCGCCGATATGGACGCGCTGCCGATCGAGGAGGCCAACCCCGTTCCCTATCGCTCGCAGCATCCCGGCCGCATGCATGCCTGCGGCCATGACGGGCATACGGCGATGCTCTTGGGCGCGGCGCGCTATCTCGCCGAGACCCGCCGCTTCGACGGCGCGGTGCATTTCATCTTCCAGCCGGCGGAGGAGGGGTTGGGCGGCGGCGATGCGATGGTGAAGGACGGGCTCTTCACGCGCTTTCCCTGCGAGGCGATCTTCGGCATGCACAACCGGCCCGGCCTCGCCGTCGGCAGATTCTCGATCCGCCCCGGCGCGATGATGGCGGGCGGCGCCTACTTCGACATCGCGGTGAAAGGGCGCGGCGCCCATGGCGCGCGGCCGGAAGCGGGAGTCGACCCGGTGCTGGTCGCAAGCCATATCGCGACCGGCTTACAGACGATCGTTTCGCGCAATGTGCGGCCGATCGAGACTGCGGTCGTCAGCGTCACGCAGATTCACGCGGGCGAGGCCTACAACGTCATTCCCGAGCAGGCGGTGATGCGTGGCACGGTGCGCGCCTTCAGCAACGACATCCTGAAGCTGATCGAGACCAATATGCGCCGCATCGCGAGCGGGATCGCTGGCGCGTTCGGCGCCGAGGCCAAGCTCGATTTCCGCGTCGTGTTCCTGCCGCTCGTCAACGACGCCGCCGAGACGCGTTTCATCGCCGATGCGGCGGCCGCGCTGGTCGGCGAGGACAACGTCAATCGCAACGGCCATCTGGTGATGGCGTCGGAGGATTTCTCTTTCATGCTGCAGGAGGTCCCGGGCGCCTACATCCAAATCGGCAATGGCGACGGCGCCGGCGGCTGCGAGGTGCACAATCCCGGCTATGATTTCAACGACGCCGTGCTGCCGCTGGGCGCGAGCCTTTACGCACTGCTGGCCGAGCGCAAGCTCGCGGCGGCGGGATAATCAGCGCCGCCCAGCGCGGCAATCGGGGGAGGGGGAGATGCGGTTTCGGATCGTTGCAAGCATCGGCGCGATTGCCGCCTTGGGGCTGGCGGCTTCGACTCGGTGTTCCTCTATTTGAAGCCACAACCACATCTCGGAAGTCGCGAGCGTCGGGACCAAGGACGATCAGCTCGGCAGCGGCCTGGTTGATTTCATCAAGTCGCGGCGCTGAAAAGCCCGACGAGTCGCGCGCGCCAGACTTGATGGACGATCGGAAAAGCGCGGAAAATCAATGCTCGCGCCGCTGACACCGCCGAAACCGGCCACGCCTCTACCATTGCCAGAATTGCAACCCAGCAATGTGGGGATGCGTGATCGCAAGCCCTCCTAAGCACCCCGCGTGGAACATCGAAGCCCTCACGTCTTTTAACGAGGTGGAATGGCTCGGTCAGTGGCAGGTAATTCCAGGTCGGCGGCGGCGCTTGGCGGCGAGGGGTTCGATCTCGCGACGTTTCTTCCCTTCCGCATCGCGGCGCTCGCCAATCGGCTGGCGCGGCAGCTCGCCAGGGTTTCGGCCTCGCGGTTCAAGCTCACCGCGCCCGAGTGGCGCATCATCGCGGTGCTCGGCCAATTCGGCGCGATGCAGAATCATCGCGTGATCGAAGTCACCAGCCTCGATGCGGTGCGGATGAGCCGCGCCGTGTCCCGGCTTCTCCGCAAAGGCTACATCACCCGGGTCGAAACGCCGGAGGACCGGCGTTGCGCGGTGATCGATCTCACTCAAGCGGGCCGCGGCGTTTTCGATGCCATGATTCCGCCGGCGATCGAAGCCGAGGAAAGCGCGCTTGCCGCCACGACCAGCGCCGATCGCGAAGCCCTCGAGCGCATTCTGACGAAGCTCGAGCAGGCGACCAAAGAGCAGGACGGCGAGAGCGAGGCCGAGGCCGCCGATTAGAGCCTCTTCCAGCGCCTCGCGCGATCGTGTCTTGTCGAAGGACGCGGCGCGGCGGATATGATTCCGCCGCAAAAGGGGGAAAGCCATGAATCGCATCGTCCTCGCCGCGCTTGCGGGCGCGTTTCTTGCCGCGGCGGGCGCTGCCTTGGCGCAGCAGACCGACTTCTCGAAAGTCGCGGGCTCGCGCTGCCGGCGAAGACCTATCGCGATAGGATGACGCTCAAGGTCAAGAACCGCACGGCGCAGCTCCGCCATGTGGCCAACGCCCATACCGATGGCGACACCTATGTCTGGTTCGCCGACGCCAATGTGCTGGCGACCGGCGATACGGTCACGCTCGGCCGCTATCCCAATATCGATTTCGCCAATGGCGGCAA